>NZ_JBFRLG010000039.1:0-41437 GCF_041469785.1 Vibrio sp. 10N.286.48.F5 | reverse complement strand
GTTTTTGTTTAATCTGTCTTGGGGATTCGCTTTGATACGAGCTCTTAAGCAGTATTAGCGAGCCTCAAAAGCCAAAGACTGAATCGCTTCTTCAATCGTTAGGAAGTGGATCTTCATCAGGCACACTTCAGCTTTTTGAAACTCGTGGTTTCGAATCAGTTTAGTCACGCTTTCAACCGAATACTGCTCAGCTCGTTTAGCTAAACCCAGTTGATTTGATATCGATTGAAGTGCGTAGCTGTTACCCTCTGAATCAATGAGGTAATCATCTTCACCCAGGATCATGTCTGAGCATTCTGCTTGAAATTCGTGTTCGGGTGCGACGTAAATAAGCTCATCATCACCGTCGAGTTTTACCAAAGATGGCCAACTGATCATTACTGCCCTTTCTATGTGCTGCTTACTGCTTTTAATAGTGGTGACGACAAGCAATTATATAAAAGTTATCGTCATCTGCTTTATACACTAATCGATTCTTGTCATCGATTCGTCTTGACCAAAAGCCAGACAGGTTGCCGACTAGTGGCTCCGGCTTTCCAATCCCTTCAAAGGGCGTTCTTTTAGCGGCTTCAATCAACTTATTTAGTTTCTTGAGCGTTTTCTTGTCTTGGGTTTGCCAGTATAGGTAATCTTCCCAAGCATTATCTGTAAATACAATCTTTCGATCATTCGTCATTATTCAATTCTCGAACGGTTGTATTTCCGGCTTCGAGTTGAGCAATAGATTCAGCCAATCTTTCAGCGTTTTTAGGCGAGCTCATTAGGTACAAGGTTTCTTGCATTGAATTAAAATGATCAAGAGACATGACCACTGCATCTTCTGAATCTCGTCTGGTTATTACCGTAACATCAGAATCGTCTACCACTCTATCGAGCACAGACTTAAGGCTATTTCTTGCCTCAGTAAAAGAAACAATATTCATCACTTATTTACCCTGTTGTTTTTGGATATGTTTAATCTTTCAATATACACAGAATAGTTAATCATTCATGAATTAACTATTATACATGTTCCGCTTGTTGTACATGTTATCTCAGAGATTACACATGATCAACTTATGGTACATGTCACTCACTGTAAATCTGCAGAGTGTTACTGACTCAAAATGCTATTTACTTAAAGATCGGCCCAACGGCGCGAAGTAACCTTGCAGCGCTTGATAAATCTCTTTGCGATGCGTGAGGTCTGGATAAAGCGGGAACATATCCGGTTTGGTCGTGCCATCGACTAAGTAAGAATTCTCGATATCTGAGCAGGATTCAATCGTAGCTTCAAAGGCACGAGCCATCATTTCTGTTGGCAATGAGAAGTAACGAGCCGACGTTGCCTTGTCGGCAATGACACTGCGTGCCACGTAATCGTGTTTGTCCAAGTTATTGTCGCTAAGCAATGTGGCGTCAAACACAGACATCAAACTTTCATTTAATGGATGAGGTCGCACCTTTCTATCGTGTAACCAACAGTCACTGGCGAACAAGATTTGCTTGCGAGGACCGGAGGTATCGCCGATTTCAAACGCTTTCTCAGCGATATAGTGGTCAAATGCATGCCAAAACTCGTGAGCGAGCGCGCCAGCTCCGGCATTCTTCGCGAGGGCTAATTCTCGTTGGTTCGGGGCATAGTGTGCTTGTACGCCTTTTCTGCCGCCACTGCCGAACGCTAAGCCTAATGTGCCGCGAAGGCCAATCGCTTCTGGTGGCAAAGCCAAGATGTAAGCCAAGTCGGCTAGCGAATCGAATATCAGATTTGCGGCCAACTCTTTTTCTTCTTTCGTCACCCAAGCACCCACACGAATGCTGCCCATACCGAAGGTTTGTTTGATGTCCATGAATGACACCTGATCGCCATGTCGGTAGTCTGGGCCTTCGCGCGTTTTGTATTTAAAGTGAGTTAACTTCAAAAGGGTCCTTGGAAACAGACGTAAGAATGAATAGTGTGCTCAGTGAGATGCGCCTGTGTGAGATGCATCTCTTGGAATTAAAGGACGTTAGCACTTTTGATAGCAAATTGCCGAACAAAATTAGTTTAGATTGAGTTCGAAAGCTTCCCATGAAGTTGGGTTACCTTCACGAGTGAGTGGAAAGAGTGGCTGTTGTGGTTTTGCATAGCTTAATCGGTGCAGTCTTTGAGTTACGTGGTAGCTATCAAGCCCTGATACCGTGACCAAATCCAACGCTTCTAAATCAAGGTAGCCATCCGGCATCACGGCGCGTTTGGGTGCGTGAATCGTTATAACTTCACCGATCAACATTTGCGTTTGATTGCTTTCGATTGTTATCTGTTCTTTGAACGCTAACCCTATCTTTAAACTGCTCTCCAAGACGAAGGGAGCGGGGAATGTGTCGTCATAATAGGCCGTTAAGCCGACCGCGTTGAATTCTGAGACTGGTTTAGGGTAGCGAGCCGAGGTTTGATGGGCCTTTTTAACAAAGTCAGCACCAATGCTGTTAACGGTGAAGTACTTAGTTTCTAGGATGTTTTCTAGCGTATGACGTCGGCTTTTATCTGGGCGAACAATAAAACCAAGCAGCGCGGGATCAGACCCTAGGTGAATGACAGAGCTCACTATCGCAAGGTTTTCAAGCCCCTGTTTATCACAAGTACCAATTAGGTTGGCGCTTTTAAATCCAGATAGGGAGTTAACCAAACGAATGCGGTGGCGCGGGTCCATTGTTTGGATATCTTGTTTAGAAAGGGTCATGTCCTTCATATCTTCTCTTCTTCTCATTTATTGTTATCTTCGAGCATGCTCACTAACGGACTTATATGTACGAAGAATCCGCTTTTATCGATCAAAGAGCGCTTATTGGCCGTGGGCAGTTTGTCTCTTTTATCTCTGCTACAGCACAATGAACGAGATCCTTTGCATAGATTTACGTACGTTGACGTCCCTTTACATCACAGGAGCTAAAGTAATGATGTCGTCTTTATGAGTGTTAACAAATGAAAACAGTCCGCAATATCATTTGGGCAATGATTGCCACAATGTCAGCCTTTTGGTTTGCGATGGAACCGCAATTATTCGCTTCAAGCGATGTCTTTGAATGGCGCTCAGCCATGATTCAGTACTCAGGTATTTTGTCTCTGGTGTTAATGTCCATCACAATGATCTTGGCGATGCGTTTGCCTATGGTTGAGAATTGGCTGAAAGGTATGGATAAAGCATATCGAGTCCATAAATGGCTCGGTATCGGTGGTGTTGCACTGGGTGTGACACACTGGTTGTGGTACCAAATACCTAAGTCATTGGTGGTGTCTGGTGTGTTAGATAAGCCTGTTCGACACGATGGTTCAGGGCCGCAAGCTGTTTTGACTGGATGGGAGTTATGGGTCAATGAATTACGTGGTATTGCTCAGAGTATTGGCGAGTGGGGCTTCTACTTGTTGCTCATTTTACTGGTGGCGTCACTATGGGCGGCAGTGAAGTACAAACCGTTTAAATTGTCGCACCGTCTGATGTCGGTTGCGTACCTGTTTATCGCTTTCCACTCAGTAATCCTGCTTAAACGAGCGTATTGGGGAGAACCTATTTATTATCTAACTGTGGCATTTGCTTTGGCTGGGTCTATCGCAGCGATTTACAGTTTGTTGGGCTTGGTTGGGCGTCGTAATCGTCACTCAGCGACGATTATCTCGACTCGCTATTTTCCACAAGCTGAAGTGATGGAGCTGGTGTTAAAACCGGAGGCATCTTGGCAAGGTCACAAAGCTGGGCAGTTTGCGTACTTGCGTTTCGGTAATGAAGACCCGCATCCGTTTACCATTGTTTCTGGCAGTGATGATCCAGAGCTGCGCTTTTTGATCAAAGAGCTGGGTGATTTTACTAATGGCCTATATGAACGAGTGAAAGCGGGCGATGCGGTTACGGTTGAAGGACCCTATGGTCGACTTTATTTTGACCTAAGCAAGCCACAAATTTGGATTGCTGGTGGTGTCGGGATAGCGTCGTTTTTTGCAACACTTGAAGCGCTCAAAACAGAACGAGATCATCCTCGTATTCAACTGTTTTATTGTACTCGCGGTGTTGATAAGCAATTAATCGATGAGTTGTGGCACCTAGCACACGCGGTTGGTGTGAAGTTGACCGTGATAGATACCTTGCACTCACCGCGGCTAAACGCCGGAAGAATTGTCAATCAATGTGGCGACCTCAACGAGTACGAGATGTATTTCTGCGGGCCGGAGTTGTTCTCTACATCACTGAAAAAAGAATTAGACACCTATCAATTTGATATTGAAAAGCACTACCACGAAGAGCTGTTTGTGATGCGTTAAAGCCAACTATTGGAGCTGTGATTGTTAAATTAGTCAATCGGCACAGTGTAAAAAGGCGTAAAGTCACTCAATTTGTTATTGCAGCGGTTTGCTATTGAGCGATACCATATAGGGCTGTTTCTTTGGTAAAGATGTAATTATGTCAGATGAAAAACTCGCACTCGAATGGATGCGCCAACAAGCTCATAAAGTTGACCCATACGTTATCGATCCATCGTTTGATGAATGCGTTGAGTTGCTTGATCCTGCCTTCAAGAAAGGCAAGAGTGTTGCTCAACTCAAGTATCTGTTATCAGAAGCAGATCGCCGAGCGGGCGCGGCAGAACGTAAGCATGCGGCTTTAAAATACGCCAAAGAGAAAAGCCCAAATGCTGGTCAAATCTTGCGACTGCAAAGCAAGCTTCAACAAGTTCAGTTGGCTCTCAAGCTTGCCACTGGCGATAACAATATGACCATATCTCAGTTCTGTTCAGAGTATGACGTGACTAAGCGTGACGGCAATACGGCATGGAATGAAAAGTTGGTGGAGCAGGGGAAGAGAAAGTAGTCATTAAAAAGCCTGAAAATTGATTTCAGGCTTGGTGGTCAATCCGCTTATTCAGATCCAATACCCACGCTAAGGTCGAATGTTATTGAAGCTGACCTTCTGCGTTCCATCTCCAAGTTTCTCCAACTTAACTACGTCTCCTTGATAGTAATACGGTTCCATTGGCATATTGCTGTTGGTCGGTCTTGCGTAGTGCAATACAGCCAGTTTAGCGTCAACTTGCTGAGCATATACATAGCCAATCAGCGCATGTTCAAATTGGTGATAGCCATTACCCCAATGGAAAGCTTTGGTGCGTTTTGGCTCAAGCCCGACACCGCCGTATTTATGGTCGACCCATACATCATGAAAAGTGGGTAGGGTGTATTGCAGGACGTCTTTCATTGAATCATCGACAAGTGAAACCGTCATTGCTGCTTGATCAAGCTCCGCCCATTCCCATGATGAAGCCCAATTTGTGTTTGGTCTGCTTTGCCAGCCAGTTATCTCTTGGCCTTTCCACGCTTTCTGAAGTTCTTCGCCATAATATTGGGATACACTCACGAAATTTTTCTGATATTGCGCATGAACGAGAGTGTGTTTCATCCCTTTGATGCCAAACTCTTTCCATTCAGAGTTATTCAATGTTTGGCCTGTAAGGTAAGTCATCCAATACGCTTTGATGGTGTGCCCAAAATCGTTGTGATTAGCATTCGGCATCTTGGCGGCTTTGCTGTGAATGGCCCCGTAGAAGCGTTGTTCATCTTCAGAGTGGTAGTGCTCGACCATGGTTTGTGTCAGCCAACTTAGATCATCAAGCCATCTTGTCTTGGTGGGCTCTTTTAGCAGGGGAGCGACTAACAGCATATAACCGTTAATCTGATCAAGTTGCGCGACCAGTTCACGCTGTGTGGCTTTGCCATCTTCACCATCCGCAAGTACCCAAGCAAGACCGCTGTTGTCGCTAAGTCGATATTTATCAAAGATAAAAGCTTGTTGTGCGATGAGTGCTTCTTCTACCTTTTTGTCTTGAGTCAGGTAGTAGTACATGGCAAGGCCAACTAATGCATACGCTTGATCTTGAGAAGTACGCTGCTGCCAATTCTGGCCTACTTTTCCCTCTTTTGTGTAGCCGATAAAGCCGCCGTTTTGCTTATCTTCTAGCTGATCAATGATGTAGTAGGCTCCTTGCTTGGCAAGCGCTAAAGCCTGCTTATCGCCACTAAGGTGGTAGAGCACGCCATAGGCATAAGTTTGACGTGACTTCATCCGCGTAAACTCTTTGCCAAAGTGTGGCGTGATCCAGCCTTTGTTTAGTTCATGGCACACATCAGAAACATCGAGCAAGGTACCGTCATCACAGCGGAAAGTAGGGAAGTTTCCTACCGGTTCTCCTTGAGCGCTAGGCATTAACCAATAAGGTGCAAGCCCTTCAGTCGCATGGTTGAGCCACTCTTCTCCAGAAGGAAGATGGGCGTTGGCAGATACGGCGAAGCTAGTAATACTGAGTAATGCGATCGTTGCTCGTAACATGATGTTTATCTTAACTATTTGAATTTCTTTGAATATAAACAATCACATCTGCACATTGTGATTAGGCGATCACAATCGACCAAATTAATAAGGTTTAGATAAAAGCTCACAGACTAGTGAGCTTTGGAAGGGTGTCTTGTATTTTATACTGGCTTGCCCGCCTCATCTTCTTCAACCACATCGGTTTCTAAGCTTGCCTCTGCCAGCCATTTTTGTATTGATGGACTGTTAAGCACACGTTGTTGATACTGCGATGCCTTTTCGGAAAGTTGTATTCCATAGGTTTCTACGCGCAATGCGACGGGTGCAAACATCGCATCGGCAATCGACCATTCACCAAATAACCATCCCTCTGGGTATTGTTCCATTTGTGCAGACCATATTGCATCAATACGAGCGATGTCTTTCAGTGCGTCTTCACTCAGTGTGAGCTTTCGTTGTGCGCGGCAGTTCATCGGCATTTCATTTCTGACGGCAAAGAACCCAGAGTGCATCTCGGCGGAAATTGCTCGGGCATGGGCGCGTTCTTTCACTGAGCTAGGCCACGCTGCACCGTCCAAATAGGCATCGTTAACGTATTCGAGAATCGCCAATGAATCCCACACCGCAACATTACCATCAACTAGGGTTGGAACCTTGGCCGTTGGCGTCACTTTCGCCAGAGTGTCGTAAAAATCAGAGGTGAATAGCTTGAGCTTAATGACTTCTGCATTGAGGTTGTAGTTGTCGAATATCAGCCATGCGCGCAGTGACCAAGTTGAGTAGTTCTGGTTTCCAATATAAAGCTGCATCGTTGCTTCCTTGCGTTTGGTGGGCATGCATTTGAGATTAGGGGATTGTATTGCGGCGCACTAACGGATAATTTTGATGCAATACATTAACAAAAACGATGGGTGGTGATTTCAATATGGATATTGATGCTTTGCGAGGCTTTCTCGCGTTTGTAGAAACCAGTAGTTTCACTCGTGCAGCGAAACAGATAAATCGCACCCAATCGGCATTCAGTGCTCAGATGCGTAAGTTGGAAGAAGAACTCAACGTCACTCTTTTCCAGAAAGAAGGACGTAATTTAATACTGACTGAAGCTGGCTTAGCGCTGCGATCTCATGCCGAACAGTTGGTCGCCCTTCACAATACCGCACTTAAGCAAGTAAAGCGTTACGAAGACAAACAACCTCTGCGACTCGGCTGCCCTGAAGACTACAATGACACCATTCTGCCGAAAGTGATTCGCCTGTTGCAGAAAGCAGAACCCACCTGTTCAATCCAAATATTCAGCCTGCCCAGCATTACGCTGAGAGAGTGGTTGGATGACGGCAGGCTTGATGCGGCGATTGTCACCCGAGCGCCCGATAGTGAAGAGGGTTACTGGCTCACTCATGATATCGGAGTATGGATAAGCAGCCCTGATTATGTGTTCGATGAGTCTAAACCAGTGCCATTAGCTTTGTTTCAGACCGATTGTAAGTACCACGCCGCGGCAGTGAATGGCTTAACCAAGCAGGGCACGCTTTATCAGTTATTGGCGTGTAGCAATACCGCTTCAGCGCAGCGTGCAATCGTGAAAGCAGGATTAGCGATTGGTGCGATGGGTAAGCTAAGCGTGACTTCAGATTTGAAAATTCTTGATGATATGCCGCCGTTGCCTTCGGTCGATATTGTGCTGATCCTAGCGAGTAAGCATCACCCGGTATTGGATAAAGAAGTGCTCAATCAACTTGTGGAGCTGGGTTCTGAGTAGCTTAGGTTCATCTTCCTATTGGAGGATTCCCAAGCTTTTCAATTTTCGATAAATGGTATTGCGGCTGATACCGAGTATTCTCGAAGTCTTACTTATGTTGCCTTGGTTGGCTTGATAAGTTTGCAACAAGGTTTCTTCAACGGTGCTTCTTAAATCGTTACTCGCTGTACCTTTTATGGCATTAGAAGTCATTAGCTGATGCTGATTATCGTGTGCTAATGACGTGAGATGTAGAGCAAGGTGGCTGGGCACATGCTCGAGTGTGAGTTGGGGTTCATCACTTGCTAATAGAGCAGCAACCTTAAGTAAGTTGTCTAATTCGCGGATATTACCCGGCCAAGAATAGGCGTACAGTAAGCTCATCAAGTGCGGGCAGATTGTCTGTTCGTCTTCGGCGTATTTACGATGAATGTGCTCGATTAAAGCGTGCTTGTCTTGTCGGTGTTGTAGGCTTGGCAAGGTGAAGGCTAAGCCATTGAGTCTGTAATACAGGTCTTGCCTAAACTCACCTGTTGCGACTAACTGCTCGAGGTTTTTGTGAGTTGCAGCGATGATCTGACAATCGACTTGATAGCTTTGATTAGAACCAACTGGCACCACGGATTTGTCTTGCAGAACATGCAGTAGTCGGCACTGAGCTTCTAAAGGCATGTCGGCGATCTCATCTAGAAATAGAATCCCTTTATCTGCTTGACGGATCTTACCTTGGAAGCCCTTGTGGCTTGCTCCCGTAAAGGCGCCCGGCGCGTAACCAAACAGTTCAGATTCGATAAGATCTTTCGGCAGTGCGCCGCAATTTACCGCCACCAACGGCGACGATTTACGTTGGCTTTGCTTGTGTAATGCTTTAACAAATTCGCCCTTACCAACCCCTGTTTCTCCTAAGATCAACAAACTGATCCCTTTGTCGATTACCTTGTTGGCTTGCTGCCAAGCATGTTCAATTTGTTGTTCGCCATGGTGCAAATCGCACGATGCTGAAATAGAGCGAGTGCGTTTTGCAGTTGGATGTTTGAGGTGCTGTTTCTCAAATACAAAAGGCGTGTCTAATGAGGTTCGGTTGAACAGGGTATCGATACTCTCACCGACGATCGAGGTTTGATCCAATAGTTGAGAGGCGACCTGATTGTGTGCCACCACCTCCCCAGCTTCATTGGCTATTACAATCCCTTGCCAACCACTGTGTAATAACGATTTCTCACATGCGAGGTCGATGCGAGTGGTGCCTTGTGGGATGTGGCTCAGTAGCTGGTTTTCAACAAGCTGAACCATATTTTGAACCAGTAGCTGCACCGAACTGTCGTGCTGTTGCTGCTCACTGGTAATGTCCAATACGCCAACCATGTTCCCTTGGTGATCAAACACAGGGCTTGCTGAACAGCTGATAAATCGATGCTGGTGGATGAAGTGCTGCTCACCAATGATGGTCACGGGTTTAGCTTCAACAATCGCGGTGCCAATCGCGTTGGTGCCCTTAAGTTGTTCCTGCCAACACGCTCCTGAGCTGAGTGCAATTGATGTCAGCTTCTCCTTAAACCGCTCCTGTCCCCAACTCGCCAGAATCACCCCTTCAATATCGGTCAGAATCAAACGACTGTCGGTACGAGCAAACATCTGATTAAACAAAGGTAGCGCATTGCGTTCGACGATGTGGATCAAGTCAGCCGATTGATGACGTCGCTGCTTAAGAATCGATTGTGGTAGGCGAATGTCTTCAGGAAGTCGTCTCTGTTTTAGACCCGCTTCTGTGCTGCGGTGCCAAGAGGACGAAAGCCAATCTGAGGTGTTTGCTTGTTGAAGGTGCATGACTGTTCCATGTCGTAACAGTGAGGGTGTACCAATTTGGAACAGTTGAACACTGGAGTGGTTTCCATACGTCCGTTCAATGCCAACTCACTTTGGGTTGTAAACGTTTGGTAATCATAGTTTTACAATTTATTAACAACAAGTTTTGAAGTTCTGGCGTGTGATTTGCGTTGTTACTGTTGTGAAGAAAACACGAAGTATCAGTGTTTTAAACAGAAAGCATAAACATGGGCGTCTCGCCATGAGTTCTTTTCTCAAGGGGAGCGGCCACAAAAATAAGACAGCTCTAGCTCAATAACGAATATCAAATCGAAGAAGGATCTAACTATGATTTACGCACAGCCGGGTAGTGACAACGCAGTGGTGAACTTTAAAGCTCAATACGATAACTTTATCGGTGGCGAGTGGGTGAAGCCTGTCAGCGGCGAGTATTTTGATAACACTTCCCCAGTGAATGGTCAGGTGTATTGCCAAGTGGCACGTTCAACAGAGGCAGACATTAGCTTGGCACTCGATGCGGCGCATGCGGCTCGTGCTAGTTGGGCTGCGACCAGTGTGACAGAACGTTCCAATATCCTACTTAAAATTTCCGATCGCATTGAAGCGCACCTAGAAGAAATCGCGGTGGCGGAGACGTGGGAAAACGGCAAGCCTGTGCGTGAAACTCTAGCGGCAGACATCCCGTTAGTTGTTGACCACTTCCGTTACTTTGCAGGCTGTATTCGGGCGCAAGAAGGCAGCGCAGCCGAGCTAGATTCAAACACCGCGAGCTACCACTTCCCAGAACCCATCGGTGTGGTGGGGCAGATCATTCCTTGGAACTTCCCGATTTTAATGGCGGCTTGGAAATTGGCGCCAGCACTGGCTGCGGGTTGCTGTGTTGTGATGAAGCCAGCGGAGCAAACACCGACATCGATCTTAGTGATGATGGAGAAGATCGCCGATCTTCTGCCTGCTGGCGTGGTCAACATCGTCAATGGTTTTGGTAGCGAAGCGGGTCAAGCGTTAGCAACCAGCGATCGCTTAGCGAAGTTGGCGTTTACTGGTTCAACAGAGGTCGGCCACCACATCTTGAAATGTGCCGCAGAAAGCTTGATTCCATCAACGGTTGAGCTTGGCGGTAAGTCTCCAAATATCTACTTCCCAGATATCTTTAATCATGAAGATGAATACCTAGATAAGTGTGTCGAAGGTATGTTGCTGGCGTTCTTTAATCAGGGGGAAGTGTGTACCTGTCCGTCACGTGTGCTGATCCATGAATCGGTGTACGACAAGTTCATCGCCAAGGTGGTCGAGCGTGCTCAAACTATTAAACAAGGTAACCCGTTAGATACCGATACTCAGGTTGGCGCACAAGCTTCAAAAGAGCAGTTCGATAAGATTCTGAGTTACCTTGAAATCGGTCGTCAAGAGGGTGCGAAAGTGCTGACAGGTGGCGAAGTTGCGCAGCAATCTGATGATCTCGGTAATGGTTATTACATCCAGCCAACAATGTTGGAAGGGCACAACAAGATGCGAGTATTCCAAGAGGAGATCTTCGGGCCTGTTATCGCGGTGACGACGTTTAAAGATGAAGCAGAAGCACTCGAGATAGCCAATGATACCGAATATGGCTTGGGTGCAGGCGTGTGGACGCGTGATGCAAACCTCGCGTATCGAATGGGTCGCAACATTGAAGCCGGCCGTATCTGGGTGAACTGCTACCACGCTTACCCAGCTCATGCCGCGTTTGGTGGTTACAAGAAGTCGGGTATCGGCCGTGAGACACATAAGATGATGCTCGATCACTACCAAAATACTAAGAACCTGTTGATCAGCTACGATACTAACCCACTAGGATTTTTCTAAAATAGATAGGTTCTAGAACAGTCTATTAGGAAGTCACTAGCAACGAGATGGCTTAAACAATACAAGTAAAATGAAAAGCAAAACGCCAAGTTCTTATGAGCTTGGCGTTTTTATGTTTGAATCGCTTTAGTTTTTCGAAAAGAAGATCTCTGGCTTATGGTTCGGGCCATAGTTGCCTTCTAGTTGGGTAAGTTCTAATCCTTGTTTGCCTATCAAAGAGCCGACCAATTGGCGGTTAAACGGGTAGCTGTCGGGGTTGTTAATGTACTCTTCAACATCAATCCATTTAGCTTCTGCAATTTCATCTGTGTCTTGAATCGCAATCTCTTGAGTTTGAGCGATAAGGTGACAAACAAAGTAGAGGTTAGACTTTCCGAATTGATACGGGTGTCTTGTCGCCATGCCAACCACAGAAACGAACGTGGCTTCGATGCCAGTCTCTTCTAAGGTTTCTCGAACCACGGATTCTTCAATGCCTTCACCCAACTCAATATGACCGCCCGGTAATTTGTAGCCCGTCATGCCGTGTTCTTTAATCATCAGCACTTGGTTGTGTTCGTTAGTGATTAACGCGCCAGCACCCAAGGTGTGGGTCGGAATGAAAGGCACAAACTCTACAATCTCGGATTTGTGGATCAGCGTAATCTCGTCTTCTAAGCAGTTGTGAAACACAAAGCCAAGCTCAGTCGCCACCGGAATAAGGTGCGAGAGTGAAATAGGTAAGCTAATCCAAATAATGCCTTTGCTATTCTGCTTTGAAAATTCGGTGATCTCGCTGAGTTCGGCATTGAATGAGTCAACATCGTGAGGGGCTGTTGCTGGGTCAATGATGATGCCGTTAAATTTGTCGAGCGTAAATTCCACGGGTGATCCTTTATTATTTTGATTTATTGGGCGTCGAGCATGGTCTGAGCTTATCGTATCTAAAGAGCTTATAACACCTTGAGAGCAAGGGCAGCAGTGAATCAAAAGTAGGCAATGCAGTTTATGTCGAACGGGTCGGGATAAGTGGAGGGTGTTGCTAGAAACAAAAACTGCGCTTGGAAGCCAAAGCGCAGTTTTAAAATGAGGTTTATTGCAGTTCGATTTTAACGAATATAGTTCGCGTTAATACTCACGTACCAGTGTTGAAGCTTGCCATCAGATTTCTTGATCCACAAATCGTTGGTGTAGCTATCAATCTTGCCGTTAACCGTAAGGTTGAATGTGTTCTCGTCGAATTCGCCAAGCTTCACGAACTGGTCCGTGGTAATCAGGAATGGGTCCATGTCGTCTACACCAACCACATCTGAAATCACATAGTAGTGGTAAGTCAGCGGCTTGCTCGCATCATTCGGGTTGCTGCGATACGCAACAAGCTTGAATGGTTCCGTTAATGGAACGTCGAGCGTTTGCTTGTCCATGGTCGCTGGAATTGGAATAAACAGCCAAGCGGTAAACAGACCGCTCAATAAAACCATCAGGAAGAAAAGAGTCTTAATTGCTTTCATAGCAACCTTCAAAATATGGGGGATGTTAATGGGGCTATGGTAACTAGGGAGAGTAAAGATGCAAGCTCTGTTATTACCCTATCTTATCTCAGCTTAATCTAGCGCAAAGAAAGCGGTTCGGTTAACTCGAAATGTAAACACGAGTGCTTAACTCTTGATGATGGCTTAAGAGAATTCGTTATTTGAACCAATCTTGGTTTTTAACCAGTCTCTCGAAACAAGGCGAAGAACTGTCGCGAAATGACCTATATAGATAAAATTTAGTACGATAAGAATAGCGCATGAATATTTTTTGAGCGTTTTCTTATGCATTTAAATCCACGGTTAAGTGGCGAATACCATTCTTATGTCGATCACTCATTTCGTATCGATTGTTCACTTGGCTCCAATCCATTTGGCGCACCAGAAATTCCTGAACATGTGATCAAAGATATTATCTACGGTATTGATAAGTACTATTGCCACAGGGAGGTTTCGGAGCTGACTTATCTGACTCGCCAGTTTATTGGGATTGAAGATTGTCGTATTACGTACACCACGGGCTCTCTTGGGGCGCTAGAACTTATCTTCAATAAACTTATCGATCACAACAATCGCACCATGATAGGCATTGGCCCTCAGTTTGTTGAAGCAGTATCAGAGTTCACTTTGGTGGGCGGGAAGTACCAGTCCATCAACATGTTTGATTATCAAAACGAGTCGGATCTGTTCGGTGTGTTGGCATCAAAAATAAGCAGTCAAAATCCTGCCTTGGTGTATATCGATAATCCCAACAACCCAACGGGTCGAATCTACGACAGAGCTTATCTGGTCGAGATAGCGAGAGTATGTGAGCGTTCTGGCGCTATTTTGATTGTCGACGAGGCATATGGTGAATACCTGACCCCTGAGCAGTCTATGCTCGATCAGACCTTAGTCTTGGACAACTTAATAGTTTTACGAACCTTTTCTAAAGGTTTAGGGCTCGCTGGGATTCGACTCGGTTACTTAGCCAGCAGTGAAAACCTGACTTCTGCAATCGAAGCTGCGGTGAGTGTGTTTACGCCGACTTACCCCTCAATAAAAATCGCATCGGCGACCTTACCCAATGCAAAACACTTCTTAGAAATGAACCGCAGCAAAACTGAATACTTTAAGCAGCAAATGATCGGCTTGTTGTCTGAGAACAATATTGAGGTGGTTGGCACGTCAATATCGACGCCCATTATGTTGTTGAAAAAGAGAGGAACTCACCTTTCAAAGCTATTTGAGAGTATCGGTATTAAGACATGTTCGGGTGTCGATTTTGCTATTACGTGCGACGCGATGACTGAAGAGTATGTTCGATTACGAATTGTTGGCAATGATATAGATTTAGAAGCGTTAAAGCAGCGTATTAAGCAGTTATAAAAGCAACCGTTATAAAATCAGTAGGCATAAAAAAGCCCGCACCTTGCGTTTACAAAGTGCGGGCTAAATTCATCTGGCTACTTGTTTAAGTAAGCAGCATGGAACTCAATGTGTTCATCAATAAAGCTAGAGATGAAGTAGTAGCTGTGGTCGTAACCAGGCTGCATACGTAGATCTAAATCGGCATTGGTTACCTTAGCGGCTTCGACTAATTGCTCAGGTTTAAGCTGTTCAATCAGGAAGTTATCGGCTTCACCTTGGTCGACCAACATTGGCAGTTTAGTGCCTTTGGTTTTTAGAAGCTCAGAGGCATCGTAGTGTTTCCACTCTTCAATATCCAAGCCTAGGTATTGGTTGAAGGCTTTTTGTCCCCAAGGGCATTGCATTGGGTTGGTGATTGGGCTGAATGCAGAGATAGAACGGTAGCTATCTTCGTTTTTAATGCCAATCGTTAGGGCACCATGTCCGCCCATGCTGTGACCAGAAATCGATTTTACGGATGTAACAGGGAAGAACGACTCAATTAATGCAGGGAGCTCTGTTACCACGTAATCGTACATGTGGTAATGGCTGTCCCATGGCGCTTGAGTGGCATTCACATAGAAGCCTGCACCTTGGCCGAGATCGTAATTTTCATCGTCGGCAACACCTTCGCCACGTGGGCTAGTGTCTGGTGCAACAATCGCGATGCCTTGCTCAGCCGCGGCTTTGAAAGCGCCGGCTTTTTGCATGAAGTTTTCATCGGTACAGGTTAAGCCTGACAACCAATACAAAACAGGAACTGGGTTTTCTTTGCTTGCGTTAGGTGGCAAGAAAATCGCAAAACGCATGTTGCAGTCAAGCGTTGCAGAAAAGTGGGTGTATTGTTTGTGCCAACCACCAGCAACCTTTGCTTGGTTAATGTTTTCGATTGTCATCTATTGTGCTCCGTTAGGTTGATGGTTTGGGAGTAAATTTGTCTATATTACATAAAGTTTCACCACCCACCGGGCAGGAGGTGGTGAAGACAGTTTGTTGCTATTCATTTGTAGCTGTGGCCTCGATGCTCGAAAGAATCGAGGCCAAGATGTGTTACTTATCCATGTGTAGAACAGTACGGATAGATTCACCTTTGTGCATTAGGTCGAATGCTTCGTTTACGTCTTGCAGACCCATTGTATGAGTGATGAACTCTTGAAGGCCAAACTCACCCGCCATGTAACGGTTTACGATTTCTGGAAGCTCAGAGCGGCCTTTAACACCACCGAAAGCAGAGCCACGCCATACACGACCAGTCACTAGTTGGAATGGACGAGTTGCGATCTCTTGGCCAGCACCTGCAACACCAATGATGACTGATTCGCCCCAACCTTTGTGACAGCACTCAAGCGCTTGACGCATCACGTTTACGTTACCGATACACTCGAAAGAGTACTCAACACCACCGTCTGTCATCTCAACGATAACGTCTTGGATTGGCTTGTCGAATTTAGTTGGGTTGATGCAGTCAGTCGCGCCAAGCTGTTTTGCTAGCTCGAATTTGCTCTCGTTGATATCAACACCGATGATGCGGTCAGCACCAGCCATGCGAGCACCAATGATTGCAGAAAGACCGATACCACCTAGGCCGAATACAGCAACGTTGTCGCCTTTTTCAACTTTAGCTGTGTTAAGTACCGCGCCCATACCTGTTGTTACACCACAACCTAGAAGACAAACTTCTTCAAGTGGTGCTTCTTTGCTTACTTTCGCTAGAGAGATTTCTGGAAGTACAGTGTACTCAGAGAAAGTAGAGCAACCCATGTAATGGAAAATTGTTTCGCCATTGATAGAGAAGCGGCTTGTACCGTCTGGCATTAGGCCTTTACCTTGCGTTTCACGAACGGCTTGGCATAGGTTAGTTTTACCAGATTTACAGAACTTACATTCGCCACATTCAGCTGTGTAAAGTGGGATAACGTGGTCGCCAATCTCAACACTTGTAACGCCTTCGCCGATCATCTCAACGATACCGCCACCTTCGTGACCAAGAATTGAAGGGAAGATACCTTCTGGATCGTCACCTGATAATGTGAATGCGTCAGTGTGACAAACACCAGTAGCAACGATGCGAACTAGAACCTCACCAGCTTTAGGAAGTTGTACATCAACTTCTTCCATTTTTAGTGGCTCGCCAGCTGCCCATGCAACCATTGCTTTTGATTTGATATGCGTTTGACCAGGTTTAATTTCGATTGTCATTGGATGTTTCCTATATGTCAGTACAGCGGATAACTGTGCAATTAAATTCAACCCGTTAAGCGTAGTTGAGCTTAATTGTTTCCGCTCTCTCGTTTTGTTGGAGCTAGTATAGGTGTGAGTGCATGTTTTGATAATCCCCTTAAATAGAAAATGATTATTACGTATTTGTAATAATAAGTATGGAGAGCTGATCTGTTTTCCCTGTGATTACTTTATTCGGATCGAGCCGGTTTTTGATGGAGGGCTACTTATTCAAATAGTCGGAATGCATAGTTGTCATTGATGTTTGAGGGGTTGTCTTATGGCGGCTTATATATTAATAACTGATTCGTACGATAGAGTCATCAATACTCATGATCATTACTAACTAATTGAATTTTAAGGATTGAAGCAATGTCGCATAAGCACTCTGTATGCGACGTTTTGTAAGATATCAGAAACAATAGTGTCATTTTTCTCACCTAATCTCCTCGCCAAATTTTGAGTTCTAACTTTTTGGGAAGAGAAAATGAAAAAGAGTACATTGACCGTACTGTCAGGCTTGATAGCAACAGCTTTGGTCGGTTGCAATTCAAGTTCGCTAAGTGATGACAGCGGCAATATGGATAGCGCAGTGCAAGTGGCGTTCATGCCTGATATCCATTTCCATGATGTTTACGGTGATTTTCAGGATGGCTCGTTCGCAGGGTTGCCGAATGCAATCAGTGGTAAGAATGCAACGATCAGAACGATGGAGTCTCAGATGAACTCTACCCGTCTATTCAACGAAAACTATTTCGCGATGATCGCAGCGCTTGATGATGTGGTTGAGCGCGGAGTGAAGTACGTAGCACTGCCGGGGGACTTAAGTGACGACGGTCAGCCAGTACATATGCGTGGATTAGTGAGCATTTTTGACCACTATCGTGACACGTACGGCCTTGAGTTTTTTGCAGCGCCTGGCAACCACGATCCAGTGAGGCCATTTACTATACCTGCGGGTAAGTCGGACTTTTTGGGAGAAGGGGGTAAGAACCAACGTATTTATAGTCGGGGTAAGGAAGAGTGTGTTGGCTATGAAGATGAGTGGACAACCATTCCCGGTGACGGCGATAACCTAGCAACCATCTGTACTGAAGAAGTGCGTGAGTGGGGCTATGAAGAGATCATGAGTATCCTTGGTACTCACGGCTTCTACCCTCAGCAAGATTATCTCTACTTTGAAACCCCTTATAGCAGTGCGCAAGCTCGTACCAACTACAGCTATGAATTAGCGAAAGAAGAAGCAGCTTTTGATAAGCGCATGTACGAGATCTGTTATGAAGGAACAGGTGGTAGTTATAAAGAGAATGGCTACTCAAGTTGTTCTGAAGTGCCGGATACCAGTTACTTAGTCGAGCCAGTCAAAGGCTTGTGGCTGTTGGCCATTGACGCGAATGTTTATCGCCCTAAAGAAAATTCGTCTGATAGCTCTGTAGACGGAAACACGTTTGATGGATCAAGCAGCGCTGGCTACAACATGATGCTGACTCACAAAGAACATGTGATCGATTGGATCTCTGATGTAGTAAAAGCAGCCAAAGAGCAGAATAAGACGCTTGTTTCCTTCTCGCACTTCCCAATGACAGATTTCTACAACGGTGCCTCTGAAGAGATTGAAGATCTGTTTGGTGAAGGAAGCCATCAACTGGCTCGTGAACCAGATGACAATACTAGTCGTACACTTGCTGCAACAGGATTGAATATCCACGTTGGCGGTCATATGCACTTTAACGATACTGGTAAGAAAAGCTTCAATATCGATGGTGTTCAGCACACGCTCTTTAATATCCAAGCGCCATCGTTAGCGGGTTACATCCCAGCTTACAAGCTGCTGAACATTCGCCCTGATAACCAAATCGAAGTTGAAACTGTGGTTATCGATCAAGTTGAACGTTACAACGAACTATTTAGTCACTACGAAGAAGAGCATGAGTACTTAACAGCAAACGCAAGTAATGAGGAAGAAGAAGCTAAGATATGGGATATCAATATTCTTGATTCAAAGAGTTACTATGAACTCACCGACTGGCATATCCGTGAATTAACGCGCTTGCGTTTCCTTCCTAGTGATTGGCCAATCGAAATGCGTGAAATGATCATGCACATGAACGGTGAAGAGATGATGATCATGTCTCAACTAGAAACGCAGTTCACGGTTTGTCAATTAGCTGACAAGTTGGGTTATCCAGTTGAAGGCTGCACTGCAAATGGTGTCGTTGATGAGGAACAGTTCCAGAAAGATTGGCAGGCAGCCAAAGTAGAAGCTGAGGTTTTGGCAACTACTGAGGGGTTAAGCTTAGCTGACTTTGCAGAGTGGAGTGGTGAGCTACTAGCAACCGATTTCTACCGACTACGTAATGCAGACGAACTGGCGTTCCGTGATATCGGTGAAACACAACTACGCCAATACGAACTGCTAAGCCGCGAGCTTGCCGAGTTTGATGGCACAGTGGATTCAGAGCTAGGTGATCTTGGCCAATATACAGTGGGAGAGGTATTCCGCTCTCGTTTCGGTAGCTTGTTCGTGATTCTTGAAAAATTCGCAACAGGCCAAGCAAGTGACCACTTCTTGATGGCGTTGTTGCCTAAATTAGTTGAACCTTTTCCAAGTCCTGTGATCTGATCATTTGAAACGATTGAAACGATTGAAACGATTGGAATGGTGGTGATATGGGTAAAGCAAACAAGAAGATAACTAACTGGACGGAGTACAATAAGGCTCTTTGTAAACGTGGTTCGGTTACATTCTGGATAGATGATTCAGCCGTAGATGCATGGCGATGCAAAACTCATCATGGTAAGCGTGGGAGAGGCTTTCAGTACTCTGATACAGCGATTGAAACCGCCTTGATGATTAAGGGCATCTTCTCTCTTCCTTTACGTGCTCTTCAAGGCTTTATCGACTCTATCTTTGAGCTATTAGATGTTCCACTAACGTCCCCTGACTACACCTGTATCAGTAAACGCTCGAAGACAGTTCAGGTCAAATATCGCAATAAATCGAGAGGGGCTATTCGCCATATAGCCATTGATTCTACTGGCCTCAAAGTCTTTGGTGAGGGGGAGTGGAAAGTGAAAAAGCATGGTACAGAAAAACGTAGGACATGGCGCAAACTGCACTTAGCTGTGGATGTGGATACTCACGAAGCGATTAGTGCGGAAGTCAGTCTTGTAAATGTAGGCGATAGTGAAGTGTTACCGACGTTACTCAACCCACTACGTAGAAAGGTCGCTGCCGTATCCGCCGATGGAGCATATGACACAAAAAATTGCCACGAGACTCTGAAAAATAAAGGCTGTACTCCGTTAATACCGCCTCGAAAGAATGCAGCTCTTTGGGAAGACGGTCATCCCAGAAACAAAGCGGTAATAGCTCTGAGAGATGGAACAATATCGGAATGGAAAACAGAGTCTGGTTATCACTATCGTTCAATATCTGAGACTGCTATGTCCCGATATAAAGGACTAACAAGCGATAAATTGAGCTTGAGATGTTACAACGCTCAAGTGGGCGAAATCATGGCGAATGTCAAAGCGATTAACAAAGTCATAGGACTAGGTATGCCCGTTAGAAGCTAACGGCTAGCTACATATGGTGTCGTTGATCTTCAAGCTGATTTGATGAACAACGCCCTTCTTGATTGATATCGACCAGCAAACCCTGACCGATCTTAAAGGTGAAGTGAAGCGCGATATCCTAAGAGGCTCAACGTCTGCAAATTAAGCGCTTTTGCCGATTAGATGATTAGATGATTAGATTGATGAAGGGTCTGCTAGCCACGAATTAGTGGGCTCTTTTTTTGTCTAAGCGTAGGTTTAATCGAGAATTACACCTAAGAATTTTTAAGGTGCATCATAATAATTACTTGCTGAAAATCGCATGAATCGGAAATAAAACTACAATATTCTGAGCGCCGTATTTTATTGTTGTGGACTTAAACATGCTTTTATCTCTCTCGCCTCCTGTGATGCTGTCACTTGCCATTGTATTTGAAGTTGTCGCGACTTCTCTATTGCCTAAAACGCAGCAATTTACTTCTTTGCCCGCGACTGCCGCAGTGCTAGTCGGTTATGGCTTTGCTTTCTATCTGTTGTCTCTCACGGTTCAAACTATGTCTTTAGGTGTGGCATATGCGGTTTGGTGTGGGGCAGGGATAGTGCTAGTCGCAGCGCTGTCTTGGCTGGTCTACGGGCAAAAACTCGATATCTTTGCGATCATCGGTATCGCTTTGATTTTGGTGGGCGTCGTGATTATTAACTTGTTTTCGACGTCGGTGAGTCATTAGGGGCTAACTCGCTTTTGCCCCTAAATTGGTTTAGCCAAAAAGTCTGCATTCACAGTCGAGTGGTTTTTGGCCTAATAGAACTAATCTGACACCCAAACTCAAAAAGAACGTAAACTGGGTATCAGAGTGCAGTTCTTAGTTCAAAGCAACTCGATGACTTTTGCTCTACAAACCGATCTTAAAGCGTCACAAACCTACAAGGCGTTATGGAAGCATACCGCCTTGATCAAGTGTCTAAAACCTTCGCTAAGAGCGTTTGAGGTGGTCTGAGGGCTGTTTCTGATAGCAAACGCGCACATTTACCATAATAGGAATAATGAACACCTAGTTTATGCACTAACTTTGTTATTATCTATGCCTTAATTTTTTAGCGTTTTTAGGTCTGATATGAAAAAAATGGCAAAATTCAGAGTGATATTTTTACTCTTAGCAACCTCGATGTTGTCAGCTTGTGTGTATACATCCAATGTTGATTATGTGCGTATTTCGGTGATTGCGATCGCCTGTTTCGGTTTATTCCGATCACCAGATCCTACCTTTTTTCTCTCTTCTTATTTTTACTCTAAGTGATCGGATAATCACGAAGTGATTTCGCACACATCGGTACGATGTATAAGTGCGCATTTCCTCATAATCAGAAATGTGTTTTCACAGCATTGTGATGGTAAAATACCCAAGTATCAACAACAGGATTTGACCATGACAACAAAACTAGAAAAGCTAAAGCGAAAACAAGAGCAACTGAAAGAGCAGATACAAAAAGAGGCACAACGAGTTAAAGCTCAAAACAGAAAGAATGACACAAGACGAAAGATTCTTTTAGGGACGATGGTATTAGATAGGATGTCAAAAAATGACGAGTACAAACAAAAGATCCTATTAATGTTGGATTCTTATTTAAAAAATGAACGTGATAGACTTCTATTTTCGTTAGAGGATAAAAAGCATGACTAGATGTATTCTTCACATACACTCCCAGCCATTACCACCAAATAAAAATAGTGGTGGTGCAAACCGATTGGTTGATTGGTTAGCAAAAGAACAATCCAATATGGGATTTAAAATATATGTATTGTCTCCAGAAGGTTACTCAACAAAACAATATACTCACATTACATTGACAGATGAAGCGAAATGTAATTTACAAAAACTTTCAACATTAATCCCAAAAGATATTACAGACATAGAATATCATGGAGGATTATCCACGGAAATAATATTTAAGTTACGAGATAGATATAAAAACTTTATATCTATCTGCCACGCAGGAGATGGAATTCAGTGTAATACTGTGTTTGTATCAAAAAGCCACGCATCTCAGTCTAAATATAATAAAAATAAAATTAATTTTAATTACATCTATAATGGAATCCCAGAATCAGAATTTGAATATAACGAACAAAAAAAAGGATATTTTCTTTTTTTAGCCAAAGTAAAAAGAAGTAAAAAAGGAATACAGACAGCAATAAAAGTAGCAAAGAAAACAAAATCAAATTTGATTGTGGCTGGCGGACACCGACTAGGCTCACCAGAAACATGGTTTAAATGGCATCCATTAATTACACCAGTTGGATTTGTGAATGGTGATTTTAAAAAAGACTTGTTAAGAAACGCAAAAGCATTACTTGTTCCAATATCTTGGGAAGAACCTTTTGGGCTAACAATTATTGAAGCAATGCTATCAGGAACACCTGTAATAGCATACAACAGGGGGGCAATGAGTGAATTGATAGTACATGGTGAAACAGGGTTTCTGTGTGAGAATGAAGACGAATTTATCAAAGCGATGTCACTTACCCATCAGCTAAATAAGAAAAAAATGAGAGAAAGAGCGATAAAATATTTCTCATCCTCAGCAATGGCAATAGGTCATCTCAAAATGCTCGATCAGGCATCAACAAAGCAGTGGGAATAAGTGCGTGAAATGCCCCTTATGTTAAATGCGCTACTTAGCTATTAAAAATCAATGCTAGAGGCTCTAAAATCGACGTAGAGCGCATTACACCACACAAACCACACCCAGATAGCTGCGTATTTCGGTGATTGCGATCGCCTGTTTCGGTTTATTCCGATCACCAGATCCTACCTTTTTTCTCTCTTCTTATTTTTACTCTAAGTGATCGGATAATCGCGGAATCAGTGATCGGTTTAAACCGAAATGGGTGATCGGATAATCCCGAAATGACTGAGCGGAATGCTCCGAAATATGCAGATTATGGAACAAAGTTTACTGAAGAACAGGTTTCTCAAATAGAGAAAAAGGTGACAACTAAGAATGATCTAATCAGAATTTTTGGTGAACCGTCTATAAAAACAGTAATCAGCGAAACTGGTGAAAAGTGGGTGTATTCTTATACTGGAGGTAGTGCTTCATCCCAAGCTTTTACAATGAAAACAACATCCGATATCACAACGCACACGATTGATATCTTGTTAGAAAATGGTGTCGTTGTGAATTTTGCAGAAACCAAAAACAAACAAAACATGAATATGTCAGTAGAATAGTATTGAACATTGTACTGGTGTGCGAACCCAGATTTAGACACAAGAACGGCTCCCAATTGGGAGCCGTTCTTCGTTACGGAGTCACGCCGATTGAACATAATAGGAATTAGTGCGCACCTAACCCAATACTTTTGCTAGCGCGATGCTACTCACCGCACTAGCACTTCACAAGTAAATTTGCCATACCTGTAGTTATTGATGGTTTTCTAATTTAGAAAAAACACTGGCAAGGTTTTGTCCAAAAATGAGTTGCGCTAACTTCCCTCACACCCCAACACAGCCACAAACGCATCCAAATATTGCTCGATAGTTAAATCCGCAGAAACGGGCGGCAGTTCTACGGTAATACACGGTAAGTTTCTTTCTTGGCACCATGTACCGAATGAGCCTGGGGTTTCGTAATCCACGTCTTCCACGAGTGGTAGGTTGAACTGCTTGCCTAGCCAAGTGGCGAGTTCCGATTGGGTTGGGTCGTCGACCATAGCGAGTGGTTCGTGGAAAGAGATGACGAACTTGGGTTGGCGTTGCTCAATGAGGTTAATGAGCGACTGCACTTCCGGTTCAAGCAGATCGGCTTGTCCCGTTTTTACTTTTACATCTCTGACTGGTGTGTGAGAGCTCCAGCGATACACGGTGCCGTTTTCTGTCCAGTTTTGAGTTGGGAAGGCGCGGTTCAGATCGACTTGGTTGGCGTTGGCGCGAGTGCCTAATTGATTGCCATCTGGGTTCATCGACAGGATCACATCGTGTCTCAAGTTGGCCGCTGGCAAGCTTCTTAGGGCGCAAGACAAACCTGCGATTGAAGCGGTTTCATCGCCGTGTGTGCCTGCTAAAATCAGCCCGCGAGATTCGCTTTCTACTTGTGCGGGGAAATAGAGCAAAGGCGCACCCAACACCGATTTTCCATATGACAGCGGCTTTATCGAAAACGCAGCTCTTTCCGTTCTTGGAATTAAACTCACCTTAATCTCCTGATTGATCAAGTACTATCAAGTATTCACTATTGGCTATATTAATCATTAACTAAGTCCATTAGATGAACCCCTTTAAATAAACCATAGCGTCAAAACTCGTCAACCGTCGCATTGTTAATTTTATTACTTGCTTCAAAGATAGGCTAGGAGAGCAAACAAACATGGATTTTAAAAAACATTCAACGGCTTTACTCATTTCATCTCTATTGACCCCTTTTATCTCAGTAACTGCCGTTGCTGACACATTGCCTGCGGGAACTTCTCTGGCGAAAGAACAACATTTAGTTCGTGCTAACGATGCAGAAGCGGCGACGCTTGACCCTGCGAAAGCAGAAGGCCTGCCAGAAATGCACATTCTACGTGACCTATTTGAAGGTTTAGTGATTCAAGATCGCGATGGCAATATCACCCCAGGTGTTGCACAGTCTTGGGAAACCGAAGACAACCAGACGTTTGTATTCCACCTACGTAAAGACGCGAAATGGTCGAATGGCGATCCGGTGACGGCCGATGATTTCGTGTATGCGATAAGACGCGCGGTCGATCCTAAAACGGCATCGCCAAATGTTTGGTATCTCAAGCTTACTCAAATCAACAACATTGCTGACGTAGCCGAAGGCAAAAAGCCCGTTGAAGAGTTAGGTATCTCTGCAGTCGATAAACACACGGTGAAGTTCGAACTCGATAGTAAAGTGCCTTACTTTGTGGCGATGACAGGCCACACATCCATGATGCCAGTGCACAAAGCAACCCTAGAAAGTAGCGACAAGCCGTGGAGCGACCCTAAGCAATTTGTTGGTAATGGAGCATTTGTGCTAGACGAGTGGGTGGTGAACGAGCGCATTGAGCTGAAGAAGAACCCGAAATATTGGGACAGTTCAGATACGCATTTAACCGAAGTGACTTACATTCCGTTTGAGAACCAGAATGCCTCGATTAACCGTTATGCTGTGGGCGAGGTCGATATTACTTCGGACGTGCCGACACATATGGCGCAGCAGCTAAAAACCAAATACCAAGATGCGTTTACCGCAGTGCCTTTGCTGTGTACTTACTACTATGCGTTCAATACAACACGACCACCATTCGATGACGCACGAGTCCGTAAGGCTGTCTCTTATTCCATGATGCGTGACGTTATCACCAATGGTGTTACTCAGGTCGGCAACTTACCGGCTTATACCTTTGCTCATGAGTACACGGCTGGTTTTGATGCGACACAACCTGAATACAGTACTTGGACTCAGAAGGAGCGTGATCAAAAAGCAAAAGAGCTACTGAAAGAAGCGGGCTACGATGCGTCTAATCCGTTGGACTTCAAACTGCTTTACAACACCAGTGAATCGAACAAGTCCATAGCAGTGGCGATTGCATCAATGCTGAAAGGCAACTTAGGCGCACAAGTTGAACTAGAAAACCAAGAGTGGAAGTCTTACTTGGTATCGCGTCGCCAAGGTGATTTTGATGTGATGCGCGCCTCTTGGTGTGGTGACTACAATGAAGCATCAACCTTCTTGAGCCTGTTGCGTTCTGGCTCTTCAGGTAACTTTGCTCGCTACAACAATGAAAAGTACGACGCAGCAATGGATAGCGCACTAGCCGCAACCAGCGAACAAGATCGCCAAGGTTTCTACGACCAGGCAGAACAGTTACTGGCAGAAGACATGCCGATCGCGCCAATTTACTACTACATGCAGGCTCGTCTAGTACGACCAAGTGTTGGTGGTTTTGCGAAGAACAATGTAGAAGGGCGTATCTACTCTAAGGATCTCTACATCAAAGAGTAATTGCGTTTGATTCACGCGGCGACACACCGCTAAGAATATGAAATAAAGAAAAGGGACGTTGATCATAAATATCTGATCAACGTCCCTTCGTCATTAATCTGTAACGGTAAGCGCAAAAAACTGAAACCTGATTGAAGTATTTTTCACTTTTATTTCAATCAGGTGAAGCCATGTTACCCCCTCTACGTGCCCTTGTTGCGTTCGAAGCTGTTGCCCGCCTCGGTTCTATTGGCGCTGCTGCGCGCGAGCTTTGTGTTACCCAAGCTGCGGTGAGTCAGCAGCTTAAAAGTTTAGAAACCTTTCTCGATACCACATTGTTTGAGCGAAGCTCCAAAGGCGTAAAGCTGACGTCAGCTGCCCAGCACTATCAACCGATTGTTGCGGGTTCATTAGCACACCTGAAATTACAGACTCAAATCCTCTTCGGGGAAAAAGAAACCGACGTGCTCAGCTTGCGCGTAAATCACACCTTTTGTCATAACTGGCTGTTACCTCGCCTGCCATCCTTTTATAAGAAATACCCTTTTATCAGGCTCGATATTCAGCTGGTGGACTGGCCATCAACCAACCCTTGTCAGAATGTCGATATCGAGCTGACCAACGGCAAGGTTGAAAGCGAAGACACCCATTGCGAGCGACTGTTTCAAGAACATTGGCAGTTGGTGTGTAGCCCAGACTTTAAAAACCAATATCAAGACTCCTTGGTTGAGCATGATTTTTCTGCTCTGCCGACCGTGCAAGTAAAAGGCTACCGAGAGAACTGGCTGCAATGGTTGAGTCACAACCAATTCGAGATGACCCTACCGAAGGTGTTATTGGAGGTGAGTAATTCTTTGCACGCCTTAGAAGCGGTCAAACATGGCATTGGCGTGTTGTTGGTGCGTTCGCTTGCGGTGTCTGAGCTGTTAGAGAAAAACGATCTGGTTCTGGCGACAGAGTCATCAATGCCTGCTGAATCTGCCCACTATTTGATTACTAAACACCGACGCAGTGCCAAGGTGAATTTCTTTTGTGATTGGCTTTATCACCAGATGGAAGACGGTGAACTGGAAGAAAGATTTTCTAATGGGTAGCCATAAAAAAAATGAAGGGCGCTCTTACTAACCTGTCACACAAACCCCTTAATTTAACCGCATACAAATAAGGACGAGGTCACCATGAGTGCTTTCTCAGAACCAATGAAAAACCGCTTAAAGGTACTGCTATTTACTGCACCGTTGTTGGTGCCACTGTTTACTTTTTGGCTCGTACCATTTGGTTATTCGATTTACATCAGCTTCACCGACTGGGATTACATCTCGCCAGATTATTCGTTCATCGGTTTAGAAAATTACGAGTACATGGTTGAGGATTACGAGTTCATCCAAGCGATGCTCAATACGTTTTGGTTCTCTGTGGGTGTGGTGATTCCCACCATTATTCTTGGCCTTGTGTTTGCGATGCTGCTGCACAAAAATTTCAAGGGCAGCCAGTTTTATCGTGCGGTGATCTTCTCTCCTTGGATTACGCCAACGGTAGCAGTTTCGATCGTGTGGTCTTGGGTGTTCGAGACCAAATCGGGCTTGGCAAACCACTTACTGGAGTCGGCAGGGTTTAGCGCGATTCCATGGTTAGAGAACGGAAACACGGCTTTGATTGCGGTGATTATCGTGACGGTGTGGCAGGCGATTGGTTGGACGATGCTGTTCTACATCAGTGCACTCAACAAGATTCCAGAGTCACTGTATGAGGCTTCTTTGATTGATGGCTGCAGCAGCTTAACGCGCTTTTTGAAGATTACGCTTCCACTGATTTCACCAACCACTTTCTTCTTAGTGGTGGTCAACATTATTACGGCAATGCAGGCGTTCGATCAGTTCCAGATCCTAACGCAGGGCGGGCCGGGTGGTGAGACACGTACCTTGCTGTACTTGTTCTACCAACAAGCGTTTGAACGTTACGAAATGGGACCTGCGGCCGCGACATCGTTAGTGATATTCCTGATTACTGGATTGCTGGCACTTATTAATACCTACATCGGCAAGCGCTGGGTGTACTACTAGTCGATTTTTGAAAGGACAGAATTATGACCACGCAAGTATTGGATGCCAATCAAGTATTAAACCAGAGCGCAGCGAAAGCCAAAGTTATAGCACAAACCAAAGCGACCAAATCAGAGGTTGCGTCAAAGAAGATTTCAGTGGATCGCCGTTCGTTCCTCGCACTGGCTAAGCACCTGTTCTTGGCAACGTGCGGAACCATTATGGTGTTCCCGTTCTTGTGGATGTTGTCTGGTTCACTGAAAAGCAACGATGAGATCTTTGCTAACCCACTGGATTTGATTCCAGAGCAATTCCGCTGGGAAACCTTTGTCGAAACCTTTCACAGCGCGCCGTTTGGCTTGTACATCTTCAACAGTTTTAGCGTGGCTTTGTTCACTACGTTTTTGGTGATTGTGAATTCGGCGATGTTTGCATATGCGCTGACTCAGCTGAAGTTTCGCTCAAAGACCGTGCTCTATTTCATCGTGATGGGTTGTTACATGCTGCCGGGCGCGGTGACTTACATTCCGTCTTATATCACCTTAGCAAAACTGGGTTTGTTGGATTCGCACATGGGGCTAGTGGCGTCGAACGCGGCGTCGGTTTTCGGTGTGTTCTATCTACGCCAAGTGTTTATCAAGGTGCATCCGTCGCTGATTGAAGCGGCACGAATTGATGGTGCAGGTGAGCTCAAGATCTTATGGGCAATCATCTTACCGCAATGCCGAGCAGCAGTCGCAACACTGTTCCTCATCACTTTTATTACCAATTACAACAGCTACATGTGGCCAAGCCTGGTGATTACGACTCAGGATTTAAATCTGATCGCTACTGGTATTCGTCACTACTTTATTGCCGAAGGTAACTATGGGTTGAACTGGTCGCAAATTATGGCGGCGAGCACCATTGCAGTATTGCCTTTGTTAATTCTATTCGTCATTTGTCAAAAGACGATTCTTTCAGGTATCGCCGATAACGGCGTAAAAGAGTAAACGGAAATGAAACTAAAAACTCTCGCACTAGTGTGTGCTGGCGCAGCAAGCGCGTCTATGTTCTCTAGCAGTGTTCTTGCGGCAACCGAAGTTAACTTTTGGTATTCCGGTGGTACTAAGCCACAGCAAATGATGACTAAGCTCATCGAAGAGTTCAACGCGAGCCAAGATGAGTATGTGGTGAAGCCTGCATTGCAAGGTAACTACACGGAAACCTACCAGAAGCTGCAAGCTGGTTTAGCGTCGAAAACGGCACCTGAACTTGTGCTATTAGATTCAGGTCGTGCGGAAGCGATGCACGGGCGTGGTCTGAGCCGTGACCTAACGCCGTTTATGGATGAAGAGTTCAACTTCTCTGATTTCATTGGCGCGTTTAAAGATCAAGTGACGGCAGACGATGGCACCATCATCGGCCTACCTGCTTACGGCACAACTCAAGTGTTTTACTACAACAAGCAGGTGTTGGCAGACAACGGTTTTACTGAGCAAGACCTAAACACATGGCAAGGCGTGGCTAAGGTGGCTGAGAAAGTTACCCAACGTGACGACAAAGGCAACGTGACCTTTTACGGCTGGGAGCCGATGTGGGGCCAAGACAACATGATTGACGCGGCTTTCTCTAACGGCGCGAAGATCATCAGTGATGATGGCAAAACCGTGTTAATCGACTCGGCTGAATGGGTTGAGGTGTGGGACAGCTTCCGTAAGTGGATCCACGATGATCAAATCATGCGTATTCATTACGGCGGTCAAGGTTGGGAATACTGGTACAAAACCATTGATGACGTGATGAAAGATAACGCACTTGGTTATACCGGTTCATCGGGTGACCAAGGTGACTTGGACTTCACTAAACTTTCGGCAACCACACAACCAGGTTGGGGCTCAAACCCTTCAGCACCACAAGCGGGTGCGCTGGTTTACGTTATGCCAAAAGGCACAGATGACGCAGCAGCGAAAGGTGCATTTGAGTTTGTTGAGTTCTACACCAACGCGAAAAACACCGCAGCTTGGTCAATGTTCACAGGTTACATCCCTGTGCGCAACAGCGTTTCTGAAGTACCAGAGTACCAAGCGTTCACTAAAGACAACCCACAAGCTCTGATTCCGTTGAAGCAAGCAAACACGGCGACCAAAGATTTCCTTGACCCTACCAACGGTAAGATCATGGATGCGCTGAAAGTAGCTGCGGACCAAATTCAAATCCAAAACGTGCCGGCTGACAAAGCGCTAAAACAAGCGGCGAAGAAAGCACAACGCGCACTAGACCGAGCGAATCGTTCTTAATCAGTAAAGTTATTAGCTCTTATTTATTAAAAACAAAGAGTTATTAGCAATGAATAGTTGTTAACAGCGAATAGCTATTAATAGCGAACGATGAACTAACAAAGGCCCATCTATTCGGGTGGGCCTCTTTTTACCCAGTCCTTCAATTAGGACGAATTTGGTGAAGACAATGACCCAATTTCAAGGTGAACTGCCGTTTGGCAGAGTACGTATCCCCTTTGATGTACCAGCAGGTTCTCACTGCGTAACCATTACTGGTACGACGGTGAAAAAAGGATTCTTATACGCTGCGGCATACGATGCCAACCAAGCATTTCGTGGCAAAGTGCTATTTGAAAAGGCGCACAAGTCACTCTCTATCCAACCGAAAAACTCTGGTTTAGGTGCGATTGATGGTGCGATTCCATCAGGTGAGTGGTTCTTAGAACTTTACAATCTTGAAGGTGAGTTTCGCACCGAGCGTGCGATGCAGTATCAAGTCGATGTACTTTGCTCTGATGAGTCAGTTAATAGCGATGCTGAGTTAGAACTGACTCCAACGGTGACAAGTGATCACGATATCGAGTTTGATTACAGCCATATGCTGAGTTCTGATTCTCGTTGGTATCGCGGCGATTTACACGCTCACACTCAGCTTTCTGATGGTCACAATACCTTGGCCGCGGCCAAAGATATTGTTGAATCACAAGTGCTCGATTTCTTCTTCTTCACCGAGCACAACATCTGCCAGCCTAAGCTGCCTGTATCAAACCAATGTTTGTTTTTACCAGCGTTAGAAGTCACGACCGATCTCGGGCATTTTAATGTGCATGGCCCGGTTAAGTCTTTAGACCTTAGAGACGTTGAGCACAGCAGCCAAGCGACGATGGAAGCAGGATTGAACTTAGCTAAAAGTGGACACAGTTCCCTTGGCATTAATCACCCGATGATGAAGCCGTGGCATTGGCATTACGATCAAGTGGATCTTAGCCAAGTGTCTACGTTTGAAGTGTGTTGTGACCCAACGTGGTCGACCTCGCCAAAAGCGACCGAAGAGGCGTTATTGGTTCTCAATGAAATGTGGAATTGTGGCCAACGCATTACGGCGATTGGCGGCAGTGATTCACACCTTGAACCCCATGAACGCAATCCAAAATCGGATGAACCTTCTATCTACGGTGACCCATCAACTTTCGTTTACAGCCATGGTTTGAGCGGCGAAGGCATCTTGTCTGGTTTGCGTAATGGGCAGGTTTACCTAGAGCGCCGCTGTGGCCTGAAGTTTGACATCAACTTAGGTGATTTGCTGCCGGGCAACGACTCTCAAGGGCAGGCTCTCACTTATCGTATCGCTGTCACTGATTCAGAAAACCTTTACTACGCTGAGTGCGTGGTGGATGGCGAGATTGTTGAACGAATCGCTCTGAATGATGAGCTGCAAAGTATCCATATTGATGAAGGCTACCGTTGGTGCCGAGTGGATATCCGTCGTGGAGAACTCTCTTCGATATTAATGAACAGCACTCAATCTGCATGTGACGAACGTGAGTTTGAAGGCTGCATCAATGCCGTATTCGACGGCAAACAACCAGAATTTAACCAACCCCTAGTGCGTACTTGGGGAGAACTAATGGAGCGAATGAGCCGTGATGAAGTTTAAGGCGATGTTATTTGATAAAGACGGCACATTGTTAGAGTTCCACAAGATGTGGCTTAACGTTTCTCGTGGTGCTTGTGAGCGTGTGAAATCTTACAGTGACCAGCACCAAGGTAATCAAAATGTCACACCTGCTGAGTTACTCTTGGCCATCGGCGTGGAAGGTGATGTGGTTGATAACTATGGACTATTAGCCTCAAACCCAGTGGAAGATACCGCGACAGCGTGGTTCAACATGCTGCAGCCTAATGTCTCGCTTGCTGAGTTCACCAAGGTAACGAAAGCGGCGTTCAATGATGAAGTGGAAGAGAACCCAAGCTGGATTGAAGCACTACCAGGTGTGGCTGAAAAGCTTGGCCTGTTTAAGCAGCAAGGCATGATTTTAGGCATCGCGACCGCAGACACCAAAGACTCAACCATCTACACACTAGAGCAATCGGGTTTGAGCGAGATGTTTGATTATGTCGGTTACTCAGATGGTGATATCGAACCTAAACCAGCGCCAGCACTGCTCAATGCCTTCTGTGAACAATGCGGTATTGAGCCTCATGAGGTGATCATGTTTGGTGACACGGTTTCGGATATGGAATTTGGCCGCAATGCAGGCGCAAGCAATGTCGGTGTTCTGACGGGGACTGCACAACACAGCGAGTTAGAGCCAGTGGCGGATCTGGTTATCGCATCAGTCGCCCATTTTGAGCTCAACCAACTGCAAGAACGTGGCTAAAACGTCCACGACAGATTGCAAAGATAGTATTTAACGAATTGATTTAAGGACAGGTTATGGCTGAAGTCACACTGAGAGGGGTAGAAAAAACCTACCCAAATGGTTTTAAGGCTGTGCACGGTGTCGATCTGAATATTCGCGAAGGTGAGTTCATGGTGTTTGTTGGGCCGTCTGGCTGCGCAAAATCTACGACACTTCGCATGATCGCAGGCCTTGAAGATATCTCAGAAGGCGATGTCTACATTGGCGATAAGCGTGTAAACGAATTGCCACCTAAAGATCGTGGTATCTCGATGGTGTTTCAGAACTACGCGCTTTATCCGCACATGTCGGTGTACGAAAACATGGCTTTTGGCCTGAAGCAACAGAAGCTGCCAAAGCATGAAATCAATGAGCGAATTGAAGATGCAGCCAAGACTCTCGATATCGAACACCTGCTAAATAATAAGCCGGGTGAAATGTCGGGTGGTCAAAGGCAGCGTGTGGCGCTTGGCCGTGCGATGGTGCGTAAGCCAGATGTGTTTTTGTTTGACGAGCCCTTGTCTAACTTGGATGCCAAGCTGCGTGTTTCGACTCGTGTCAGCATTGCACAGCTGCACAATAACCTGAAGCAAGAAGGGCAGAACGCCACCATGATCTATGTGACACACGATCAGGTGGAAGCCATGACCCTTGGCGATCGCATCTGTGTGTTGAATCAAGGTGAGATTATGCAAGTCGATACGCCAATGAACCTTTATCAGTACCCAGCAAACAAGTTTGTCGCAGGCTTTATTGGTTCGCCAGCGATGAATCTTCTCAAGGTGAGATTGGATGAGATTGATGGCGTGATGAACGTGGTCTCTGAAAGTGGGACTCGTTGGACACTGCCACAAGACAAGCAGATTATCGCTCGTGAAAAGATGGGTGAGTGGGTATGGTTTGGTGTTCGTCCAGAGCACATTCAACTGGCTAATCACGATGCGCCGCTGGCGGAAGTGAATACTCAAACGCACAGGCTTGATGTGGTTGAGTCGATGGGTAATGAGCTGTATATCTACTTTAAACTCGGTGCAGATAAGCTGGTGGCTCGCGTGCCTTTTGATGCGGATCGCACGGCAAACAGTGGTGAAGAAACGGTGCTGCATTTCAACACCAGCCAATGTCACCTGTTCGATTTAGAAACCGAAGAGACGCTCGATCCTAAGAGCTGATTCTGTTGATCCTACGAGTTGTTTTGTAAAAAGAAATCCCCATTCGTTGACTAGACGAATGGGGATTTTAGTTACTAGGGGTAGTTACTTTATCAATAGTGAACATTCACTAATTTATTGATTATTTAGATAACCTTTGGTTTTAAATAATCTTAGGTTTTAGATAGCCACCATAGTCGCGGCTTTCTTCATTGCTTCCTTGGTTGAACACTCAATCACGTTCGCGTTAGCAAAGCGGTGAGCGTCTTTCACTTGAATATCGTGAGCCAAGATAACCAGCTTCGCGTTCGCCACATCTAGGTCGGTGATGCGGTTCTGAATACCGTTTTGACCTTGAGTTTCTACTTTGATTTTCAGACCCGCTGCCGCACCTGCTTTTTCTAGTGCTTTGGCTGCCATGAAGGTGTGTGCAACACCAGAAGGGCAACATGTTACTGCTACGATGTCGTACTCGCCTTCGCCTGCTACAGGAGCTGCTTGAGCTTGTACTGGTGCTTCAACCATGTCTTCTTCTGTTTCTACCGCTACCGGTTTCCAGAAGCCTACGATAACCGCTGTGGTTAGAGAGCCTAGTGCGATACCGACCACGTACATAGGGATGTTGCTTGATACTGGCGCAGTGATTAGGCCGCCCCAAGGAGCGTGCAGTAGAACGTCTGTCATGAAGCCAAACACACAACCAACGATACCACCGGCTACGATTGAAGGAAGAACGCGCATTGGGTCATTCGCTGCGAATGGGATAGCACCTTCAGAGATACCGATAGAGCCCATGATTGCTGCTGCTTTACCTGCTTCTTGTTCTTGTTTAGAGAACTTGTTTTTGAATAGGAAAGTTGCCAATGCCATACCTAGAGGTGGTGTACAAATCGCGATGCCTACGCCGCCCATTAGCCATGGTTGTGTATCTACTTGAGTTTGAGCAAATAAGGTTGCCACTTTGTTGATAGGGCCGCCCATATCGAACGCTGTCATACCACCAAGGATTGTGCCCAGAACCATCTTAGATGCCCCCGCCATTGATGCTAGGAACTCGTTCATTGAAGCCATGAACAGTTTGATTGGCTCACCGATGCCCCACATTACAATACCTGCAGAGATTAGCGTACCGACAAGAGGGTAGATGAAGTACGCACCTAGAGCCGTCATGTTCGCAGAAAGTGGGATCTTCTTAAGTTGGAACACCACGCCACCGGCGATAAAGCCTGCCACGATACAGCCAAGGAAGCCGCCGCCCATGTCAGCCATGATGCCAGAAGAGATCATCGCAGGTGCTAGTGCTGGTTTATCTGCAATTGAGTAACCAATAAAGCCGCCAAGAATGATTGGGAAAAGAACAAGGCCTTTGATACCGATATTAGAGATGTCTGCCAACAAGCCGTCTGCTGGAACCGCACCTTTGCCTGATGCCATGACCGCTAACGCCAACAGAACACCACCGGCTACGATGAAAGGTAGCATGTGTGAGGTTCCGAAAAGCAGGTGGCCTTTCATGGTACTAAGGATTTTTTTAAAGTCGCTACTACTGTTTTTATTATTGGTATTCGTAGCTTGAGTTGTTAGGGTGCTCATAATTTTCTACGCCTTATGAATTAATTAAAATATTAAGGATTTGATGTTCGTTTTTTGCGTTATGGATATCTTGAATAAATTCATCGCTGAATTTTCCAAATAGTTCTTGTAGTACATAAATATGATGGTCTGCACCGTTATCTGGTGAGGCAATCATAAAAAACACGGTTGGATTGATGCCGTCTTCATCGCCATAATCAATACCTTTACGCTTAACACCGACAGCGATTGCTGGCTCAGTTACCGCCTTGCTTTTTGAGTGTGGGTAAGCGATGCCGTCCATTGAGGTAATGCTTTGAGATTCACGAATTTCAATGTCTGCCAAGAAGGCTTCTTTATTACTGATTCGGTTGTTTTCAAATAACATGCTTGCCAATTCTTCAAACAGTTCTTTTTTATTATTCGCTTGAAGGTTGTTATTAATTAAGTTGACGTTAGTTAGCTGTGTGACCATTTATTAACTCATTCACTATTGAAGTTCTTGAATTAAAATTAATGGATTAACGGCATTCGCGAAATAGCAAATAAAAGCCCTTCACTGTACATTTGTACCAAGCAAAATTAAGTGTGATTTGCATCATTCATCCAGTGTGAGATGGGTCATATTTGATGGTGTTTTTGATTATGTTTTTGACACGCCGAGCGGCCTCATCAGAAACAAAAATGCCCCGCATGAGCAGGGCAGTAAGACTTTGTACTGAGTTCTAAGGGAGCTAGCTGTAAGCACGCGCTACTCGGCCAACGCAGTCCAGTTTGTAGCTCTCAGCATAAGCAGGAATGAATACCGATTGGCCTTTCTCTATCACGCAGGTTTCGCCGCACTGGTGAGTAAGCACCATAGATTCGTCGAGAGGTAGTAGGATCTCGGCACCTTCGGTAGTGATCCGTCGCTGATGTGAGTTTTGCACGATAGAGAACTTAAAATCCTCGACTGGAATTTGGTATTCCATCACATCACCTTGCTCTATCGGGCTGAGCAGTAACCTATCCGCAGGCTTTTCCTTAAATCGAGTACAAGAAACCAGTTCATTCACGTCCATATACTTGGGCGTTAACCCTGCGCGAAGTACGTTGTCTGAGTTCGCCATGATCTCTAAGCCCGTGCCTTTGATGTAAGCGTGGGGCGTCTCGGCATCCAGATACATGGCTTGCCCCGGCTTTAGCGTGATAACGTTCAATAGCAGCGGAGCAAACAGGCCGACATCCCCCGGATACTGTTGTTCCAACTCTGAAATCAACTGGAACACAGGGGCATCTGAAAGTTTCGCCTTCATCAACAACATGGTCAGCGCCATGCCTTTTTGTTCACCTTGCAAAGACAATAAGCTCGCGAAGAAGCTGGCTAATCCATTGGGCGTTTGGTCGCCCGCGAGATCGTTAACCATCGAGTGCAGCTCAGGAATATCGAGGTAATGGAAGTGCTCAAGGATCTCGCTGATCGACCTAAAGCCATTCATCGCCGTGTAGTCCGTTAGGGCATACACCAGTTCTGGCTTATGATTAGGATCCTTGTAGTTACGATTGCCAGCTGTCATTGGAATGCCTTGCTGCTCTTCAAGAGCATAGCCAGATTCCGCTTGCTGTTTGTTTGGATGTACTTGAACAGACAGCGCTTTCTCAGCCGCTAATACCTTGAAAAGATAAGGTAACTCGCCAAAGCGACTCGCCACTTTCTCGCTTAAAAACAGGTTTAGGTTCTTCGAAATCAAGCTCGACAATGTGGTCTGTTGCCCGTTATCAGTCACCATTGAGCAACCATTGGGGTGTGCGCCCATCCAAATCTCCGCTTGTGGCTCACCAGATTGGTTATCAATACCAAACAGTTGGCTAAACGAAGACGGGCTACCCCATGCGTAGTTTTGAATCACGTTGGTCATAGGGTAGAAAAAGCGTTGTACGAACGAGTCGTTCGCTAAAGAAAAATCAGACATCGAGATCACCATGAAGGGAAACATGGCTTGAGCTCTACTCGATTTACTAAAATACGAGAGTAGAGGGACTCAAGCCATTGGAGTTGAAATGGCTTAAGCCGCTGCTGTTGCTAGCTTGGCTTTGCGTAGATTTTTAAGCGCGATACAAGTAACCGCAGTCACGCCCGCACCAGATGCCATACACAGCAGTGCCAGCATTGGGTAGTTCATTGCGCCGATCAGAGCCACAACAGGGCCACCGTGGGCAACGCTGTTGGTGATACCAAATGAGAACGCCATAACCGCTGCAGTCATTGAACCAAGCACGTTGGCAGGGATAACCGACATTGGATCTTGAGCCGCGAAAGGAATCGCACCTTCAGAGATACCCACCAAGCCCATCGCTCCAGCGGCTTTGCCTGCTTCGATTTCAGAAGATTCAAACAGGTCGAATTTACGGCCAAGTCTGGTCGCGATAGCCATGCCCAGTGGAGCCACAGGAATTGCGCACGCCATTGCACCCATGAATTGAGTTTGGCCGCTGGCAATCATGCCGACCGAGAATAGGAACGCCACCTTGTTGAATGGACCGCCCATATCGAAACCGGCCATGCCACCCAGTACAATACCAAGCAGAACCACGTTGCCTGTACTCATACTGGTTAGCAGTGCTGTAAGAGCATCCATCAGCCCGGCGATAGGTGCACCGATAACAAAGATGAATAGACCCGCGATGAATAGAGAGCCAGTGATCGGAGCGATCATGATAGGCACAAGTGGTTGAACGAATTTGTGGTAGTTAAACGAGGTAATCCATTTAACGAAGTAGCCGACTAATAGGCCAGCGATGATTGCACCAATGAAGCCTGTACCCGCGTCAGCGCCATAGAAAGAGCCGTTGTTAGCAATCCAACCACCGATAAGGCCAGGAGTTAAGGCAGGGCGGTCAGCAATCGCGTAAGCAATGTAGCCAGCCAAGATTGGGATCATCAGCGTGAACGCAACCACACCGACTTCTAGAATTTGGTTCCACATGCTGCCAGCAGGAATCGCCATGCCAGATTCACTTGGCTCGCCACCAATGGCTAGTGCTAGGGCAATCAAAAGACCGCCAGTCACTACGAATGGGATCATGTGAGATACGCCATTCATCAAGTAACGGTAAAGGTCTGAACGTGCTTGCGAGGCTTTCTCTGCAACAGATTGGTTGGTCGGTGCTTGTTCAGCTTGGTAGCTAGGTGCATTGAGCGCTTGCTGAATCAAGCCTTGTGCGTCTTTGATTGGTGCTTTTACGTTAGTGCAGACAACGCGTTTGCCAGCAAAACGAGCCATGTCGACCTGTTTGTCACAAGCGACCACAATCGCATCTGCGCGTTCGATCTCTTCTTGAGTCGGGCTGTTTTTAACGCCTATCGAGCCGTTGGTTTCGACCTTGATGTCATAGCCAAGAGCCGCTGCGCCTTTCTCTAGCGCTTCAGCTGCCAAATAAGTGTGCGCAACGCCAGCTGGGCAGCCTGTCACACCAATGATGAAGCCTTGTTTCTCAACGTTGGTTTCGGTTGCTGAAGGCTCAGGTTTGCTAAGCAGTAGTTCTAATGCTTCTTGTTCAGATTGAGCATTCATGAAGCTTTCGATAAAGCCTTCTTCAATCAGTTTTGAAGAAAGCTCTGCCAGTACTTCGATGTGGTGATCATCGCCGCCATCTGGAGACGCAATCATGAAGAACAGTTTTGATGGCTGACCGTCATCGGCGCCGTATTCGATACCCTGCTTGTGGACGCCGATAACAACCGCGGGTTTGATCACCGCAGCGCTTTTTGCGTGTGGCAGTGCGATGCCCTCTTCAAACCCAGTATTACCTTGTTCTTCACGAGCCTTAATGTCGGCAAGAAACTGTGCTTTGTCTGAAATACGGCCTTGTGCGTACAGCACGTCTATCAGCTCTTTAAATACGTCTTCTTTTGAATTAGCGCTAAGCGAAAGCTTAATCAAATCTTGATTGATCAATGTCGTGATCATAATGAACCCCTACTCTGTTTTTATTTTGTTAGGGGTATTCTGGAATTGATTACTTGCCTTCTGTAGTGAAGAAAAAATGCATTTACTGGATGATTGTTGCCTTATAAATGGAGTGTGATTTTGATCGGTTAGGAGTGCCTGTTTGGGGGAGTGTTGACAGCTTTTATGAGGTTATAACGCTTTTATTGATAAGGGCTTAGATTGATTTTTCTATCATGATAACAGTGTTCTAAATCTGGCCTTAGACTGGAGATTTATTTCCACTACTGGATTTTTGTAACCTAGATCTCAAATTGTGATTTTGCTCAATAGCGCTATGTTTCACTAAGGAGTATATCTATTCCCGTAGCCTTATTGCTGCTTATAAGAGTTCGAAACAATGATATTTCATGACCTAATCTCGTCGGTATTAAACGAGCGAGAACCGTTTCATAACATCTGGTTTGCGGGAGATTTTCACACGCCTTCAGCATTCAGTTATCAGGTGAACTTTCCGCGTTTAGAGCTGGTGCTCGACGGTGAGTATATTAATGAAATGGAGAGTCATGATCGCAAGATCACCAATGTTGTTGCGAAAGCAGGGGATGCGATTTTCATCCCGCCTAACTGTTGGAACAAGCCGAACTGGGATACTGATTGTTCGGTACTGAGTATGTTGTTTGGGCGTCGTCAGCTTGGTTTAAGCTTGGTGAGCAAGCGCAAAGGGGAAGAGAGCTTCTACGATATCCAAAAGCATAGTATTCAGACTCGCTCTGGCTTTGCGATTGATAATATTTTGGAGGCGCTCAGCTCGTTAGCGCGCGAGAGCAACAAGCAGCCGATGGATGAATTATTGCTGCAAGCGTTGCTTCAATACAGCAAGACGATGCTGGATGCGCCTGTCGAGAAGTCTCACAGCCGCGTACAGGATGTGTATCAAGGGATCTGTATCTATATCCAAGAGAATTTCCACCGCCAGATCACGCGAGACAGCATCGCTTTGCGCTTTAGTATTTCATCCAACCATTTGTCGCGAATGTTTCGTCAACAAGGCCACATGACGCTGGCTGAATATATTACACGTGTGCGAATCGACCGCGCCAAGTTCATGCTCAAGAAATACAATTTCAAGCTCAATGAAGTGTCGGTACGTTGTGGCTTTAAAGATGTGAACTACTTCTGCCGCGTGTTTAAGAATCGCACCGGAAGAACGCCGACCGAATATCGTGGTTCAATCTAATATCCCTTCAAATTACCTTTTCTGACCAGAGCTTATACGACCGAAATTTGTATGACTAGATCACCACAGTGGACTCTGTGGTGTGGTGAGCAATTTGCTTTGTGTTCTCCTCTGCCGTTTATTTCTACACCTTATTTCCCAACCTTATCTTTAGGCACGATTTCTATTTATCCCGTTTCACTAAATAACCCCCAATTAATAACATTAAGGGTTCGCCTTGCGAGTTGCTTATTATTTTTCGTTGCCTCTTTATTGAATTAAACGTGTGAGAGTTGATGTATTAATGCGATGCATTTAATGAATGCCAAGTAAATTGAAAACGGCTTTGTTTCCTAAATCAGGGAACTAATGCTTAAAGCTACGATCAGATCATCTAAGTTCACTCACATACTTAGAGCAATGCCAAAGCCTCGCTACAGAACAACTAACTGGAAACAATATAACCAAGCCCTAATCAAT
>NZ_JBFRLG010000038.1:0-22765 GCF_041469785.1 Vibrio sp. 10N.286.48.F5 | reverse complement strand
GAATTGACTGTGCCGAATAACTACAAGTAGTTAAACGTATTGGTCACTCAGTTCATTGAAATCAATTTTGATTCCGAAGAATCTGTTTTATCTAACGATAAAACGTTTTGATATTCATCAACGAGTGCCCACACAGATTGATAGGTTTAAATTGTTAAAGAGCTTTGCTTATCGAAACTTTCTTTTTACAAAGAAACCCTTGAAAGCGGACGTGAATTCTAGCGATTTAATCTTAAGTGTCAAACACTTTTTAAAATTAATTTGTTTCGAACTTTCCGTCTTACTGATTACCGCTGAAGCCTTGTGGCGTCTGCCGTGTCAGTGAGGCGGCATTATAGAGATCATCGTAAACATGGCAACCCCTTTTTTGATAAAAATTCAAAAAAGTTGCTTAAGTGTCTACTTTTACGTCAAAAGCGTCTTTCACAGGTCAAAGCTCATACAATTACAGGCATATCACTTAAAATTTCGCGACTAAATCTTTCGAAAATACCTCTATATCTAGTTCAATACTCCATTTATCACTCAGCTCTACGATGTTATCTAGCGACTGCTGAACCGTTTTTATCGTCAACGTATTATTGTCTAGGTCGTATACCTGTTTTTGCGTAGTGTAATAGAAGTAAAGGATAGTCAGCGCGTCTCGGTCGCCTTGTTCCGCTTTTGGCTGAATGCGCTTGAGCTTACGATAGATTTGATTGTGGATTTGTTTCAGGTTCCAAACATAAAGCGCTTCTTTGAAATACTCATGCCCTTTCACTCGGCTTGCGATAAACGCATTCAAAGCGACAGATAAGATCACCCCAAATACGTTCAAATGAAAGTTCCCTGTCGATTCACCAGTAATTGAAGTCGCCGAGCCAAACAATTCGATCAGAATGGTGCCGAATACAATGGCAAACAATGCAAGTGACCCAACTAATGACACCAACAACAGGTTCATCTTCTTTCTATATTCTTCTTTATTAATCTTCTGTAACTTCACCGACAGCTTCCTTATGTAAGTCACTTTATAATTTTGCGCATACTATCTATGTAAACATTGGTTCGCTTCAACCCTTACCGTCTTGTAATGTGGTCATTCTCTATTTAATACTCAAAGTTCGCGGGTTGGTGCTAAGTGCAACTCCATTTGACTTCATTAATAGAAAAGAGTTACATACCGCCACAATTTTGGTTATTCATCAATTCATGTTGATAAAGGCCGTTTCGCTTTATCACATACTGACAAGGTACATTCCATGCGTTCATTCGTATTACGCGCTCGCGCAGCCCCTACAGAGAGCAAACTTATCTTAGAAGGTGTTGGGCAAGATACTCATACTGAGATTCTGGCTCATACTCTGATGAACACGATCTTCGTTGCTCAATCTCACCGTGAGAATGTCACCGTACACCTTGTATTAGAAAGTACTAAAGACTTTTCACGTACGATCACTTTCGATTCAAATGAGATCACCAACATTGGTGGCTTTCATGAATCGGCATTGTTATCAGCGGTAGTAAGAGCGGTTGATGCTTCTCAAGGTATGACCAAAGAGCAGACTCGTCAGGTTGAACCGGGAATCGTCGTTCGCACTATGAGCTTTGAAAAACTAGTCAAAGAACTGGCTGAAGACCACCAGCTATACATGATGGATAAGAAAGGTGACTTTATCCGTGATGCAGAGATTGCTGAAAACCCATGTTTCCTTCTTACTGATCACATCCCTATGCCGAAGAAAAGCTACAACAGCTTAAAGCGCTTAGGGACAGAAAAAATCAGCTTAGGCCCGAACATGCTGTTTGCTTCTCAGTGCGTTGTATTGATCAATAATGAGCTGGATATTCGCGGTTTCTAGCCTCCGGACTGATAAGCTAAACAAAAAAGAGCTCAACTATGTGAGCTCTTTTTTATTATCTATCTCTTTGTATCAATGGTGTTATCTCGAAATCAGACCTGATTAACCAAAGATGAAGCTGTATAGGAAGCCTGCACCCATCGCCATGCTTAGGATAACGAATAGGAATGCTGCAATCATTTGGTTATTGAAGATTGATTTAAGCAGGATAACTTCCGTCAAACTTGCACCTGCACTACCAATGATCAATGCCATTACTGAACCCAACGCCATACCTTTCTGTACTAGAGCTGCACTTAATGGGATTACCGCTTCAGCACGAATGTACAGTGGAATACCAATCACGGCAGCTACTGGAATCGCATACCACATACCTTCACCAGCGTACTGTGCAATTAGGTCTGTAGGAATGAAGCCGTAGATGAATGAACCAATCGCGATACCCATCATTAGGTAAGGGAAAACTTGTTTGAAGTCTTTCCAAGTTGAGAACCAAATTCTCATCCAACGACTAGGTTCTTTCTTCTCTACGATTTCAGCTGTTGCGCTTCCATCCGCTGAACAGCATGAAACCGTTACTTGTGGCTCTTCTTTTTTAGAATCGCAGCAAGATGTCTCTTTTGCCATTACTGGTGCAGGTTCGCCACATGCACTTGTACCACATGAAGATTCCGCTTTAACCGGTGCTGCTTTCTTAGGATCAGAATCACCACAGCTAGTGCCACAGCTTGAAGCTGAACCTGTTGATTCATACGCTTCAGGTTTTACGTAACGCTCAAAGCCAAGCTTCTCAAGTGCGTAACCAGCCACTACAGACACCGTCATTGCTACAAGGAAGTAGAACACAGCAACTTGCCAACCGAAGGTAATCACAAACAAACCAATGATCACTGGGTTCAATAGTGGGCTACCAAATAGGAACACCATCATTGGACCGAAACCCGCTCTTGCACGCAGCAATCCTTTTAAGAAAGGAATGGTCGAACATGAACAGAAAGGTGTAATTGCACCCAGTAGTGCTGCTACTACATAACCCTTACCATTACGTGAGCTCAGGATAGATTGAATCTTTTCTGGTGTAAGGAACTCTTGAAGAATCCCAACAATGTAGCTGATCGCTAAGAAAAGGATAATTAGCTCTACTGCTAAGAAAGCGAACATATCAAGTGCGTCTTTCAGCATTGTTAACATTTCATTGCTCATAATTAACTCCAAACTGGATTGAAGGTCGGGCTCTATGAGAAAAGTAACCAACCCTTAATTTCGAATATTCTCGAATTATAGAAATAAACAGCTCCAGAACAAGCATTATTTCGATAAAAATCGAAATGATTTTCGAAAACACAGTTTTTCAATAACTTACACAGACACCGTTTTTAAATTTGAATTCGACATACATTTCGACTAACATCGAAATTAAATCTTGAGGAGTTAATATGAACTTAGAAGTCGTTGCGAAAGCACTTAAAGAGTTGGGGCACCCTATTCGCCTAACCATTTATAAGAGTGTCGTTAAAGCTGGCTACCAAGGCATTGCAGTTGGCGGCCTACAAGAAGAGCTAGGCATTCCCGGTTCTACCTTGTCTCACCACATATCAAGCTTGGCGTCTGCGGGCCTAATCAGCCAAAGACGAGAAGGAAGAACTCTATTCTGCGTGGCGGAGTATGAGTGCCTAGAAGGTGTGATTGATTTCTTACAAGACGAATGTTGCGTAAATGAACAGTGCAACTAATGCACCTTTGAAGCTCGAACAAGTCTGGGCCGAGTATCAGCAAGCATTAAAGTCATTCCTGCATTCAAAGGTCAACAACTCTGCGGATGTAGACGACTTGCTCCAAGATATCTTGATTAAGACCTATCAGAACTTAGATAAGGTACAAGATGCTAGCAGTGTTAAGGCTTGGCTGTTCTAGTTAGCCAACAACACCATTATCGACTTCTACCGTAAGCATGCACGCCAACAACGTGATAGCCAAATTGATGCTGAAGATCTGTGGTTTACCGATTTAGACCACGACTCTGAATTTAAGCAGAAACTTTCATTGTGTATTGAACCTTTTATTCAGGCATTGCCAGAACAAAGTTCATCGCTACTGCTTGCGGTCGACATCAAAGGCCAAAGCCAAAAAGAGATCGCAGAAGCGCAGAACGTCAGCTATTCAACGGTTAAATCCCGCGTGCAAAAAAGCCGTGCTGATCTTAAGAACCTGTTTGAAGAGTGTTGTAACTTGTCCCTTGATCAACAAGGCAATGTGATTGATTGCGAGCTTAAGCCGAACGCCAGCTGCGGCAAGTGTTAATCGTTACATCGAATCCGTTATTTCAATAGAACAAAGCCAGCAATTAATGCTGGCTTTGTTGTTTTCATAATCTGCAAATCACTCTTTACTTAAGCAAATCTAGAGCTTGAGCGAACCGAACTATGCTGCTTCCGCTTTTACCACAGGTTGATAGCGCCCCGGTTTATGATTCATTGCTAGAATCAAGTTGGTGACTATCGCACCAAGCACAGACAGAAGAACCAATGACACATCAACAATGAACAGAGAAAGCACAACAATCGTGCAGTCTAATGCCATCTGAACCTTACCTGCTCGAATTCCAAAACGTTCTTGTAAGAACAACGCCAGAATGTTGAAGCCACCTAAGCTCATCTTGTGACGGAAAATCACCAGCATGCCGGTACCAATCAAGCCACCACCAAGTAAAGCTGCATACAATGCATGAATTTCGGCAATTTGAATCACGTGATACAAGTGATCCACGGCGAACGAAACAATCGAAACCGCGATAAACGTATTGATTGTGAAGCGCCAGCCCATACGAGCAACCGACAAAATATAGAAAGGTAAGTTAAGTGCGAAGAATACTTGGCCAAAGCTCAAATCTGTTACTTTGGTAATGAAGATCGCTAGACCAGCCGTGCCCCCGGTGAGCAAACCGACTTGGTTGAAAAAGATAACGCCGAGTGAAACCAATGCGCTACCTAAGATCAGTGCCAGTAAGTTTTCGCGAAGATTATGATCTTTATCCATGTGAATGACTCTCCCTGAATCTTTTAACATCGCGTTTCAGTAGTCTTGAAACGATTTATGCCCAAATTTACGATGTTTGACAGATAAGTCGAGTGAACGAGCAATGTTGCTTAGTGATTAGTTTGTATATTAGTTTTTACAGCTTTGTGAAACTTTATATTAAACAGCTAGTTATAAGCCTTAATTTAGACTTTCATTCTTAATTAGATACTTGTTTCTATTAACTAACGAGCTTCAAGTTTTCTTATTTATTGAGCGCGTTTTATACCAATTCCAATCAAGCGACAATCTATGCATAAAACGCATAGACTACATCACAAATGGTCATTTGATACATACCCGACTCATCACTATGATGCGCGACTTCTTACAACATTGAGCGCATGTCAACACCGTATGTTTTCACAATCTCTTTTTGCCCAACTTGCCAGAATGACGTTATTCCTCGTCATTAGTTTGGTTATTGTGCATCACAGTCAGCCATTGATTGATCTCTTGGCTCAGCATGCCGTAAGCAGTGGTTGCCACCAGCAGTCAGGGCATGATCATTCTGGACACGAACATCACCATGAGATGACTGACCAACACATGTCAGCGCAAGACCACTCACATCACCACCATTAATTTAAGAGTATTAGAATGAGCATTTTCCGTTTTCCTTTACTGGTATGGCTAGGGATAGGCACACTTATTATCAGTCTAGGGATCAGACAATCATTCGGCATTTTCATGATGCCAATTTCAGAGCATTTCGGCACGGGTCGAGAGTTTTTCAGCTTCTCTATTGCTCTACAAAACTTATTGTTCGGTGTGTTCCAACCTTTTGTTGGTATGGCCGCTGACAAATGGGGAGCAAGACGCATCATTATTGCTGGCGCATGTGCTTACGGTTTGGGTTTACTTCTTACCTCAATTTCTACCGAATCGAGCATGCTTTACGTTTCGTTAGGCGCACTGGTTGGTCTTGGCTTGAGTGCGACAAGTTACGTGATCGTGCTTGGCGCAGTAGCGAAAGTTGTACCAGCAGAGCACGCGGCTAAGGCGTTTGGCTTAACCACGGCTGCAGGTTCATTTGGTATGTTCGCGGTAATTCCGGGCGCACAATACATGCTGAATGAATTTGACTGGCAGAGTGCGATGCAAGTGTTTGGCGTACTGTGTTGTTTGATGATCTCTTTTGCGCTGTTCATGCGAGCGCCTAAAGCAGCCTCAAGCAAACAAGCGCAAGCTGAAGAGAACCAAACACTCAAAGAAGCGTTGTCTGAAGCGTTTGCTCACAAAGGTTACTGGTTGATTCACGCGGGCTTCTTCGTGTGCGGTTTCCACGTAATGTTTATCGCAACGCACTTACCGAGCTATTTAGCAGATAAAGACCTACCCGCGAGCAGCGCTGCGATGGCACTGGCTTACGTTGGCATCTTCAACATCTTTGGGTCTTACTTCTGGGGTGTAATGGGCGACAAGTTCAGCAAACGCCACGTAATGTCTGCACTGTACTTAGTGCGTACTGTGGTTATCGGTGCGTTTGTTACTCTGCCTGTGACTGAGTCAACCGCGGCTATCTTCGGTGCGGCAATTGGATTCTGTTGGTTGGGTACGGTTCCGCTAACGTCTGGTTTAGTTCGTCAGATCTTCGGTGCCCGTTACCTATCAACGTTGTACGGCTTGGTGTTCTTTACTCACCAAGTGGGTAGCTTCTTAGGCGCTTGGGTTGGTGGTCGTATTTACGATTACTACGGTTCTTACGAGCCAATCTGGTGGTCAACGGTAGTACTGGCATTTGCAGCAGCGCTTATCCATTTACCAATCAATGACAAACCCATTGAGCGACTGAAATTGGCAATGGCTTAACGTTTTATGCTGACTCCCCCACTAGCGTAAACAACAAGTCGTTCCAATAAAGCGAGTGAATATTGAAAGGAAGCATCCTGAGATACTCACTCGCTTTTTTATTGGTCGTTATAATAGAAATTATAACTAGCGAAACTGGCATAAAGCTCACTGAATAATAAGACTATTATTTTGGTTTTCATTTATAGTATCCACCCGCTCCTTTAAAACTAATCCGCAGGCTTATGGAATACATAGATCAGACTGTCCTTATCGCAATGGCACTTATTTTTGTCGGCTCATTTGTGCAAACCGCAATCGGCTTTGGTTTGGCCATTGTTGCAGCTCCACTGCTGTTTTTGGTCTCTCCTGATTATGTACCTGCACCTATCTGTTTAATCGGTCTGTTTATCTCGTTATTCAACGCTTTTAAACATCGAGCAAATATCTCTATTGGCGGATTAAAAATCGCATTGCTGGGCCGCATTCCGGGGTCACTGGCAGGTGGCGCTTTGTTAGTGATGGTTTCAACGAGCGTGTTATCACTATGGTTGGGCTTATTGGTGGTATTTGCCGTGATTGTTAGCCTACTGCCCTTTAGACTCGAACCAACCCCAACTAAGATGGGTATTGCAGGTTTCTTTTCTGGGTTCTTTGGCACCAGTTCGGGTATTGGTGGTCCTCCGATGGCACTACTACTGCAACACCAAGACGCTAATCAGCTTCGTGGCAACCTTTCTGCGTTTTTCGTGTTTAGTTCGATCATCTCGTTGATTGTTCAGATCCCAATTGGCTTCTTCACCATGCACCATTTGATCATCACCATCCCTTTGCTGCCTGCGGCTTGGTTAGGTTATAAAGTGGCATTGATGACGACACAAAGCATCCCTAAAGAGAAGATACGCATTGGTTCATTACTGCTATGTTCTATCAGTGGCTTTACGGCAATCTGGCAGGGTTTAGCTGGCTAGTTATTGGCGATAAAGACAAGAAGAAGAAAGACATCTTAAAAACCACAGATCAAACACCCAGTAGATAAAAGGACGCTCTATGACTTACGACGAATTCAACGCATTCTGCGAGTCACTGCCTGCAACCAGTTATGTGATGCAGTGGAATAACTCTCACGTTTGGAAAGTAGGTGGCAAGGTGTTTGCGATTGGTGGTTGGGGACCGAAAGATGAGCCTGCGTTTATCTTCAAGGCGTCCGATCAGAATTTCGACTTTCTCAAAGAAGAGCCGGGCTATAAACCCGCACCCTACTTCGCTTCTCGTGGCATGAAGTGGATTCAGCTTTTTGAGAGCACATCAGAAAGGGATGAGGAGCTGAGATACTACCTCACGGAGTCACACCGAATTGTCTCTTTAGGGCTAACCAAAAAGAAACAAGCAGAACTCGGGCTCAATCAGTAGCCAGAATCTCTGCTTGTTAAATATAGAATTATGCACTTCTTAAAAACTTAGGCAGCTCTTAAAACCTTAAGCCTCTCTTAAAAACTTGGGCAATAAAGGTTCTATCTTTTGCGTTGGAATCAGTGGCGCCAATAAATAAATTAAACCCGCAAAGGCGATAGACGCAGCTAGGTCTTCAGGTCGATGCATGCCAAGCCAAACACGGCTATAGGCGACACCACCAGCCCAAACCAACAAACCGCCGACTAGGTAAAAGCGTTTCGCCTCTATGAACAATCCACCAAAGAATGCCAAACACACACCGACGAAAATCATATGTCCAGATGGGAAAGAGTAGTCAGTTTCACCCAACCAGTGACGCGTTCGCCACTCGCTCACCTTATCTTGTACAGACTCAATCGCAGCATTCTTTTCAACCAATGGTAATTCGTAAAACACTTCCGGCATATCAACCACTTCCTGCGTCACCAAATACTCAGAATAAGGACGAGGGCTCTCAGTGGAATGCTTTAAGAAGGTTTTCGCTGCAAAGCTAAGCACCAACAACAAGCCGAGCTGCAGACAAAGACTGACTAACTTCGCTTTGGAAAACTTCATCGTGAACAATACTAAAGACAAAATCGCTAGTGTTACCAAGAACCCTTGATTGCCCGCAGAGTAAGTCACAAACGTTATGAAGGCGCCATAGAAAGGCAAAACAGCACTTCCAAGGTCGAAGTCAGATCCAAAGATCAAAAAGGGTATGAGGGAATAAAAACTTAGAACGAGCAGTAATAAGCCTTTGGATTTGTTAGAGAACAGAGAAGTCATGGCTAAGATCTTTTAGATAAAGTGGTCGGATGCTATCGCAGCTTAGCATCGTCAATATCAATTTTATGTCAAAACGGTCAGTAAGCCGTCATGGTGTAACAATAATCGATTAAAGGGCCTCTTAAGTATTGAGCTGATGAACTGTCACGCCATCACCAATAATCCAGACCATCCACTTGTGTACATATAGACATCAAAACCCACTAAACATAGCCTGCGCACCGCTATACACCACACGCTAAGGTCTGCCGATAAAGTGAACACTTACCGGATTATAAGGCCAGAATCTGAAAAACTTTGCTGTCAGTCCTTTAAATCCACTATCGAAAGGATTACCATCTGGTCTGCTTTCAAAGCAAAACAGATTATTAATTTTTATTCTCAGGGCGGGGCGAAATTCCCCACCGGCGGTATGTCCTTAGCAAAATCTAAAGATAAGCCCGCGAGCGCTCGATTCGTCGAGGTCAGCAGATCTGGTGAGATGCCAGAGCCGACGGTTATAGTCCGGATGAGAGAGAATGAAAACACACTCGTTTAAGTTGGAAAGGCGTACCTGCGTGAGTTGGGTTCGTACCTCCAACTTAGGCGGGTGCATTTCGTTTTGGATAAAACCATAATGAGCTAAAGTTGACTTGTAATGAGTAGGCTTTGTTGTGCTCGGTTGAGATCCCTCATACAGCCCTGATTCTGGTGATATTTTAGGAGTTTAACCATGAATCAGTCTTCACTACTTGCCGAATTTGGCGAACCAATCACTCGCGTTGAAAACGCACTGCAAGCTCTACGCGAAGGTCGTGGCGTACTTCTACTTGACGATGAAGATCGTGAGAACGAAGGCGACATCATCTACTCAGTAGAACACCTGACGAATGCTCAAATGGCGCTTATGATCCGCGAATGCAGCGGCATTGTGTGTCTGTGTCTAACTGACGAGCAAGCGAACCAACTTGAACTTCCACCTATGGTTGTTGATAACAACAGCGCAAACCAAACTGCGTTTACCGTCACTATCGAAGCGAAAGTTGGTGTAACAACAGGTGTTTCTGCCGCTGACCGTGTAACAACGATCAAGACAGCTGCAAATCCAACAGCTAAGCCTACTGACCTTGCTCGCCCTGGCCACGTATTCCCATTGCGTGCTCGTAAAGGTGGTGTACTTGCTCGTCGCGGCCACACAGAAGGTACAGTAGATCTTATGCAAATGGCTGGTCTTCAATCTGCCGGTGTACTTTGTGAAGTAACCAATCCGGATGGTACGATGGCAAAAGCGCCAGAGATCGTTGCTTTCGGTAAAATGCACAACATGCCAGTACTGACCATTGAAGATATGGTTATGTACCGCACTGAGTTCGACCTTAAGCTTGCATAACGTTTAGCCCTCAATGCTAAACACTTAGTCGTTAAGTCAACTACACTGCGAAGTGAACATTGAAAGGCCTCACTCTTACTGCTTTTAGAGTTAAAGCATATAGGGTGAGGCCTTTTTAATTTCCGTAGCTTGAAACGAGCCTGAAATGGATCGCCAAAGTGTCTCTACTTACCGAAACCTCCCCAACCTATCGTTAGAAAAGCGTAACCTCTCAAAAAATCCTGCAAAATATGAGAAACATTCACTCGAATGGTGAAGTCATGCACCATGATTGATCATCCATAATTTGAGAAAAATCATAAATCAATGAAATATAACACTTATTTATTTTGGCATGGTGTCTGCAATACCACTAAGTAGGTATACAAATATTAGGAGTTGAATATGTTTGTAGTTATTTCAGTGGGTTTATCCCTATTAGTACTTGCAGCCCTGTTTCATTTCTCAAGGAAGAGACAAACAGCGCTATCACACAGGTTTGAAACCTTAGTTCTGCTTAGAGAGTTATTGTTGTTATCACGCAAACACCGCGCGGCAACGCATTACGCTCTGGCGTATAAATTGTCTAGCGACTCGATTCGTAAAGTGAACGAGATTTACGACAACATACTTGAGGTATCTGAGCTGCTTCAATCCCATGTGTCGTTTGACAGCCGCCCTATGTATCGCATCTATCACCTCAAGCTCATCGCTATGCACAGCGACTGGCAAAACCGTAGCTTGGTGCGTAACCAATCGATTCATGGCAAAACAATTCGCCATAGCATGTTCTTGATGGATGAAGTAATGATCATCTGGCTAATTCAGTCTGAGCGTGAAGACATGAGCCGTGAGTACCACATGAATTGGCAACAGATCTTAGATTGCATGGAGATCCTGACCAAATTACGAATGTGTATCCCTGATATGGAGAAGCCTGAGGAGTATTTGAGATTCAAATTCTACGCCTCTCAGACACACAGAAAACTCAACCAGTTATCGATTATCTGCCCTCTTAGTAGTGGGTCACCGGTTTGTACGCGAGCGATGCATGCACTCTCAGAGATCGCATCAAGTAACGAAGCGACCCAACCGGCAGATAGCATGTACGAATTAACCAGTGATATCTCTAGCGTCGTGTCGCAAGTTTACGACCAAGTATTATCCGACATTACGAGAAGCTTGTATCAGCCTTTACCAGACGTAAACGAAAAGGTAATAAATACCCGATTATCCGTACATCATTACATGTAAAGACTTCGTGAGAGGAGAGCGTGCTGGAACTCTGAATTATTGAGTTCAAATCCGATATCACCATTGATATCGGATTTTTGTATTTATGAGCTTTTAAAATTCTATCGCTATGTATCATTGCCTATGAAGTTTCAAACATCGCCAGATTTGATATCGCTAGACCAAGCTTCTGCGGCAAAATCAATGAACTGACGAACAACCGGCAGCTGATAACTACGAGACAAATACACCGCCCACAGCACACTACTCGGTGAAACAAACTCATCCAATATTCGTATCAATTTGCCATTCGCAATCAGTGGGTTGGCTAAGTCACAAGGTAAACGAACTACCCCTTTCCCGTGCTGTGCGGCACGAGTTAGCACTCCAACATCATTAGCCTTGATAGTGCCAGACACCTCAACCGAATAGTGTTGATTGTCCTTAACAAAATCCCACTTAGAAACATTCAAGTGACGAAAACAATTGTGTTTTCGAAGCGCCTCGACCGTTTCAGGTTCACCATGTTTGTCCAAGTAGGCTTGCGAGGCACACACCACTGAATCAATAACCATTAGCTTTCGTGCAATCAAGCTATCGTCAGGTTGATCGGTATAACGAAGTGCAATATCGATCCTCTCATCCACCAGCTGAGTAAAGCGGTCTGAGGCAAACAGTTCGACCGTGATATTAGGGTGGCGCTCGGTGAACTGCTCGACCACATCCAACAACATATGCTGAGTTAACCCGATGGGGGCTGCAATTCGAATGGTTCCAGAAAGATCATCGGTTTGATTGAGTGACGTAATTTCTAACTCAGCGGTCTCATGGAGGATTTTCTCACAGCGCTGCAGAGCGATTTCCCCTGCCGCCGTCAAGCTCACCTTTCGAGTCGTCCTATGTAATAGCCTCTGCTTCAGCCACCCTTCTATCTCTTGAACATGACGTGAAACCTGCAACCGACTCATGCCCAAATGCTCAGCTGCTTGGGTGAAGCTGGCACAATTCGCAACTTCGACAAAGCTACGCATTGCCGTCAACCTATCCATCACACTCTCCTGAACTATTTCGCAGCTAATCGAACCTTATTAGATCACTATATAGATACAATCTACATCATTTTGCGATATTTATCGCAACCTAGTGAGCTATTAGACTGCAATGGCTGTCGAGAAACAGACTCAATAAATTAGATAATTGGAGAGACATTATGAAAATTGCAGTATTAGGTGCATCAGGTTGGATTGGTAGTCACATCGCTCAAGAAGCTCAATCTCGTGGTCACGAGGTCGTTGCTGTTGTAAGAGATGCAAGCCGCGTGGAAACCAAAGGCATTGAAGTTCGTTCATTTGATTTACAAGATGAAGCCGCAAGTCTAGCAAACGCACTATCCGGCGTTGATGCAGTCATTACTTCGATTGGCGGACGTGCTCTGGGTAATCACGACATCGTAAAAAACACTGCGACTAAATTGCTGGCAACATTACCGAGCATCGGTATCGATCGCCTACTTTGGGTTGGCGGAGCTGGCTCATTAGAAGTAGCGCCAAACGTACCGCTAGTGACTGTTCCTGACTTCCCTGCGGATTACAAAAATGAAGCGCTAGCACAGGGCGAAGCTCTTGAAGTGTTCAAGCAATCTAATAGCGAAGTTAACTGGACGTTCGTTAGCCCTGCCGCAGAAATATTCCCGGGCGAGAAACTATCGACCTACCGCACTGGTGGCGATCAACTGCTCACCGACGAGGATGGTAACAGCAAAATTTCAGTCAGCGATTACGCTATTGCGATGATTGATGAGCTCGAAGCTGGCAAGTTCCCGCGCCAACGTATTGGTGTTGCTTACTAATGCTCAAATGTGTATTAGGTAAGCTCAATAGGCACTAGAAAGCAGAAAGCCGCTGACTTTTAGTAAGCGGCTTTCTATTTTACTTATCGAGATAATCATCATATCAGTGGCAAATGACCTGTTTTCACTAGGATGATCGTCTCTTCTTCCACATAAGGGAAATGCTCGCTCATGTGAGGGCTACGCATCCAAGTATGTTTCGGGTACACGCCATGTTCATCTTTAAAGGTGCCCGACAACACAAAGATCTCTTCTCCACCAAAGTGACGGTGCGGCTGAAAACGTTCGCCAACCGGCCACTTCACTAAAGCGACATGCTCGTGCTCAAACTCATGTAATGGCATGACTTGTAACCCGCCAATACCAGGTAGCCATTCCGTTTCGAGCGTATTGACTCGAACTTGCGTTAAGTCTCTCGCATCAAACTGATTAAGCTTAACTAAGATCGTGCAGCCCTCTTTACTCGATGGGGAATGCGCGCTGCCTGGAGGATTACGGATATAAGTGCCAGCGGGGAAATCGCCAGTTTCATCTGAGAACACACCGTCTAATACGAAGATCTCTTCTCCTTGCGGATGTGGGTGTTCGGAGAATGAAGATTCAGGATCGTACTTCACAACACTGGTTGTGTGGCCCGATTCTTTCTCTTCTCTTTCAAGCGGCTTACGCCATACCCCTTTGGCAGGGCTCGCGATCCAATCTAATGCCTCGGTTTCTATAACCAGTCTCTTTGAAAAGTCCATATTGAACATAATGGCGACCTTACTCTTGTTATCGTTTTAATTATTATTGTTGTCTTTCTAGTTTCTATTCTACGCGAATACTCATCAAGGAGGCCATCTCGCTGCTATTTTGCCTACGCGACAGCCACCTAAAAAGAATCCTAATTAATTACGACCAGCAATCACACCGCCATCAACATCCCAGATTGCACCCGTTACCCAATCTGCACTGTCTGACAGTAAGAAAGAAATGCTATTAGCGATGTCTTTCGGCAAACCAACTCGACCAATAGGATGGAACGCGTTGAAACCTTCTAGCGCTTGATCCACTTCTTCCGGTTTGATGAAAGATTCGTAAATCGGCGTTTTAACCACAGCCGGAGACACCGCATTTACACGAATGTTATGTTCAGCCAGTTCCATTGCCATGTGTTGTGTTAATGCGTGCAGGCCAGCTTTAGCCATTGAATAAGCAGAAGATGGCGTCGCTTTGATTGCTTGCTTGCCCCACATAGAACCAACGTTAACCACACTGCCACCGCCATTCTTGATCATCAATTTACTTATCGCTTGAGTAATGAAGAAGGTTGCCTTATTAAGCTGCATGTATTGCTCGTAATCCGATTCTTGGTGCTCAATAAACGCTTTAGGGTTGAAGTAACCCGCCGCATTAACAAGGTAACCAATACCTTCATCTAACGACTCAAGGTGTTCGATAAGGCGAGACACACTCGCATCATCATAAAGGTTAGCTTGCCAACCAGAAGCATGGCCTAGTGATTGAAGTTCTGACACCGCTTTATCTAACTTAGTTGGGTTATTGCCGACAACCAACACATGGATGTTTTGAGCGACTAATTGCTTCGCTGTTTCAAAGCCCATACCGCTCGTGCCACCGATTACTACTGCAATACCATTTTTAGTGAAGTTCATTTTGTTATCTCCTAAGTCATGTGAACGTGGTAATCTTAGGCCTTGAACTAACACTATGAATAGTAAGTACAAATCGGTTAGGTAGGTACTTATTGGTACATCTTTATGAAAAATCAGGAAAACTTTTTTTCAAGAAAATCAGCACCAGAGCGCTCAGCTCGCATGGTAGAAACCATCTACGGCTGTAAATGGTCGCTAACGGTTTACCAATTACTGGCAAATGGCATTAATCGCCCTGGTGAAATGGTGCGCTCAGTCGAAGGGTTATCAACCAAGGTATTGAATGAATGCTTGAAGCGAAATGTGGAGTTTGGGATTTTGGATAAGCAAATGTTCAACGAACTACCACCAAGAGTTGAATACCAAGTGACGCCGTTCGGCGAGAAGTTCTTGTTGATTCTAGACCAGCTGGAAAACCTACAAAACGAAATCGACGAGATGTAAGTTTGAGCCAGTCCAACTATTGCCAAAAACAGCAGACAGAAAAAGGAAGGCAACAAGCAGCACTTAGCTCACTGGCATTTGCTCAAAGCGACCTTTTACAAAATCAATGAAGGTTCGAATTCGACTTGGTTGATAGCGGTCTCGATGGTAGATCGCTGAAAAGTCCACTTTCGGCACTATCCACTCATTAAACACCTGCTCCAATTGCCCATCATTGATCTCTTGCAAGCAATAGATGGTTGGTACACGAATAATTCCGTTGCCCGATTTCGCGCCCTGTACTAACACTCGCCCATTCTTACATTGCAGCCTACCCGTCACATGAACATCGACTGTTTTCTTGGTGTCATCCAAAGCTTGAAAGCTCCACTTACGCACAGACCCCGTTAAGCAGTCATGGTGAATGAGATCTTTAGGATGGTTTGGCTTTCCTTTGCGAGCAAAATATTCAGGGCTTGCGAGCGTTCCCATCTCGATGTCCAAAAGCTTTCTCGCGATAAAGCCCGCATCTTCAAGGCTTCCCATACGAAATGCGATATCGAACGCGTCTTCAATCAAGTCGACTCGGTTACTACTGAAATCAAGGCTGATGCTGATGTCTGGGTAGAGTTGCATGAACTCATTGACCAGATCCGCGATGATCACCTCGCCCAGATAACCGCCAACACAGTTTACTTTTATGTCGCCACGTACTTCTTCGACGTCATCCACAGCAGCAATCAAGGCTTGGTCTATATTATCTAAGGCTTGTTCACATCTCGCATACAGGTCTTGCCCCGCGTGCGTCAGCCTCAAGGTTCGAGTGGTGCGGATAAACAGTGTCACACCCATCTGCTTTTCTAGGCTGCTCACTTGGCGTGATACGTGGGAACGAGACACATCCAACTCCTCCGCCGCTTTGGTGAAATTACCTAAACGAGCGATCAGCACGAAAGAACGAATATCAGACAGGTTAATTTGATTGAGCATGGCCGCCAGCTTACTAGTGAGGTTATGAGATAGACACTTTTATTGTTGCACCACAGCAACAGTGTTTCAAGTAAAGCGCTATATATCAACAATTCTATTTTCCTTAATATACCTCCATCGCAACGAAGCAAGGCAACAAGCACTTGATTCGAATGCACTTAAACAACCCGTCGTAGCCACCCGACGCAATAAAAGTACAGAGGAAATAAAATGAAAAAACTAATCGTAATTACAGGTGCAAGCTCTGGTATTGGTGAAGCAATCGCTCGTCGTCTAAGCGATGAAGGTCACCCTCTGCTACTTCTAGCTCGTCGTGTTGACCGCCTTGAAGCGCTTAACCTACCAAACTCTCTATCTGTGAAAGTAGACGTAACAGACAAAGCATCTTTTGATGCAGCTATCGCACAAGGTGAAGAGAAGTTTGGTCCTGTAGATGCGCTTATCAACAACGCTGGCGCAATGCTTCTTGGTCAAATCGATACTCAAGACGCACAAGAGTGGAAGACAATGTTCGACGTGAACGTAATTGGTCTTCTAAACGGCATGCAATCTGTACTTGCTCCGATGATGGAACGCAACACGGGTACTATCATCAACATCAGCTCTATCGCGGGTAAGAAAACATTCCCAAGCCACGCAGCTTACTGTGGTACTAAATTCGCGGTACACGCTATTTCTGAGAACGTTCGTGAAGAAGTGGCGGCTTCAAATGTTCGTGTTACGACTATCGCACCAGGTGCTGTAGAGACTGAACTTCTGTCTCACACAACATCTCAAGAGATCAAAGACGGTTACGATTCTTGGAAAGAAGACATGGGCGGCGTATTGGCAGCTGACGACATTGCTCGCGCTGTATCATTCGCTTACCAACAACCACAGAACGTATGTATCCGTGAGATTGCTCTAGCACCAACTAAGCAACAGCCATAGGCCTTTGCTATCGCGACTAAATCAGCGATGAAATAAGCTATGAACTAAAAAAACGCCACGACTTAACAAGTCGTGGCGCTTTTGTTTTGATTCAATTTAATTGTTAGCAATAAGCGAGATTAGAACTCAACGCGGTAAACTGACGTGCTACCACTCACTTCATTGCCAACCGCAATAAAGTGGTTACCAGAACGAGTGAAATACTTAATTGACTCTGGACCTAGGTCACCCGCTTTCGAGTTGTAAGTATCGTTGTCGCAATCGCCGTCTTCATCAACCTTAGTGCACACTGATTGTGTGAAGTCTCGGTTGTTCAAGTAGCTGATGAAACTTGCGTTCTTAGGCTGTGTTACGTCGTAAACCATGATGCCACCTTGGCGCTCAAGGCCGATAAAGGCATAGTGCTTACCGTTGATCTCAGCCACTTCGATAGCTTCAGGTTCTACCCCTTTATCATCGCTGCGATCGTCACCACTTTGGTTGTTATCATTGGTGCTGTTGAAGTTTGCAGGATCTTGCTCAAGTACGATTCGAGCAAAATCATCGCCGCTATCAAACACTAGCTCGCCTGACTCATCCCAGATAGAGAACGAGCGGCTGCCGAATGCTTGAACCTTTTGGTCAGCAGCGAGTGTCCCTTGTGGCTTAATCACCTTAAGGCGAGCCAATTGATTATTGTCTTTCAATGCACCCGCTAATGGGTGGTTCGCATCAACGTCTAACTTCTTGCCACGCACTTCATCGACATAAGCGATACAAAAGTCTTTTTCTGTGGTGTAGTTTTCAGTGCCTTTATAGTCATCGCCATCCCACTCAAAGCCTTTGTCGTCACACACTTTTTGCGTCGTCTTGATGCCATACTCACGGCCATCACCTTCATTCGCAGTCACGATGTAAGTGTTGCCATCAACACTGTAACTGGTAATGCTATCTGGCATATAAAGGCCTTCTAACATTGCGTAGCTTTGTAGGTTACCGATGTTTTTGTCTTTATTTGACGCATCTAGCTTAGCATTATCCCAAGGTTTTCCGCCTAGTCCCAGAATCGCATCGACTTGTGCACTCGCCACGTCAATCGCTGCTAATGCATTGTTCTCTTGCAGGGCTACGTAGAGTTTTCCGTTATCAGCAAACGTTAGATATTCAGGTTCTAGATCTTGAGCAACCGTTGCATTCGGCGCCGAGATTCGAACCTTGTCAGTTAGCTCTGCATGGCGAGACTGCCCTTGGTTGAATGCCTTAAAATCAATTTGAGTGACTTTCGCTTGCAAAGGACCATTGGCTAAATCAACCAGAGTCACTGAGCCTTCAGGGTCAATGCTGTAATCCGCATTCGGCTCACCTTCATTTGCAGAGGCAATATAGCGACCATCTTTCGAGAAGCTCACCATGTCCGGCAATGCACCAGCCGTATAAGTAGTGATCAGCTCTAACGTGTCTGAACGATAAAGTGCAATGATGCCGTTTTGTTGCTTGTCGGCGTTTTCAATCGCGACAGCAACTAAGCCCTGATGAGTCGATACACTGTTCGCAGCACCGATAGTAATACCAGAAGCCGCAGCGGCTGATTGAAGGTCGATAGAGCCCTCTGAGGTTGGTGCGCTGTCAGCGTTCATCGACAACACATCGACTTTCTGTGCTTGAGCGTTAACCACATAAAGCTTGTCGGTACATGAATCGTAGCTGACGATTTCGGCTGCAGAAGTATCAAACGGGGCGTCGGCAATAGCACGACCAACCAGACTGATTCCGGTTACCTCAGCATCACTCGCGATTGGCTGTTGGATGGATTGGCATTGAAGGCTAAAAGCATTAAGTGACGTTTGAGAGGGTGTTGAAGTCGTTGATGGTGTTACCAACGTTGAAGTTGACTGAGAGCACCCAACCAGAGCAGAACTTACCGCGATAGGCAGTAATAGAGTCAGCTTATTAAATTTACGATTCATATATCCTCCATAATTAGAACCGCGATCATAAAGGGCTGTTATGACAGTTATCTTTCTCTTTTATTAACAATAAATGACGACAATAGGTTTCTTTTACTCATAACAACAATAAGTTGGAGTGAGCATTTCATTAACAAGCAAGCAAAAAAAAGCGCCCAAGCTGGCTGGTGCTTGAGCGACTTTAACAAACTGATTAAATGGCTTAGAAGTTGTAACCACCACCGATCATGAATACCCATGGGTCGATATCAACGTCAGTTTTGAATGTATCTGTCGCAGTCTTGTATGTTGCTGTTGTTCCGATATCTGCGTACCAAACCGATGCATTTAAGAACCAATCTTCATTGATCATGTAATCCATACCAATGTTTGCAGCTAGACCCCAAGAGTCATCTAAAGACACATCCGTAAGGCCTGCGTTTTTGCCGTTAGCATTCAAGCTTTCATCGAAAAATACCGTGTAGTTGATACCCGCACCTACATAAGGACGGAAGTCACTGTTCGCTTGACCGAAGTAGTACTGAACCATAAACGTTGGTGGAAGGTGCTTGGTGTCAGCAACTTTACCTAGGCCATTAACAGAAATACTGTGAGAGAAAGGGCTCGCCGCTAGTACTTCAAAACTGATGTTGTCAGTGAACATGTAGCCGAAAGTAAGGCCTAGTTGAGTATCTGAATCTACTGAAAACTCTAGGTCTGGATTGTTAAGCACTGCGCCGCTGCTGTCGTTTGGAGATACCGTTGCTGCACCTGCACGGATGATGAAATCACCTTCTTTATGAGCAAGAACGTTGGTTGACATAAGAGCCGCAATAACCGCAATACCACATACTGTTTTTTTCATTATAATTTCCTTTTGGGGGCTTAATCTTTGTTGGTGAATGAGTAATCATTTCTTATTTTGCGTGCAAGGTATCATAGAATAACCCTACTTTATTGATGGAAATCAATTTGTGAAAAGTTGTGATTATTTATGTAAATTTATATCGACCCGATCACTTTATCTCTTCATTTTATTGACAGTTTTGTAATGCAACTTTTCCGTGCGTCATTTTGTTAATCCAATCCCTTCACTTTGCTCAGCTCTCTTTGGATCAAAATAGAGCAAGCCAATATCTCGCACGCATCATTTTGGTGCAGCTCTACAAGAATCAATCTTGCCGCGTATAATATTCAATGAGTTACATTTGGCTTAGTGCTTGCAAGTCTATGTTCATAATCATAAATACATTGAGGTTCTGATCATGCAAGACACTCTAACAATCGTTCTGGCCGGCGGTGTTGGCTCTCGGCTTTCCCCTCTCACTGATAACCGTGCAAAACCTGCGGTACCCTTTGGTGGCAAATATCGAATCATCGATTTCACTCTCGCGAACTGCTTACATTCTGGGCTACGCCAAATTTTAGTGCTGACTCAGTACAAGTCTCACTCTTTGCAAAAACATTTGAGAGATGGTTGGTCGGTGCTTAACCCCGAGCTCGGCGAATACATCACCAATGTTCCCCCACAAATGCGAACCGGTGATAGCTGGTACAGCGGTACTGCCGATGCAATTTATCAAAACTTGTATCTGCTTTCTCGCAGTGAAGCCAAGCATGTGGTGGTGTTATCCGGTGACCATATCTATCGCATGGATTACGCGCCAATGCTCAAGCAGCACAAAAAGAACGAGGCCGACCTAACCGTGGCGTGCATGGAGGTTTCGATTGACGAAGCCAAAGAGTTTGGTGTGATGGAGATAGATGAATCTCTAGAGATCAATAACTTTACCGAGAAGCCGCGTTACCCTGCCTGTGTACCTGGTAGGCCGACTCGAAGCATGGCTTCAATGGGCATTTACGTCTTTGATAAAGAAGTGCTAACACAAGCGCTACTGGCGGACGCCGAAGATCCGAACTCAAGCCACGATTTTGGTAAAGACATTATTCCTAAGTTGGTGGGCAACAACAGTGTTTACGCATACAAGTTTGGGGATGAAGAAGGCCGAGTGACCCAAGATGCGTACTGGAGAGATGTTGGTACTATCGACTCTTATTACCAATCGAATATGGACCTGTTAAAGCCAGCTTCGCCTATCGATTTATATCAACCTGATTGGGCGATTCGTACTTACGAACCGCAGCTGCCACCCGCACGAACCATTGCTTCAGTTGAAGGTAATCAAGGAATATTCATCAACTCGATGATAGCGAATGGCGTTGTAATTGAAGGCGGCTCGGCGCAAAACTCAATCTTCTTCCCGAAAGTGAAAGTCAGCAATGCCGCGATTGTGATTGATAGTATTCTGTTTGAAGATGTTGAGATTGGAAAAAATTGCCACATACAAAACTGCATCATCGACAAGAACGTTAAGGTGCCTGACGGAACCCAGATCGGTCTTGATAGCCTTGCCGATGCGAAACGCTTCCACATATCAAAACAAGGCGTGATTGTGGTGCCCTCTTCTTACCAATTTGAAGAGTAACCTTTAACGTTGGAATAGCTTTTCTTTAAACGAAAAAAGGCAGCGAATTCGCTGCCTTCTTATTTACTCACACAGCTTCAGTTAAGCCTTAACTGTCCATGTATTCGATTAAACAGAAACCTTAGAAAGGCCCTAACTCAATCATTTGAGCAATCACAACAGAAACCAAAGCGCCTACCGACCAGAACAAGAACAGTGGTAAGAAGAAACGAACCCACTTGGTGTAAGGTACTTTTGCTATAGCCAATACCGCCAACAAGCCACCATTGGTTGGGTAAATATAGTTAGAAATACCATCACCCAATTGAGAAGCCAGTGCCGCCACTTGACGAGTCACTTCACCAATATCTGCCAACGGAATAATGATTGGCATGGTGATCACCGCTTGGCCACTGCCCGATGGAATGAACAGGTTGATCGCAGCCTGCGAGAAGTAGATCCCTGCTGCTGCCACAAGTTTAGAGCTACCAGAAATGATCTGTGCAAGATAGAAGATAATAGAATCAACAATCTTCGCGTCTTCCATAATGGTTAGCACTGAACGAGCAAAAAAGATGATCAGTACCGCGATCAATACGTCGCTAACACCTTTGGTCCAATACTCACAGATCTTGTTCGGAGATAAACCCGCCACCAAACCCGGAATAATAGCCATCGCCACGAATGCACCCGCAATCTCGGTGAAGCCGAACCCCATCGTCAACGTGCCGAAGATCATGTATGCGAATACGCCCAAGAACGCGATGCCCGCAAGCTTTTCACGTGTGGTCAGTGTTTTCGCTTCAACATTTGATTCATAGTGGTAACCCGTGCCGTGTAACAAGCCTTTGGTCGGATCTTGCTTAACTTTGCGCGCGTAGTTAAGCACATACCATGCACCCGTTAACAACATGAACATACCAACAATAAAGCGGTACCACATGCCTGAATACATAGGCAGTTCAGCGATAGTGTGTGCAATACCCGTAAAGAATGGGTTATACCAATCCGGAAAAT
>NZ_JBFRLG010000037.1:0-1674 GCF_041469785.1 Vibrio sp. 10N.286.48.F5 | reverse complement strand
ACTCCGGGAGGCGCCTCCATCATTCAGAAAAAACCAGTCCTAGTGACTGGTTTTTTCGTTTTTGACCCCGCTAAAAGCTTCCTACGTACCCATTTCAATGCTTATCAAAGAAATCTTTGTTACGGATATACTTGCTCATTAAGTGGTAAGAGAAAGGTCTTATCAGCCAACTAAAGATAGAGCGACCAAGGCGGATTAATGTAGGAGTGTTCTCATAGATTCGTCCGTTATAAAGCCAAAGCACTTTACCTACATGCCAATAGAGCAAAGGAACCGGTGGCATGAAGGTCACGATGTCGATGTCACAGCAAATTCGGTAGGTCTTCTTACTCATGCGATAGTGCTTTCGAAAGCTCCAATCACCAATGGCGGGTTGGCCAAAAGTCACTATTCGTTTAATACAGCCTGGGTACTTTTGATCAAAGTAATCAGCGAAGACACAACCGATAGCGCCTCCGGAAGAGTGGCCAGTAATAGACACTCTTTTTCCTTGTTCGATGAGAGGTGTGAGCGTGGCTTCCAAGCGCTCAATAACGGTTAAGCCAAGCTTATCTTCATTACGACTTGGCTGGCTCTCTTGAAACATTAGATGGTAGAAACCCGCATGCACACGATAATTGAGCCCAATTCTCTTACAGCTTCTGGTCCATAGAGCAAAGGTTAGTAGCCAATCTGAGATACTGTGCGATCCTTTGATTACCACAACCACTTCATCTTTGTCGCTACTCCACAACACTCTAATCATGGTTTTACCAAACTGGTTCTTGATGATGCGTTGTCCATTAGGGTCAAAACCATAGCGAGTCTGCTTAAAAACTCTAGGGTAGGCGAGGTTACAAAGAACGGCATAGCGCTCATATTGATATCGTTTTAGTGGTTTCACATGTTTACTTCTTAATAAGAGTTACTTCAAACTCTAATCGTTGAATGTGAAAAGCACATGAAAACGCCATTTGCTTGGTTTAAAACAATAAAATCACCGCATTCAATTGGTATTTGAATCAATGGTTGTCAGTGATTTGTCCGTTTAAATTAGAAATCCAAGTATAAGAACCGTACAAGCTGCACTAAATTTATTCTTTTGAGTTCGATAATTAATCACTTGAATTAAAAGATAAAATTTATTGTTGACGAATTTTTTCCTTCCGTTAAAGTACACCTCGTTCTCACGGCTTAGGTCGCTGAGAGATGGTGTTTTTACTTTTCAGTAATCGGCCTCGCAAGATTGCGTTGCCCTGGTGGTGGAATTGGTAGACACAAGGGATTTAAAATCCCTCGGCGTTCGCGCTGTGCCGGTTCAAGTCCGGCCCGGGGCACCATCTATCTAGCTTCTACATTTTGAGTAGAGTGATGAACAAAGAGTTGTTCTCTTAAATCACTATTAAAGGCGCCTTGGCAGAGTGGCTATGCAGCGGATTGCAAATCCGTGGACCTCGGTTCGACTCCGGGAGGCGCCTCCATTCTTTCTCTTAGTTTGATAAGTTAAGAGATAATAAGAATGAAAATGCGATACTAGCTCAGTTGGTAGAGCGCAACCTTGCCAAGGTTGAGGTCATCGGTTCGAACCCGATGTATCGCTCCAAATTTTGTAGTGTTGATTCATTTCGACATTAAGATGGTGTTTTACTTTTCAGTAATCGGCATCGCAATAAAGAATTGCGTGCCCTGGTGGTG
>NZ_JBFRLG010000036.1:0-69619 GCF_041469785.1 Vibrio sp. 10N.286.48.F5 | reverse complement strand
TAAGATATCCTTATTTATTAATTAAATTATTTATTTTTATTTTAAAGTTTATTTTGTTTCACGTTATTACAAATCAGTTATTACTACATCTACCGATTCGTTATCACATATTTTAAGAAGACTTCTTTTTTTGTATTTAGATTTATCGGCAATTAGAATAACTTGATCAGATATATCGATAAAACTTCTTTTTATTTGATAGTTATATTCATTTGAATCCCAAACTCCTGAGTCATAATCAAACCCAACGCAGGAAAAGAAGCAGACGTCCAAAGACATATTAGCCAGTGTCTCCACTGCTAGTGGACCATAGAAACTACTGTACTTCTCGGAATAACTGCCACCAGTACAAATTACATTAATATTACTTTTACCTTCAAGGGCAATAACATTCTGAAGAGAATTGGTAATAATAGTGCAACTGATATTTGGAATCTCTCGAGCGAGACACCAACTCGATGAACTTGCGTCTAAACCTATTACCATTTCTTCTTTAATATAATCTAACGCTTTGCTTACCAGTAATTCCTTTTCTTCTATATAGTCCTTAGAACGCGCATGAAAAGAAAGACCTTCATCAATTTCTTGAACACTAATAGCCCCACCATGAACTCTTTTAAGTGCGCCCGATTCATCAAGCTTTTTTAAATCTCGACGAATGGTTTCCACAGAAACATTAAAGGCTTCTGCTATTTCTTCGACGGTTGCACTTCTTTGATCATTTATTAGTTCAACAATTTGTAGGCTTCTCATAATGGTCTCCCGCTTGCTTGATTATTAATTTACCAATGAAAAAATGGCAAAACTGTGACGAAATCGCCATCAAGCCCGTTATTGACCGATTTGTGACTGATATTGTGGACTATTAAACACAAATGCCCGAAACTTATAAAAACAGTCATTCATTAATAAGGAATTATAATTGTTAGAACAGCTTGTAATCACCACTTACATAGATTGAATGATATTGCGAATACTTGCCTATTTAGACCAAAGCGTATAACTCAGGAGAGGGGAGGACACGAAATGTCTGCACAGAGACAGTAATAAGAATCCACCAAGTAAACATGAAACAATGATTAGTTGAACTTGGCTAACTAAAGTGGGTAAAAACAAGAGAATTAATACTCTAAGAAACTTGGGGGCATTAACAAGTTAGAGAAACAGCACTATCCCCCTCCCCCAACACACTTTCATAAAGAAAACCTTTAACACGTTAAACCATGATTTATTGCACTTAAACGTGGTCACGAACCGTCTGACGATAAATTCGAAAGCCTCTGAGGTGACTCTAAGCTCCCACAAACACCTGTATTCCTCCTCACACTGATCTATTTCTCTCTTTTCGCAGTACAAGTTATTAATTATTCGATATAAATCGCTTTCTTTTTCAAATTGTTGTCTACAGTTTTATAGAGCTTGTCGCTTCAGTAATTGCCACAAGTAACGACACCTTTTGATGGTAGGTTTTGGTTATAAGGAAAGGAAATGGAAAGCCCAATTGTCACACTCACACATGCCAGCAAAAGCTTTGTTGATGGTAAAGACACTCATAGCGTGTTGGAAAATGTCGACTTCGCTTTGGCAACAGGGGCAAGCGTGGCTTTGACAGGGGCGAGTGGCAGTGGAAAGAGTACTCTGCTTAACATCATTGCGGGGTTTGAACCTCTATCCGGTGGAGAATTGTGGCTTGATGGCGAGAACACATTAGATTGGAGAGATCCACAGTGGAGCCGATTCCGCCATCAAAAACTAGGCGTGATCTTTCAACAGTTCAACTTATTAACGCCACTCAACGTAAAACAAAACATCGCATTTCCTCTCCATTTAAATCAACAAAAATGGAGCGACTGGTGCGACTATTTAGTTGACGCATTGGGCATCAGCGAGCTACTCGAAAGGCATGTATCTGCACTCTCTGGCGGTCAGCAACAGCGAGTCGCCATCGCACGCGCTTTAGCTCACAAACCTAAACTATTGCTTGCCGATGAACCCACAGGCAACCTCGACCACAAAGCTGGTATAGAGGTTATGAAGCTGTTGAATGAAATCACTACACAAGGCAACACTGCCGTGCTTTTGGTTACGCACAGCCCAGAATGTGCCAACTTTATGCAGACAAAATTGGTGTTAGATGATGGTTGTTTAAGGAACGCGGATCTAACCCCAAGAGCAGCAACGTTGTGAGTAAACCAATGAAGCAAACTGGCTTCGCTCAGAACCAGCTCACACATACCAAACTGACTCTGTATCTATTCGCGGCGCACTATCGTCAATCACCATTGCAAGCCGCAGCGATTCTGATCGGCATTGTGTTAGCGGTCACCTTGTTTGTCGCAGTGCAAGCCATCAACCTCAATGCCAAGCGCAGTTATGCAGAATCGACCGAGCAACTTAGCGCCCAAGCGAAGAACCTGATCATTCCACCAGCAGGGCAAAACTATTTACCAGAATCGCTCTACTTCAAGCTAAGACAGAATGGATTAAGCGCAGCACTACCCGTGATTGAAGGACGAGTGAGAGACGAGCAAGGTCGTCGTTGGTCGGTACAAGGCAGTGAGCTAATCGCCGCCCTCACTTCAAGATCTCGCCACGCTCGCATCGACGAAAAAAGCAATACTCAAGCCAAAGAGCCAAACATTTCCCTGTTAGACAATGCCTTACCTTTGCCGCAACTCTTAGCGGGTGAACCCATTGTGATGATGAGCCAATCTCAGCACCAGAGTTTGGACGAAGTGGACACGCTCACTTTGGATGAAGTACTCACCAAGGTTGTGGTGCTGCCAGATGAATGGCAACTGGGTAGCCGAATGTTGATGGACATTGGATTCGCTCAGCAACTGCTTAACAAGCAAGGGCAACTGAGCTATATCGCTATTTTTGACACTAAGAGCGACACTAACAGCAATGCTCAGGATAAATGGCAAAGCCTTATTGGCGAGCAAGGGCAATGGATATCCAATAACCAAAGCACGGATCTCGGTTCAATTACCGATAGCTTTCACCTCAATCTCACCGCCATGAGTTTGTTGGCGTTTTTAGTTGGCCTGTTCATCGCTTACAACGGTGTGAAGTACAGTTTGCTGAAACGTAATCGGCTGTTGGTACAAATTCAACAAGCTGGGATTGCGCCAAGCATCGTATTTTCAGCTCTGTTAGTCGAGCTGACTGTTTTAGTCACACTGGGCGCGTCGCTTGGTTTCATTCTCGGCATTCAACTCAGCCATTGGCTACATCCCACCGTCGCAATAACGCTTGAGCAACTTTATGGTGCAACACTGCTTCCCGGCACATGGCAGTGGCAATGGTTAGTGCAGGCACTGCTACTCACGCTGGCCGCAACGCTTGTCGCGTGTTGGCAGCACTTTAAACAGCGAGTGCGACAACCCCTCTCTTCCCATGGCGGTTTCTATCAAGCGCCGGAAACGTCTAACGAAAATCAGCTGTTTGTTATCGGGTCAGTATTAACTATTCTCGCGTTAGCAGGGTTATGGCTGAGCGAACATCATCGCTTCACCATGGCATGGCTCGGAGTGTTAGTGGTGTCGATTCCTTTGTATTTGCCCAAAACACTCAGCGTGCTAGCGAACTGGAGCGAAAAACGTACCCAATCGGGGTTGATACAATATCTGTTCGCTGAGCTGCGTGAACTTATCTCCCCTCTCTCCCTTGCCATGATGGCGTTGCTTCTCGCCGTCACCGCTAACATGGGAATGAATACCTTAGTCGGCAGCTTTGAATCCACCTTGAAACAATGGCTAGAACAGCGATTACACGCAGACATTTACGTTAGCCCTGCCCAAGGTGAAATCGCGAATGTGGAACGTGCGTTAGAGCAGTTTGAAAATGTTGAAACCGTTTATAAGCAATATTATGTCGACGATAACTTGCAGGGCTTACCGACTTTGCTCGGCACCAAAGACAAAGACACACTTGAGCAAACCATGGTATTCCAATCCCACCTTGATGATTTCTGGACTCGCTTTTACCAAGGTGAGTTCGTGGCAATCAGCGAACCTACGGCGGTGAAGCTCGGCTTGCCCGTTGGAAGCCAACTCAAGCTCGACGCGATCCAAGACAAAACACTCATCGTCGGGGCGATTTTCCACGATTACGGCTCACCGAATGGCGAAGTGTTGCTTGCACCTAATTTATGGCTCGAAAGTGGATTTACTGACTTACCCACCAGCTTGGGAATCAAAGTTTCTGGCGACCCACAAGTGGTGTACGAACAGCTACGCCAGCAACTCAATCTGCACCCAAGTCAGCTTTACGATCAAGCACAGATCAAATCGATCGCTTTAGATATCTTCTCACAAACCTTTGCCATCACTCGGGCGCTTAATGGCGTCACTTTAATGGTGGCGGTGATAGGGTTGTTCTGCGCCTGTTTCATGTTGCTCGATGCACGCAAAGCCGCTATTGCAAGGTTGTACGCGCTCGGTGTTAGTCAGCGAAAATTGATGGCGATGGTGGTCGGGCAAATCGTAGTTCTGGTCGCCTTCACTCTGGTTATCGCTTTACCACTCGGCGCTATGGTCGGTTATGTGTTGACGGACATCGTTACCCTGCGCGCCTTTGGTTGGAGTTTAAATTATGTGTGGAATTGGAGTGATGCACTCAGCATCGCAGCCATCACCATTTTAGTGGCTGTGATTGCGACCTTGATCCCACTGTGGCGTTTGGTCAGTAAACCCGTGGTATCCAGCTTGCAAAGTGAGGTGTTGTGATGAATCGATCAATGAGAGTTTTCGTTCTCACACTTGGCATCTTACTCCTTTTAGGGTGTGAGGAGTCCACTCAACCATCAGCTCAAAATATGGGCTCAATACTTGGCACTGGAAAACAAACCGACGATGAAACACAAAAAGAGACTGATCAATTCACACCGGTAGTTAAAGGTATCGACATCGCCTTCCCTGCCGACCATCAAGCACATCCAGATTTTCGTCATGAATGGTGGTATTTAACCGCAAACTTAATTGATGAAGAAGACAATGTGTTAGGTGTGCAATGGACACAGTTCCGCTTTGCGGCTGCACCACATGAAAGTGGCAATAGCACCAAGGAAACTACGTGGCAAAGTCAGCAGATTTACATGGCGCACAGCGCTGTCACCACTAAAAATAAACACTATGCCGATGAAAAATGGTCACGTGACCAAGCTGAACTGGCGGGTGTAAGCGATTCGCCGTTTCGTGTTTACCTCGATGATTGGCAATGGACGTCGACGACCGATGACCTGTTCCCAGCCACACTGGTCGCCAACTCGGATCAATTTGGATACTCGCTTAAGCTTACCAACAACGCGCCATATCAAAAGCAAGGCGAACAAGGCTACAGCACTAAAAGTAGCGATGGCAAAGTGGCTTCCTATTACTACAGCCAACCATTCATCAATGTATCGGGCGAGGTAACTATTGATGGCGTCACCCATCAAGTTTCCGGCAAAGGTTGGATAGACAGAGAATGGAGCTCACAGTTTTTACTCGACTCGCAACAAGGTTGGGATTGGTTTGCGCTAAGGCTGAGTGATGAAACCAGCTTGGTGGTATTTCAACTTCGAAACTCAACTACAGGCAAAGCCAGCTATTCTCATGCGAGGTTGATGAATCAAGATGGCTCCGGCATCGCGATTAAGCAGCAAGACATCAGCTTAACCGCCATCAAGCAAACTAAAATCGACGGGCGTGACTACCCAACAGAGTGGCAAGTTTCGATTCCAAGCCAGCAAATAGAACTGACCGTCTCGGCACTCAATCCAAATGCCAAAATGCCGCTGTCGGTTCCTTATTGGGAGGGGCCAATCATGATTAAAGGTTCTCATTCCGGATCTGGCTATATGGAGTTGACTGGGTATTAGATTGTGTATTAATACAGGTGGAATCTAACAACAAATACATCGCCATAACCATCGACTAAAACACTTTCAACCAAAACCTCCACCACGGAGGTTTTTTGTTGTTTTACGTGTTCTATTTATCTTAACGCCTGTTGAAAAATATCTAATTTAACCAAACGCTGGGCTCCCCTAAAATACCAATCTTATGCTTAGGGGAGATAGAACATGATTAGCTCAGTACACAATGACGAACTCAACAAATACATAGAGAAACTAGACTTAAACCTTACCAAGGATCAGGTTCGTGAACTTGGTTGGCAGCAAAGTAATGAAGAGGTAGGAAAAGAAAAAACAATATTAGGCTCGTGGTTTTTCTTTTCTTTCTTTGGCTTATGTACGTCTGCATGTCTTGCGCTGCTAATGTATATCTCATGAAGATAAACAAAACAATGACCACGTATAACCAGCATGGAACCTTCAATTGGTTCGAGGTCGACGGAGAAACGTACATACTGTTCAAAGTGGGCAGCAACAGTGCTCTATTGAACCAACACTATGAGGATGTCACCGAACAACAGAGCGAAATATATGGGCTGTTAAGGGCGATTCCATAAGCTCATACTGCACGTATTCACTTATGGTCTATCTATTCACTTGTGGTCTATCTACGCACTAACTAGCGCAAACATCCGTTCTTTTGGCAACAAGACCGAGCTACAACAAACGGTTCTTATACTGCTCTGGCGTTTGGTTCGCGTAACGTTTGAACATGGTGATAAATGGGCTTGCTTGGTTATAACCCAATGTAAGAGCGACCTCTTTAACCGATTGGCCGTTTCTCAACAAGTCCATTGAGTATAGGTAGCGCACTCGCAGTCGCCACTCGGTAAAGCTCATTCCAAGCTCGGTCTGGCAGTGGCGAGAAAGGGTTCTTTCCGTGGTGTGGACACGTTCAGCCCAATCTTTCAGCGTCACTTCATCGGTTGGGTTCTCTTCAACAGAAGCCAATATAGGCGCTAGATACTTATTATCGGTTGAAGGCAAGAAGTGGTGTTCAACCTCACGCTGCGCAAGTTGGTCAAGCAGTACCTGAACGAGCCTTTGGTCTTGCTCGGTTTCCGCAACATTGATCCCACGATCGCGAAAATCATCGATAATAGAAGACACAATCGGCGTGATCTTTATAAGGCTGGTTTTATCTGGCAGGTGTTGCGTGAGTTCTGGGGCGATATTTAGTGAACAGTAGTCCAAAGGCTTACGGTTATAACTGCAATGCATCACCCCGGCCGGTACCCAAATCGCTAGATGTGGTGGCGCTAGAAATCGAGTGCTTTCCGCTTCCATCTCTAATATACCACCACTGATCAATTGAACCTGTCCCCATGAGTGGCTATGAACTCGGGTTTCAGTGTTCGAAAGAAACGCTTCAAAATTCATAAATACGTTGGATGGTGCCTTATCAATTAATAAGGATGGATGAAGGTTTCTGGAGTGTTTTTTCAAACTTGTCTTCCTATCGCGCTTAATGTCTTTCTAAAGATACTTGTAAGTATAACGACCTGTCAAACTAGCCGCACCAACTCATTCGCCACGGAATTCACATGCATTACCTATTACCATTTTTTACAGTCTGTATCTGGGGCGCCAATGCAATCGTCAACAAGCTTGCTGCAAGCACCATAGAACCTAGCGCAATGAGTTTTTACCGCTGGTTTTTTGCGATGTTAATTCTCACGCCTTTCTGTATTCGCCCAGTGATGAAACAGTGGGCTGTCATTAAGCCAAACTTATCGAAATTAGCGTTCCTCGGCTTTTTAGGCATGGTATTGAATCAATCTCTAGGTTACTACGCCGGCTTAACCACAACCGCTTCCAACATGGCATTGATCACGTCTTTAGTCCCGTTGATCAGTGTATTTTTAAGCGTCCCTTTGCTGCACAAGTCGATTTCTAGTTTGAGTATTGTGGGTGGTGTATTGTCGCTGTCAGGCTTAGCCCTGATGTTAGGTAAAGGCGATCCGTTATTCTTCATGCATCAAGAATTGACTCAAGGCGATGGCTATATGCTAATTGCAGCCTTTGTTTATGCTTCGTACTGTGTACTACTGAAACGCTGGAAAATGCCAATCAGTAGCTGGGTGGTGATATACATTCAGGGTCTGTTTGCTGTCGCGATGCTTACGCCACTTTGGCTTACCAGCGAACAACTTTTACCACCGCAACAAGCGCTCCCATTGATAGCTTACGCAGCGGTTGCCGCTTCGATTTTAGCGCCTTGGATGTGGGTGAAAGCGATTGACACCATTGGTGCTGACTCAAGCGCGATGTTCATGAACTTGCTTCCGGTTGTAGCGATCGTATTAGCCGCGACATGGCTTGGCGAAGAGATTAACCAGTTCCACATCATTGGTGGTGTGATGGTGATTTCAGGTGTCATCCTTGCTCAAATCAGAAGAAAACCAAGGCTTGAGGCTCCTCTCCCTCAACAAAGCTAAACGCATTACCCAACGCTCACATTAGGGTAAAAATTCAAACTCACGTTTCACACAGCAAATGAGAGTGGCTACTGTAATCCATACTATGATGAGCCCTTACAGCAAGCGAGTAAAACGGAAGATTAGTCTAAACGCTTTACTTTATATCAGCACGATGAGTCGTTACTCAACTATTCTTCAGCAGTTATACCTTTATATCATTACAATCACACACGATTAGTGCGAAATACACTAAAAGGCTTCCCAAACAATAATCCGAAAGGAAATATCTACGCGAAGGATCTATACTTTTTAAAACAGTAAAAGTGAGCTGATAAGAAAACAATAATCACTACCACTTTAGTGGTACCTGAGATACAGCCACTTTAACTAAACCAAATCAACAGCGGTTGGTTGGCTAACACAAAAAAGTACCGACATGAGTACCACACGGCTTAGAAACACCTAGCATTACGCTAGGTGTTTTTTTTGCAATCGACCTATCTAGTGACTTAATCAGTATTTCTATTCTCTTGCTTGATATCACTTCATCCATGTTTGCCATTCGCCTGATACGCCTTTAAGCACCAATATTCATCAACTGATCATCTGTTTGAAAAAAATAGTCTTAACCATGAGATTATCCGCTTTAACTTATGTCATCTTAAGTATATTGTTACTAGCAAGTAACAAGCATGTTACGCAGCAAAATAATAATGAAGGAAGATAGATGAGCAGTAGCAATAGCCGACAAGATGGTAAACGAGACGTTACTCTGCGTTTTTTAGCTGAACCCGGGGATGTGAACTTTGGTGGTAAAGTTCATGGTGGTGCAGCAATGAAGTGGATCGATTTAGCAGCCTACGCTTGTTCCGCAGGTTGGAGCGGTAAATACTGTATAACAGCCTATGCAGGCGGAATTCGATTCGTTGCCCCAATTCATGTAGGCAACCTTGTGGAAGTAAGTGCAAAGGTCATTTACACAGGTTCATCTTCAATGCATATCGCTATCGACGTGCAAGCAAGCGACCCTAAAGAGCTCAATAACCGCCTAACAACTCACTGTATCGTTATTATGGTCGCTGTCGATGAGAATGGTAATCCGACTAAAGTGCCAGAGTGGATACCAGAGACGCCAGAAGACATCGAATTACGAGATTCAGCTATTCGCCTAATGAACATGCGAAAACAGATTGGTGAAGAGATGGAAGCTCACGTGAAGTACCTTAAGTAAGGTCCACCAGCTGCCCTCCCCCTACAAAACCTTATTACAATGCCAAGCGCCTGCTTGGCATTGATCTATTTGATACCTTCGTGCTTTACACAGCCAAATCCGCTGCACACCCAATACAGACGATAAGAGCGTGATACCCAGCCAAAGGTTGAAATGAATCGGCACTTGTTCACTGATTTATTTTGACTGTAATAAAGTCGTCATTTTGCTCTGATTAAATACCGCCAATCATAATAGATGCATTTGAATTTCTTGGAGCCACTCTTGAGCGTCATACGCCCCACTCTTAGCGAGTCTACACTGAACAATTTAAAGGCTGTTGAGTACCAATGGGTTAGAACTTTGTACGTCGAAGGCTACGACAGCAATGAAATCAACCACTATATCCAAACGTGTTTCGGTGGAGATCCGACATTTGCCGATCTATTTCGTCGCGTGGCACTCGATCAAGAAAGCATCTATGTGCTATTGCAACACTTAGGTTGTGCTCCTTCTAGTAAAGAGTTCTAACTTCTAAGTCCCACCAAAAACCAGAAGCATAAATAAACCTACCTCCATAACCCTCATGAATGTCACTTGAATATTCTGTAACTACCTCTCGCTTACCCATACATTTTCAGTGCAATTTCAGGTTTTGTTGCATACAAATCATTGAAGTATCACGCATTGGAATATTCACAACATATCAATAGTACAACAGCCACTTATACTGAGTGTCTGATTTGTGAGACTAGTTCATTTCTACAAGTAACCAAAATGAAGTGGTCGGTATTTAGGAGAGAAGTAACTCGAAACTTTGGGTTTTAAAGTAGATATGAGCGCGATAGTTAACGAGTAACGCTGACACAAAAAACAAAAAGTAGCAGGCATAAAAAAACCCAAGTAAATACCTGGGTTAGAGTTACAAAAACCACTAATCATTAATAGCGTAAGGAACCTGATTAGTAGCCAGCTATGCGTAACCTGAGGGTTATTTTTATTACTGATCGGCGGCCAAACCAAATGATGTAATAAAAATGCCAATATAGAGCGACCTAACGGTCGCTCTTTTTCTTTCTTATAGAGTACAGCTTATCCTTTTACACCACCTGCCGTCAAACCACCAACTAACCAACGTTGAGCAAGTAAGAACACGATAGTAATCGGAAGTGCTGATAGTACAGCCGCTGCCGCAAAGTCACCCCATAGGTAGTTCTGAGGGTATAGGTACTGCTGCATACCTACTGCTAGCGTGTAAGAGTTCACATCTGTAAGTAGGATAGACGCTACTGGCACCTCACCCACTGTCGCGATGAAAGATAAGATAAACACAACCGCTAGGATTGGCACAGACAGCGGTAGTAGAACCAGTCTGAATGCTTGCCAAGGCGTTGCACCATCAAGGGCTGCTGCCTCTTCCAGAGAGTTATCAATCGTCTCAAAGTAACCCTTAATCGTCCATACGTGCAGTGCAATACCACCTAGGTAAGAGAAGATTAGACCACCGTGTGTGTTCAAGCCTAAGAACGGAATGTATTGACCAAGTTTGTCAAACAGCGCGTAGATTGCTACTAGAGCCAATACTGCTGGGAACATTTGGAAAATCATCATCGCTTTCAGGATTGTGTTCTTACCTTTAAAGCGCATACGAGCAAACGCGTAAGCCGATGTCGTAGACAGTGTCACAATCAGAATCGATGTGATACCTGCAACCTTCACTGAGTTCCATAACCAAGTTAGCACAGGGAACGGAGGTGACGTTACCGAGCCATCTGCGTTCGTTACTGACATACCCAATGCTAACTTCCAGTGTTCCAATGATGGGTTATCTGGAATCAAACTACCGGTTGCGAAGTTACCTTCACGGAACGAGATCGCGATGATCATCAGTAGTGGGAAGATAATCATTGCCAAGAAGCACCACAACACTGCATGCGTTGCCCACACTCGGTATTTAAGGCCTTTACCTTGTACCATAGCCATTGTCGTGCTCCTTAATCTTGAGACAGTTTAGTGAAACGAAGGTTTAGTAACGCTAGTGCACCAACCAATAGGAAGATAAGCGTTGCGATAGCACTTGCTAGACCGAAGTCTTGACCGCCGCCGCCTTCGAATGCAATTCGGTACGTGTAGCTTACAAGCAAGTCTGTGTAACCCGCTGGCTCAGAAGTACCAATCATGTTCGGGCCACCGTTCGTCAATAGTTGAATCATTACGAAGTTGTTGAAGTTAAAGGCAAACGCTGCAATCAATAGCGGTGTAAGCGGTTTAATCATCAATGGGAACGTAATGCGCTTGAAGTTATCAAGGAAGTTCGCACCATCGATTGCTGACGCTTCGTATAAATCATCAGGAATCGCTTTAAGCAGACCCATACATAGAATCATCATGTAAGGGAAACCTAGCCATGTGTTAACCATCAACACCATGGTTTTCGCTAAGATAGGGTCTGAGAACCAGTTCGGGCTTAAGCCGAAGATATTCTCGAGCACCATGTTGATCTCACCAAAGCTTTGGTTGAATAGACCCTTAAAGATAAGAATCGAGATAAACGCGGGTACGGCGTAAGGCAGAATCAGTAGAACACGATAAATAGAACGACCTTTCAACTCTTCCCATTGCACGATGTTAGCCAATACAAGGCCGATAACTAGCGTGAACGCTACGGTACATACCGAGAAGATAACCGTCCAAATAAAGATGCTGATAAACGGTTCTTTAATGCCGTCATCTTTCCATACACGCTCAAAGTTATGCGTACCAATGCTAACCACGAAACCTGGAGAGATGGTATTACCCGTAAACTCACCATTTGCATCAACAGGCTGGTAGAAACCCACATCCATATTTGGCTTGAGAACTTCACCCGTTTCATTGTTGATTAACGTTTCTTCATCGTCTTGTAGCGTGTAAAGCGGAGCAACAGAAGCAAACTTACGTAAGCCACTCATGCGGATGTCACCACCGTCAGGTAGATTGAAATCAACACCACTGATTGCTGCTCGGTTTTGAATGATCGCTTTGATCTTCTCTTTTTCACCTTGCGCAGACTCAATAACAGATAGGTCCATCTCTGTTTCTGTCATATTGTCTAGAGAAAATACGTCAGTCGCTAACAGTTGATCGCCATCTTTTACAACGATCTGGTGACCGTCATCTGTCTTGTACAAAGTAAATGGGTAGCTCTCACCGCTTTGGAAAGAACGGTCTAAAAGAACGGTTTGAGTACGCTCTAGAGAAAGTTGGTTTTTCGCGCTGTAGTTAGTAAACGCAAGCCCTACGGTGTATGCCAATGGGAAAAGAATGAACAAGATCATTCCGGCAATACCTGGGTAAATATAACGGTGGGCGTAAGTTTTTTTACTACCAAAAATGTAAAGTGCCAAAGCCGTTAAGATCACTGTAAGCAGCGCAAAAGCGAGCTCACCGCGAGAATACATTAGAATTGTAGCGTAGCCGTTTATTAAGCCAACGCTACCAAGCAACCCCCATTTAATGAAGACGCTTTTACTGCCTGGAAGGCTTGATGGTGCTGGGATAGCATCTGTACCTTGAACTGACTGCATAGAGGAACCTGCTAGCGATATAGATAAAAAAATAGAAAAGTAAGGAGAGGTTACCCTCTCCTTAAAAGGTAGTGCCTGGGTGTTACTTAACCATACGACCTTCAGCAGCTTTTAGTGCTTGGTCTACTGATTGACGGCCGTCAACTACGTTGCCGATCGCTTCTTCCATGCTGTACCAGAATGTTGTGAACTGAGGGATGTTAGGCATGATTTCACCGTTCATCGCGTTGTCCATTGTTGCTGCAATACGAGTATCGCTGTCTAGTTGACGTTGGAAAGAGTTAAGAGCAACAGCGCCTAGTGGCTTGTCGTCGTTCAGGCTCTTCATACCTTCATCTGTTAGTAGGTAGTTTTCCATGAACTCAACAGCTAGGTCGCGGTTTGGAGACGCAGTGCTGATACCACCTGCCCATACACCAACGAAAGGTTTAGACGCTTTACCGTTGAACTTAGGTAGTGTTGTTACGCCGTAATCTACGCCAGCTTTCTTGATATTTTCCCAACCCCAAGGGCCGTTGATTGTCATTGCAACGTTACCCGCAACAAATTCAGACTCAGCAACTGAGTAATCCATGTCTGCAGAGATAACCTTGTCTTGTACCATCTTCTCGATGAAACCTAGAGACTTCTGAACACCATCAGTCGCTACGCCCGCATCTTTAATGTCGTAACCTTCTGCAGTCTGTTTGAATGCGTAACCGCCGTCAGCTGCAAGTAGAGGCCATGTGAAGTAAGCGCCGCCACGTAAAGGCCACATGATCGCTTTCTTGCCGTCTTTTTTAAGTTCAGCATCAAGTGCTGGGATTTCTTCCCAAGACTTAGGTGGGTTAGGAACAAGCGCTTTGTTATAAATTAGCGAAACTGACTCAACAGCAACAGGGTATGCGATTGTTTTACCTTCGTATGAAACAGCGTCCCATGCGAAGTCTACGATACCTTCTTTAGTTTCTTTAGAAGGTTTGATATCAACAAGAAGTCCCGCTTCTGCATAGCCGCCAAAACGGTCATGTGCGTAGAAGATCATGTCTGGGCCATCGCCAGCTGCTGCTACTTGAGGGAATTTCTCTTCTAGCTTGTCAGGGAAAGCGACGGTTACTTTAACACCAGTATCTTCTTCGAAGCGTTTACCTACTTCAGCCATGCCTTCATAAGCTTTGTCACCACCTACCCAGATTGTTAGTTGTCCTTCTTCGATAGCAGCATTTGCACCAAAAGAACCCAGAGCAACTATTGTACCTAGAGCTACAGCGCTTAGAGCGTTTTTCATGTGAATATCCTTTTTATATTTATACGTAGGGCACATCTACCAAGACGAGCCAGTTTTCGGAGGTTATGATCTGAGAAAACAGACCCTAGCTCATCATCCTAGCCACTACGCCCTAGCTATTATGGCTTAAATTCGTGATCGCCATCCGGTCAGATTAGAGACTGCAATCACAAAACGTATACTCATCGTGATCAACATCACCGTTACGTGGTGGATTTATTTGAACTGGATCGCCAATTATTAATAACCCCATTTATCTACTCCTCCCCTCCTACTCCCCCTAGTTAATTTTCCATTAGGAGGATGTACCCTTACGCCAATTCACCGAAACTGCATTCATCCAAGAGTGGATAGTAAGAACCCTTTACCGGCAAGTGTTATGCGTTGACGCATTATTCATTTAGTTGGCTTCACTGCCCGCTGGTGTCTTATATTAGCATCGAGCTAAATCTGTGATTGAATCACGGGGGAGGTTTAGCTGGATGTGGGGGAAATGGGCATCAGTTTGGCTATGACGGGTGGGCTTGGTTAAAGAAGCCAAGTCTCACCCACTTTTTTCTTACTCACTCAATACTTACCAATTCCTACAGTTACTGCTGACCCAAAAATTTCTTATAATGATAAGCAGTAAAACTTAAAATTTGATCGATCGAGGACAAGCTAGATGGCGAGTGTCACGTTAAAAAACGTTTATAAATCATATGGTGATGTACAGATTTCTAAGGACGTAACCTTAGACATCAACGAAGGTGAATTCGTAGTATTCGTTGGACCATCAGGTTGTGGTAAATCGACGCTATTACGTTGTATCGCAGGTCTAGAAGACATTACGTCTGGTGATTTGTACATTGGCGACCAACGCATGAATGACGTTGAACCGTCAAAGCGTGGCGTAGGTATGGTATTCCAATCGTACGCGCTTTACCCTCACCTTAACCTATACGACAACATGTCTTTCGGTCTTAAGCTAGCAAACGCAAATAAAGCTGAGATCGACAAACGCGTTGAACATGCTGCAGAAATCCTTCAGCTTGGTCACCTTCTTGAGCGCCAACCTAAAGCGCTTTCTGGTGGTCAACGTCAACGTGTTGCGATTGGTCGTACTCTGGTTTCTCAACCAAACGTATTCCTACTTGATGAGCCTTTATCAAACCTAGATGCCGCGCTACGTGTTCAAATGCGTTCGCAAATCACCAAGCTACAGCGTCAACTGGGTTGTACCATGATCTACGTTACCCACGACCAAGTGGAAGCGATGACAATGGCGGATAAGATCGTTGTTCTGGATGGTGGTTATGTATCTCAAGTCGGTAAGCCGCTTGACCTTTACCACTACCCTCAAAACCGTTTCGTTGCTGGCTTTATTGGCTCACCGAAGATGAACTTCATGTCGGTACACATTGAACAAGCTGAAGCAGAACGCGTATTGGTACAACTTTCTAATGGCATGACTTTCTGGATCCCTGTTGATGGTACGACTGTCAATGCTGGCGATCGTATGTCTCTGGGTATTCGCCCTGAACACTTGATGTCTGCTGAATCAGGTGACGCGACGATTGAAGCTGACGTGATGATGGTAGAGAAACTAGGTAACGAAACTCAGGTTTACCTAAACCTTGAAAGTGCCGATGCTGATGTTATCTATCGCCAGCCAGACACGTTGAAAATCGAATCAGGTGACAAGTTGGCGATTGGTATTCCAGCGCACCGTTGTCACCTGTTCCACAGCGATGGCCGCGCATGTCGTCGTTTGTACAAAGAATACGGCACAGACTAATCGCTTAGCCTTTTAGGATATAACTTGCCCATATCGAATCCCTCTTACTCAGTAAGGGGGATTTTTTTATGTGCTGGATATTTTTATGTGTTGGATACGAGTTTCACTTACATTGAATAGTTCATGAGTCAGCCACTCGGTCTTTCGCTAGCGGCAATAAAAAAGGTCTAGCAAGCGCTAGACCTTTATCTGTTAGTTAGGCTATGAACCCAACCGCTAATATCACTTCTTTCAGACATGAAACCTGTCTAAATCAACTTAGTGAATTGGCGTATCATTCTGTTTGTTGAACTGGCCAAAATGCTTCTCTAACACTTCAGGAGTCAGTTTGCCTTCCGCCTCTAGTCGCTTGAACTCAGCAACAATTGCTTTTTGCTCTTCAAGTGATGGCAGTTTCACCTCAGGCTCATCGCCCATCTCTTGAGTCATCTGCTCTAGTTCTTTTTCAAATTCGCTCATGATACTTACCTAAATATTAAACCTAACGAGATTTTACTCATTTACGCCCTATGATGCTAGGGTGATTAAAAGCAAAGCCCGAAACCAGATCAAGCTAAAGGCAGTTAGAGGCAAATTAGCGCACTAATAAAAAGAGCCGGATTCACGATGAAATGACCCCAGCTCTTCGTCTATATCCCTTTCTAAGTCATGTTACAGCTTGAAAGAATTAAAGCTTAAATGAACCAACCATCTTATCTAGACGAGACGATAGATCACGAAGCTCTTGGCTCGCTTCAGCAAGTTGCTCAGCCGTGCCCGTTGTCACTTCGTTGATTGCGTTAATCTCTTCAATGTTCTGGTTGATGGTGTGAACTACGGTTGATTGCTCTTCCGTTGCCGTTGCCACTTGAGTGTTACGGTCTGTGATATCAACGATACGGTCTGAAATGCCACTCAGCACGTCTACCGCTTCATCCGAAGCCGATACACCTTCAAGGGTAATCACCTTACCCGCACTCATTGCCGTTACCGCATCTTTAGCATCGCTTTGCAGTTGGTTGATCATCTTTTGAATCTCTTCCGTTGAATCTGCGGTACGGCTTGCTAGGTTACGTACTTCATCCGCTACAACCGCAAAACCACGACCTTGCTCACCAGCACGGGCGGCTTCAATTGCAGCGTTCAATGCGAGTAAGTTAGTTTGCTCTGAAATATCACGAATAACACCCAGAATAGAACCGATGTCTTGAGTTGTAGAAGCCAGTTGCTCTACTACCTGACCTGTGCTTTCAATATCTTGCGCCAAACGGCTGATCGCGTCTTTTGCTTTGTTCACCACAGAGCGACCTACTTCCGTATTGCCTGAAGCTTGAGTTGCCGTTTCTGCTGCGGTTGCCGCGTTCGATGCAATCTCACTGATGGTCATACCCATTTGGTTAATGGCAGCTACGACTTGAAGGGTTTGGTCGCGCTGTTCTTGGCTGTTGTCGTGGGTGATGTGAGCTTTATTCGAAACACTCTCTGCAGCCACTTGAAGCGCTTGGCTTGTCGAACACACCTCTTTCATCGACTCGTGAATCTTTTCAATGAATCCGTTGAAGCCTTTTGAAAGCTGTGCAATTTCATCGTTGCCTTTCACTTCGATACGCTGTGCAAGGTCACCGTCGCCTTCACCTAAGTCGCCGAAACGCTTAGCCAAAAGCTTGATCGGTTGAGTAATGCTGTTCGCCAGAACTACGCCCATTAGGATAAACACTAATGCCACAACCGCAGTCATGATCAGCATCTTCTGCGCTGTCGCATCTAACTCTGCAAACACTTCACCAGTCGGAACGACACCAATAACAAACCAGTCCATTGAAGACACATACAAGCTCGCCACGAACAGCTCTTGGCCTTGGCTTTCAGTGGTAATCAGGTTAAAACCCGACTTGTTCAGTAGTTGGCTTGCTTGAGGACCGTAAAGTTGTTGAAGTGAAGAGTCACTGCGAGAACGCTCACGGTGAATTTGAACATCACCTTGGCTATCGGTTAAGAATACGAAGCCGGTATTTTCAATCTTAAAGCCGTTCAGCAGGTTAACCATGTCATCCATCGACTTTGATAGACCAGACATCGCCAAACCAGAAGGTTGTTGATAGTTAGCAAACATCTTCACTTCGCCATTGGCTTCTTGGAACATGCTCACCATGGTCGGCTGTCCAGATTGCGTAAAGCCAAAGAACCAACCATCTTGCTGTTGGTTTAACTGACGTAGGAAGCCATTTTGGTTCCAGTAGTAAGCAGTTTGACGGTTCGCCACTGAGGCATCGTTCAACTGATACTGGTTACGAACATTGTTCAGCTGTTTCACCAGTTTATTTTCTAGTGCGGGATCGCGATCGGTCGATTCGATAGCATCAGAAATAAATTCATTTGAAGCAATTTGCTCCGCCGCTAGTAATAGCTGAGAGACTTCTCGGTCAATTTCACCATTGATTCGCTCTAGCATTCCTGGAAGTTCAATATCGATCAATCGATGACTTAATACATCTCTTGCTTGTTGTTGTGCCATTGCGCCGACAATCACTGTCGATGCAAGAACCGCAAAGGTAATTCCAAGTACAACTTTTTGCTTGATACTCAGAGAGTTAGTTTTAAACATATTTGGACCTTTAAAAAGAATCGCTCGTTATTGGTATACCCTGAACAGGACTTTTTTAGTGCACTCCAACAAGCAATGCACAATCTGAGTGATGTATCGGCCACAACCAATAAAACTAGAGACTTTCTTCTCAAAAAACTGCAAATATGATGTAACAATTAGAAATATTCACCTTGAGCATGAATTAACTAAGCAAATACCGCATTGTCGAGAGTCAATTTTAGTTCTCACCCCCTGAGACCCAACCGAACTCAAACCACTCCCCACCGCCGAGCTTTTGTATATAAAAACCAATTGATATAGTAATAATCACAACCTAACGATTTTTTTAGCTAACCACTTGTAAATATTTCCAATTTTGAAAAAATAAATTACGCAAATGTACTGGAACTTTTTCCTCGAAATCAGTGACCAATACTCAAAATAAAAATCAAATGGATACCCAGAGAGTCCAAAATGCACAAAACAAATTTCGAAGTCCTTCAAAACTATCTAGAGTCTCAAATCATTGGTCAAAAAGAGCTCGTTAAGCAACTGATGATCGCCCTTTTAGCAGATGGTCATATCCTCGTTGAAGGACCTCCCGGCTTAGCAAAAACTCGCGCAGTAAAATCATTGGCTGACTGTGTTGAGGGTGACTTCCACCGTATTCAATTCACTCCCGATCTGTTGCCAGCTGATTTGACGGGTACCGACATTTTTCGCCCTGAGACTGGGGAGTTCACTTTCCAATCAGGCCCGATTTTCAACTCATTGATTCTAGCGGATGAGATCAACCGTGCTCCGGCGAAAGTTCAAGCGGCAATGCTGGAAGCGATGGCAGAAAAACAAGTAACTGCCGGTCGAAAAACCTATGCGCTGCCTGAGCTATTTTTGGTAATGGCAACACAGAACCCAATTGAACAAGAAGGGACTTACCCGCTACCGGAAGCTCAGTTAGACCGATTCTTGCTTCACCTAGAGGTTGAATACCCAGATATGGAAAGCGAGCTTGAGATCTTACGACTCAACCGTGGTGAGGCTCAAGGTAACGAATCAGCTCAGCCACAACAGATATCTCAGCAAACGATCTTTGAAGCGCGCCAAGAAGTGCTCAACACTCACATGGCAGACACCATTGAGCAGTACATCATCAGACTGGTTATGGCGACTCGCCAACCTAAGCAATACAGTGACCAACTTGATCAATGGTTAGACATGGGTGTCAGCCCGCGTGCAACCATTGCGTTAGACCGTTGTGCCCGCGCTCACGCTTGGCTTGCAGGACGAGATTACGTCACTCCACAAGACGTTCAAGCGATGGCATTCCCTGTGTTACGCCACCGTCTACTGCGCAGCTACCACGCACAAGCTGAAGGTGTCACCGCAAACCAAGTGATCGCACACCTTATTTCATTGGTTGGCAGCGCATAGGGATACGCGCATGAATAATCAACTACCCAACCATAGTGACGGTGTCACGTTAAACCTGGACGAACTTCTGCAATACAAAGCGCAGTCTGTTCGCTGGTTGCCTCCCGCCAAGAGCCTTTGGTCACAGCTTAACGGCCAACACGAGAGCAACCGTAAAGGTCGCGGGATGAATTTCTCTGAAGTTCGTCAATATCAAGCGGGAGATGACATTCGCAGCATTGATTGGCGTGTAACAGCCAGAACGGGCAAAGCGCATACCAAACTTTTCTCTGAAGAACGAGAACAGCCTGTCATTTTATTCTTGGATCTATCAAGCAGTATGATTTTCGGCTCAACCTTGTTGCTGAAATCGGTTCAACTTGCACACTTTGCTAGCCAACTGTGCTGGCTTACTGTGGCTCAAAAAGATCGAATTGGCGCGGTGATCGATACTGGCAAAGAGGTCATTGAGATTAAGCCAAGTGCAAGCAACCATGCTCCACTGCGTATTTTGCAAAAAGTCATAGAAATCAATAATGCAGCGCTGACTCATCACGACAATCATAATGACACAACCTTAGAGCATGGGCTGAAATCTCTGCACCAGCTTTGCCCTAAAGGAAGCGATATTATTATGCTCAGTGACTTTGTGCGTTACCAAGAAAGTGACTACTCACTTATCAGTCAAATTCGCCGACACAACAGAGTACGTCTGGTGCATTTCTACGACCCACTAGAGCAAGGTGAAACCACCTATAAAGGCTCTAAACAGGTCACCGATGGCAGCAAAACTCAATGGTTTAATTTCTCTTCTAATAAAGAAAAGCAAAAGCTTAACCATGCTTTTTCGCTTAAGAAACAGCAGCTGCAACAGATGGGGTTATCTCTCGCGATACCTTATAGCTCGCTGTCGAGTGCGCAGTCACTCATGAGCCAGATATCAGGAGCTCAGTCATGAAACAGCCCTTAGATTTAAGTCCGGTGATTGCGCCAGACGCCCCGACTTGGTGGCCTTTGGCGTGGGGTTGGTGGGCAGTCATTATCACAGCCATTTTCCTGATTGCCTTGGTGTTTTTCATTCTAAAACGTAGAAAAAACAATCAACAGGCGAAACAAGAAGCGCTGTCTTACTTTAGTAATAGTCAGTCCCAAGATGGCTTGTCTCCGAGCAAAGCTCAAGACATCGTTCGTCAAGCAGCACTGAGCTATTTCCCTCGTGAAAAAATTGCAGGTTTGTCTGGTGATGATTGGTTGAAGTTCTTAGATGCGCAATTGGCGAAGCCGTTATTTGTAGCAAAACAATCCCAGTGGCAACAAGCGCTCTATCAAGATGTAGCCCTTATGAACGACGAACAGAAAAAGGCTCAACAACAATTAGTTAATGATTGCGAAACTTGGCTTCGTAAAGCCCTTCCTCCTAAGCGAGGTCTTTATGAGTGATTTTCTAAGCCCTATGTTTCTAAGCGGGGACTTGCTAAACATCGAGTTCGTTTGGTGGTGGATGTTCTTCATCGCGCCACTGCCGTTGCTCGTTTACTTGTTCTCACCAAAGTCAGAATCAAGCCATGTCCTAAGACTTCCATTTCTGCCAGAAGACAGTAATACCAAAACACCGAGCAGTCGCTTACCAAAGGCGTTGTCCGTGATTATCTGGCTTCTGCTGGTTACGGCGAGCGCGCGCCCTGTATGGTATGGCGAACCGGTAGAGTTTCAACCGAAACATCGTGATTTGATGTTGGTTGTCGACCTCTCCTACTCGATGAGCCAAGAAGACATGCAGTTCAATGGCGAATACATCGACCGCTTGTCGGCGGTGAAACGCGTATTGAGTGACTTTATTGAGCGTCGTAAAGGTGACCGAGTTGGACTGGTGTTATTTGCTGATCACGCCTACTTGCAGACCCCGCTTACGCTAGATAGAGATACGCTTTCACAACAGCTCAATCAAGCGGTGTTAAAGCTGATTGGTACTCAAACAGCGATTGGTGATGGTATTGGTCTTGCCACCAAAACCTTTGTCGATAGCGATGCGCCCCAACGTGTAATGATTCTACTCAGCGACGGCAGTAATACCGCCGGGGTATTAGACCCATTAGAAGCGGCGGATATTGCAAAGAAATACGACGCAACGATTTACACCGTGGGCGTCGGTGCAGGCGAGATGATGGTCAAAGAGTTCTTCATGACGCGCAAAGTCAATACTGCTCAAGACTTGGATGAACGTACACTAATAGAAATTGCCAAACGCACCGGCGGTCAGTACTTCCGAGCGCGTGACAGCAAAGAGTTAGCGACGATTTACGACACCATTAACCAGTTAGAGCCCGTGACGAACGCCACTAAGATCTGGCGACCGCAACAAGAGTGGTTTGTATGGCCACTGTCGGCGGCAATGTTCTTCGCATTTATGCTGTTAGCCATTAGGAGAAACAATGTCTAACTTTACTTTTATCTACCCATATTGGTTCTTGGCGCTTGCCGTGCTGCCCGCTATTTGGTGGCTGAGCAAGACACAGTCCAAACAAGGATTACTCGCGTCACACATCGCCCGTTACTTGGCGCCAGAATCAAGCAAGCCATCGAAAAATCGCAGTACTTACTTCGGTATTTGGTGGCTGGTCGGCGTTATTGCGTTAGCTGGGCCAAGCTTCGAGAAAAACGAACAACCAAGCTTTGAAAAAACGCAGGCACGAGTTGTGATCATGGACATGTCGATGTCAATGTATGCCACCGACATTAAGCCGAATCGCTTAACTCAAGCGCGATACAAGGCTCTTGATCTGCTTTCATTATGGAAGGAAGGGCTAACAGGCATGGTGGCGTATGCTGGGGATGCTTACACCATTAGCCCGCTAACGTCAGACATCAACACCATCAAAAACCTAGTGCCTAACCTATCGCCAGATATCATGCCTTATCAAGGTGGTGATGCCGCATCAGCCGTTAAGCTTGCGATTGATATGATGACTCGCGCGAAGATCTACCAAGGTGATTTGGTATTGATTGCTGATGACATCGATGACCAAGAGAAGAAGCAGATCGACTCCCTACTCTCTGGCAACGATTGGACATTGTCGATTCTAGCTGTAGGGAGTGAAAACGGTGCGCCAATCTCGTTACCTACGGGGTCGATGCTGCAAAGCGACTCAGGACAAACCGTGGTGGCAAGAACCAACTTGAAGAACATGCGCGAGCTTACACGCAGCTATGGTGGCACGTTCACTGAAGTTCAATTTGATAACTCAGATGTTGAACACATCGCGAGCTACCTCGACCGCGTTGCAACAACATCGGAAGTAACCAAGACCAAGAACTCACTCAACACCAGAGTGAACAACGGTTTCTGGTTACTGCCTTTGCTATTACTTCCGGCACTTGGATTATTCAGGAAAGGGGTTATTTGGTGTGCCTTAGCTGGAGTTATCTCTTTTAGCCAACCAAATACTGCGTTTGCGAACCCGTGGAAAACCAATGATCAAGTAGGCTATCAGCTGTATCAGGACGAGGACTTCCAACAAGCTGCTGAACAGTTCACCCAACAAGAGTGGAAAGGCATTGCTCAATACAAAGCCGGTGATTTCGAAGCCGCAGAGCAGACGCTGCAAGAGCTTTCTAGTGAAGATGCTCGCTACAACCTTGCTAACGCTCAAGCCCAACAAGGTAAGTACGACCAAGCGATCCAAGAGTATCAACGTATTCTTGAAAGCAACCCTGAACATGCTTATGCGAAGAAGAACCTAGAGATTGTCGAACAGGCTCAGAAGCAACAGCAACAGCAACAGCAAGGCGATTCTGACTCCAAAGACCAGAATGACCAAAATCAGCAAGGTCAGCAAGGTCAGCAAGGTCAGCAAGGTCAGCAAGGTCAGCAAGGTCAGCAAAATGATTCTTCGCAAAGCTCTCAGGATCAACAACAAAGCTCCAGTGGCAAGTCGCAAGATCAAAGCAGTAACCAAGATCAACGCGGTAGCCAAGACCAAAACTCATCTCAAGGCCAACCTGAAAATCACTCTGACTCTGAAAAGTCTAAACAAGACGACAAGCAAGCCACGCAACAAAGTAACAGTGATCAGCCGAAACAGAGTGACCAAGAAGGCGCTACACCTCAAAGTGCTAGCGCACAACAAGCTTCAAAAGAAGATGGTGAGCAAAGTAGTCAGCAAGCTGTAGCACAAACCTCAGATCAACCTCTGTCGAGCGACCCTGACATGCGAAAACTTGAGCAAGTAGAAAGCGCCCGTGACCCGAGCCAACTGCTTAAAGCGCAAATGATTTTACAAGCACGACAAAAAAGTGCTCCTAACAACCAGAACAAAAAGTGGTAACCATGCGATTTTTAAACAAGCCATTTTTATCCGTACTCCTAACATTGTTGTTGGGAGCTTTCTCGTCCTTCTCAGTATTGGCTGCAAACGCCGTGGCGAGCGTTTCACATAACAGTGTCACCAAAGATGAAGTGTTCCTTCTTAGAGTTGCAACCGATGAAAAGGTCTCCTCTGATGCTCTAGATCTAACAGCGCTCCAGCAGGACTTCTATGTCGGTACACCAAGCTTTGGCTCGTCGATGCGAATCGTCAATGGCAGCCGTTCGGTGTCAAGCGAGTGGAACATCACCCTTGCTCCACTGCGCTTAGGCCGGATACAGATCCCTAGCTTTGACATTGAAGGGGCTAAAACCAAGCCTATCACCATCAATGTCGCCGTTAATAAAGCGGCGCCAACTCAACATGACATGGCTGAGTTTCAACTTAATCTCAGCAAGAACTCACTATACCCACAAGAGACCGCAGAGCTTGATGTAAAGCTGATCATTAAAGCGGATCCAAGAAGGCTTCAAGATCCGAAAATCGCGCCACCGAGCTCTTCAGGCTTAGATGTGGAACCTATTGGGGAATCGAAGCAATTTCAAGACGTTCTCAATGGAAAGGAGGTGACGGTAGTTCAACAGTCATTCCGTATCTCGTCACAAAAAGCAGGTCAATTTAAGCTGAACGGGCCGAAGCTAACAGGAGCTGTTGTTTACTCAACCAACAACTCCAGTACAACGCGTCTGTTCCAGCTCGACACGCCCGTTGAAATCTTAGATGTAACTGTGAAGGACGTACCAAAAGGCTACCAAGGTGAGTGGTTACCAACATCAAACTTCAAACTGATTCAACAATGGTCAGATAGCCAAGGCAATCAACTGGGAAATAGTAATGGTTTAGAAGGCGACAACCAAACCATTGAAATGGAAGCGGGTGATTCGTTAACTCGTACCATCACGATGACGGCTAGCAACTTAACGCAACACCAGCTGCCAAAACTGAATATCACCTACCCTAATTCGGTACGTGTTTATGAAGAGAAGCCGCAATTTGGCACAACTCAGTCAGGTGATTCTGTCGTTGTTTACAAGCAAGTCTTGATTCCGAAAGAGGCAGGAAACATCTCGCTTCCTGATGTGTCTCAAGCTTGGTTTAACACCGATTTGCAATCAGAACAAACAAGCAAAGCGCAGGGGCTAGAGTTAGCGGTAAAAGCAAGTGATCGCGCAACGTCAAGCACTCCACCAGTAACTGCTACGCCCGCCCAACAAGTAAGCCCGACGGTTGTTACTGTGGATAGCCCTGGGATCTGGCCTTATCTCACCGCCCTATTTGCAGCTTTGTGGCTAATCAGCTCAGCATTGGCATTCTACTTCTGGTCACGCCGCGGTGTAACGACAAAACCAACACACACGGTTGAACGTCAATCAGATACCGCAGAAGCGCTTATTGAAGCTCTAAGAACGAAAGATGGCGTGATGACCAGAACCTTATTTGAGCAATGGAAATATGAAAATACAGATCTAAGTGATGAGACGTTACAAACCGTTGAAGCCGAACTCACCAAGCTAAACCAAAGCCTTTATGGTGAAGCCGGTTCACCAGCCCAAACATGGAGCCCTGAGCTGGCAATCAAAACGGTGAAGAAGCCCAAGAGAGTTGCGAGTAAAAAGCATAATAGTTCGCTAGAAAATCTTTAGTCGACGCTGTTCATCAAGAACAGTAAAACACAAAGGCCGTTGATCATCTTGAGATCAACGGCCTTTATTTTAAGAAAGAGAGGCTGTGACTTTTTTACGTTTTAAGGCAGAAACAATTCGATTTCGCCCCGAGTCTTTGGCTTGATACAAGGCTTTATCTGCCTTGCCATACAACAAATCAAAATCGAACTGATGCTGGTCAGACGTTATCGAGGCATAGCCAACGGATGCCGTTAAATATGGGCTGGTACTACTTTCACAATGCAGGATTTTTGCCTCTTCAATGCATTTTCTAATCGACTCTGCACGTTGCTTTGTCTCTGAGTGATTCGTGCCAATCATCAACAACATAAACTCCTCTCCGCCAATCCGGCAGAAGGTTTCTTTATCATTGTGAACATGGGCATTCAGTATCTCACCTACCGTCCTCAGAGCCGCATCCCCTTCAGTATGACCATAGACACTGTTGTACAAACCAAAGTGGTCGAGGTCGACAAGAATCAAGCCAAATGTAATTTCATTCTGTAAGGCAAAGGCACCTTGATCGTCACCGTTCAAGTCTTCTAGAACCTGCGACAACATACGGCGGTTTCCAAGGCGCGTAAGAGGATCTAGCTTAGAAATGATATCCAATTGCTCATTCGCCAACTCTAGCTCTTGGGTACGCTTACTGACTTCTTGCTCCAATGTTTCATTGAGCTTTTTCAGTTCTTCTTGAGCCATGGTTCTTTGCAGCACCTCAGCAAGGCTCGAAGCAAAGATACGTATTACCTCACGAAGCTGTGAGGTTAAAGGACTGCGAGTTAATAGGTTATCAGCAGCGATAAACGCAATCGGCTCACCCGTATTGGTGGTGAGCATGGTCATTGCCGTCCAACCGACTCCCACAATATTGAAATCGTGATAGATAGGAACTGATTCTTCAAAGGCAACTTGATTAGGGCAAGCACGAGCTGCGGCTACAATGTCACGTTCCACCAGCTCAGAGCGATAATAGGACTCATCGACAATATCGCCTTTGATGTCAGTGCCCCAAGTACCTTGCATGTAACTGCACTTTTTGTCTGTTAGGAAAACAGCCAGTCGATCGATACCTAGATGTTGAATCGCAAAACTAACCGCAGACTTACAGACTTCACTGACGCTATCGCATCGAGACAGCTCAACCATACTTGAGTGCAACATACGTATGTTCTGCTCTTGGCGCTTGCGAATATAGATTTGAGAAAGCAAAGAGCCAAAAGACTCAAGCATCTGCTTTTGATAGTTAGTAATCGGTGAGCGATGAATGTAGTTATCCATGGCGATCCAGCCAACAGGTTTGTCGCCTTCACGCAAGATAAGCATGCCATTCCACCCCTGCCCGACCACCTTACCTTCTGTATACAGGGGCGCATTATCGATGATGACTAGATTAGTATGGTTATCAGACAGCGCTTCAATGTATTCCGCTTCAAGTTGGTGCAAATCGTATTGAGTGTGGTGTTCACTGTTGGTTTTACCCGCTTCGTCAGTGCCATAAGTGCCGCTGAAACAACGCTTTTTCATATCAAGCAACATGAAGATCGCACGATCAAACCCTAACCTGTCTCGCACAGCCTCAACCGATGCTTTATACAAAGCATCGAGTGACTCAGGGTTAGAAAGCTCAAGCGCGACCTGATGAACCAGCTTCATGTTCTCTACAAACAGCTCACGTAACTTTATCTCATCTAAGTATTGAGCTTCACGTGTGTCTCTGTGTTTGATTTCTAGCGCCGCGTTCTTTTCGGCACGAATACATTGCCAACGGGCAGCCGCGAGCTGTAACACATCAAGATCTTGGTCAAAGGTTTGATTAACCTTCTCAGCATTGCAATTTTGAACAATTAAATAAGTTCTGGAGGCAGGTGCGTTGTCGAGCATCATGATAAACGACTCCCCACCAAGCACTTTCATGTGTTCCCACTTGCAGGTGTTGATAGCCATTGGCAAAACCCCGTCTGCGGTATCAAACTGTGAGACCCACGGCCAAAATGTAGAGGGGTAGCTCGCCAATGAGGTTAGGTCGCCATAAGAAAAAAGCGGTAATGCGTCGCTCTCCGGCGTCGGTTCAGCAAATATTCCTATCCCTTTTGGAGTAAGTACCTTAACCAGATAGTCAAAAAGAGACTCAGCCAACAGACGATGGTCGCGTGTCGCAGATATTTGTTTTGCAAAGGCTTTAACAGGCACAGCTTCCTTCCATTGGCGATTAAGAATAAAGCAAAAATACAGAAGGCTTGATATGCAATCAATGTAAGTAAAAATGAGATGTTAAGCGGGTCGCAGTTTCACCTTTAACATTATCACAAGCATGAGAAGGACGACAAAAATGGGATTCTCTGCCCAAAATCACATCGACATTGGGGATTTTTTAGACACATAAAAAAGCCCCACCTATAGTGGGGCAAAACTTCCATCGCTTATAGTTATAGTGATAATTCTGTTGTTCTATTCGATTATCTAACCTGCGTTTCAGTTAGTGTGTAAAGGTATCTAATCGCTTAAATACCACACGTAAATCGTCGATTAACCGAAGTCACCGTTTACGTAACCTTTAGTACGATCATCTTTTGGTTCACTGAAGATAACGCTGGTTTCGTTATGCTCTACAAGCTCTCCCATTAGGAAGAAAGCCGTGCGGTCTGAGATACGACGCGCTTGCTGCATTGAGTGCGTTACGATAACGATAGTGAAGTCTTTCTTCAGATCTTCCATCAATTCTTCAATCTTGTGTGTCGCGATTGGGTCTAGAGCCGATGTTGGTTCATCCATCAGGATTACATCTGGTTCCATTGCAATGGTACGTGCGATACATAGACGCTGTTGTTGACCACCAGACAGACCAAATGCATGCGCTTTAAGACGGTCTTTTACTTCATCCCACAGTGCAGCACTGCGTAGCGAGCGCTCAACCACTTCATCGATGTGTTTTTTGTCTTTGATACCTTGAGCACGTAGGCCGTATGCCACGTTCTCGTAGATGCTCATTGGGAACGGGTTTGGCTTTTGGAATACCATGCCTACGCGGATACGTAGGTCAGCGACATCGATATTACCGTAGATGTCAGTGCCATCCATATCCAGCTTACCCTTAATCGTAACGCCTTCAATTAGGTCATTCATGCGGTTCAAACAACGCAATAGTGTTGATTTACCACAGCCAGACGGGCCAATCAGAGCAGTAACCTGGCGAGTTGGAATTGGCAGGTTGATAGATTTAAGCGCTTGGTTGTCGCCGTAAAACAGATCTAGGTTCTCAATATCAAATTTATTCATGTTCGTAATCTCTAAATTCTTAAATTCGTGTCTAACTTGATGCTTTCTTTATCACGGGGGCTCGCTTTATTTATGAGCCAGCTAATGAGCTTAGTAAGTTGCCGTGTTGAAGCGTCTCGCAATCAGTTTTGTAACCATGTTGATCAAGAGAACCAGTACGATTAGGACTGTCGCCGTGCCGTAGGCTTGGTTCCACTCATCGATAGTAAATAGCTCTGTTGTCAGCTTATATAGGTGAACCGTTAGTGTACGGCCAGAATCGAATACCGACTCAGGAACACGTGCCACCATACCTGCTGTTAAAAATACAGGTGCTGATTCGCCAATTACACGACCAATACTAAGAATGACCGAAGTTAAGATACCTGGCATTGCGCTTGGTAAGATCAAACGCCAGATAGTGTAGATTTTTGAAGCGCCAAGGCCGTATGAGCCTTCGCGGTAAGTTTGTGGCACTGCCATCAATGCTTCTTCTGTAGTACGAATGATTACAGGAAGAATCAGGATACTTAGCGTTAGTGCACCCGACAGAATCGAGAAGCCAAGACCAAGAATCGAAACAAAGAAGGTCATACCGAACAGACCAAAGATGATCGATGGGATACCAGCTAACGACTCAGTACAGAATCGAATCACTTTCACCAATCGGCTACCTACTTTCGCATATTCAGTTAAGTATATCGCCGTCATGATGCCCAGTGGCGCGGCTACCGCAATCGATGCGATTACCATGTAGATCGTGGCAATGATCATTGGGAAAATACCACGTTCTTCACCAGTACGAGTGTAATCGTCAGTGATGAAGTTCCAATCTACGTATTGCAGACCGTTCGATAGGATGTACCAAATAATCCAGAATAAGAAACCAACGGTTACAGCTGCAGCTGCCCAGATAAAACCTTTTAGGATGTTATCTTTGGTTTGACGTGCTTGTTTTAGTTTTACGCGATCCATATTACTTATCCTCGCCTACTTCGCTTTTTCACGGTTAAGATAAAGTAGAGCACCATTTAACATCATGATGAACACTAGAAGTACAACACCTGTTGCGTACAGTGCGTTAGCGTGAACGCCACTTGCGTAAGACATTTCAATTGCAATGTTTGCTGTTAGCGTACGAGCAGAGTCCAAAATGCCTTCTGGCATTGCTGGCGCGTTACCCATAACCATGATGATTGCCATCGTTTCGCCAAGTGCGCGGCCGATACCCAAAATCACACCAGTCATAATGCCTGAACGTGCAGCAGGAACGAGTAGCTTAAAAATCGTGTAGATTTTCGAAGCACCCAGTGCAAGTGAACCTTCTTTGTATGTACGAGGTACCGCACGAATCGAAGTTTCAGAAACCGTGATAACGGTAGGAAGAATCATGATACCCAGAACAATGATACCCGCCAGGATAGTGTTACCCGCTGGTACTTGGAAAACGTTTTGAATCATTGGAACGATAATTACTAGACCGAAGAAGCCGTAAACTACCGACGGGATACCCGCTAGAAGCTCAACTGCTGGTCGAATAATATCTGCAAGACGCTTTGGAGCAATCTCAGCAATAAAAATAGCGGTTAATACACCAACTGGCACACCAACAACTACAGCTCCAAGTGTCGAAACAATCGATGCAACAATCATGGTTGCAACACCGAATAGAGCTGGAGGTAACCAGTCAACACCCAGAACGATGCCAGAAACACCGGCCTCTTGGAATGCAGGGATACTCTCTGCAACGATAAAGTAAGCGATAACGGCTAGTGATACGATGCCGATTACAGCACTCGATAAGAACAAGCCGTGGAAGATTCTTTCTCTCCAGTCGATGCGCTTCTTAGCACGTAGACTTGGCTTGTTGATTTGAGTCGCTTCAGTATTCATAAGCTTTTCACTATTTGCGATGGTCATATATAAAATCTCAAACTTTGTGGCTCAATAAGAGCTCGAAATAAACAAAGTTGAAAGAAAAGGCTCAGCCTAAAGCAGGCTGAGCAATAATTAAGATTGAGTCAGTTAAGATTAGTTAACTGTGATGTAGCCTTTCTTACCAGCGATAGCTTGAGCTTCATCTGCAACCATCCAATCTAGGAATTGTTGAGTTTCAGCTGTTGGAGCGCCTGCTTTGTAAAGAACTAGGAATGGACGAGCAACTTTGTAAGAACCGTTCTTAACGTTGTCTACAGTCGCAGCAGCGCCGTCGATAGTTAGAGCTTGAACAGATTCGTCAACTGTACCTAGAGAGATAAAGCCGATAGCGTATGGGTTGCTTGCTACAGAAACTTTAAGTGCGCCGTTACCGTTTGCAACTTGTGCACGTTGAGAGATAGCCGATACTTTCTTATCGCCAATCTTCTTCTTAAGCTTCATGATGTCTTCGAATGCACCACGTGTACCTGATGCAGTATCACGAGTGATTGCTACGATTGGTTTATCAGCGCCGCCAACATCTTTCCAGTTAGTGATGTCGCCTTTGTAGATTGAAGTGATTTGCTCAGCAGTAAGAGCAGATACTTCGTTGTTCGGGTTAACAACAACTGCGATACCGTCACGAGCGATAACTAGCTCTTTCAGGTCAGCTGTTTTCTCTTCTTCTTTTAGGTCACGAGAAGAGATACCAAGGTCAGCACTTCCATTTTTTGCTGCTTTGATGCCTGCAGAAGAACCTGGTGCTTGAATTTCGATGAACACTGGTTCGCCTTTATTCATGTAGGTTTCTGCAAAAACTTCAACCAGTGGAGAAGCACTGTTAGAGCCAACTACAGAGATAGTTTCTTTAGCTGAAGCTGTATTCACTGTTAGAGCGCCTAGTAGTGCGATTGCACCGATAACTGTCTTTTTCATCACAAATTTCCTTTAGTGGCGTTATTGCCGTAATGTTTTGCTTGAACGAGGCCTACTTTAGAATCCGAATGTGACAGTTGTGTTTCACTTAATTGAAGCCTATATGACAACTACAAATTAATGGCTAATTTCTCTCCTACTCGATGAATTGATAGTCGCGTCCCCATCAGATGCAGTTAGTGAATGCAGGTCTCACCATCGTTTGAGCACCAAAAAGCTAGATTTCCTTCCCTATTTATATCGAATACTAACCAATATATTTCTCTATTTATCAATCAATTAGCCCTAACACGATGGATAAAAAGATCCACCTTTATCGCCATTTAGAACAATAAACAACCATCTATATCAAATACCTATCGCATATAACGAAATCAAAGCCTTTACTGATTGAATTGTCAGTCTCATTAGTTAGAATCGCCAACTAATTCTAATAATAATAATAATTCTCATCTATTTGTTTTATTCAAGAAGGACATTACATGCGCCAACTTCTCAGTGGCTTATCAATCAAAATACAAATTCTTATACCCGTACTATTTTCCGTCGTTTTACTTTTAGCCGGTGTCATTATCGGTAGTGAAAAGCTAGAAAGTGCATTCAAAGATGTATCAGTAGCGACCGACCAATTAATCTTACATAAAGAAGAACTAAGCGAAATCGTCGACAACAGCTATGGCATGCGCATCAAAGCGATTTACAGTCTATTCAATGCTGATGACGTAAAAACACTGGTTGAAACACTAAACCAAAAACGCGACCAAAATACTCGCCTACTGAATTCATTAGACACAGTGCCAGGCATGCAAGATGAAGTGGCCGCGATGAACAAAGCGATGAATCACTATGTCGACTTTTCTCGCACCACCATGCTTCCTCTATTAAGAGCGAAACACGGCGATACATCACTCTCTTCAGATTTTGAAAACCGCTACCAGATCGCAATCGACCAATACCGACACGCGGGTAATGACATGGTGCAAGCGATCAACACGCTTTCTAAAAAGTTGAATCTGCTTGCGACTCAAGAAGTCGACATCAATGGTCAGCAACACACCAGCACACTCGATACCGCAACCATTGCGCTTCTAGTGATCCTATCTGTAGCTCTAATTATCAGTTGGACGCTGGCTGGCATCATTGTTAAGCCGATCAGCAATATTCAAGCAACCATGCGCGAAGTGGCAAAAGGTAACTTGTTAGTTAAAGCAGAAGAGTATGGCGACAACGAAATCTCACGCCTAGCGCAAGACGTAAACCAGTCTGTTGAACAGCTGCGTGACACGGTAAGCTCGCTGTCTCGAATCAGTATCGAAGTGGCTTCTGCGTCGACAGAGCTAGCGGCTGTAATGACACAGTCCAGCGTTAACTCAGACCAAGAGAAGCAAGAGGTGGAGCAAGTTGCTTCTGCTGTGAACCAATTGGAAAGCACAGCAGCACACGTTAATGAGAACGCAGTACAAGCCGACTCAGCGTCTAAGCAAGCTGACGAAATGGCGACACACAGCATGAGCTTGTTTAATGAAAGCAACAAAGCTAACGAACAGATGGCGATTCAGCTAAGCGAAGCCGCAAATGTTGTGGGCACGCTAAAAGAGCACTCTGAACAGATTGGTAAAGTGATTGAGGTAATTCAAAGTATCTCTGAACAAACTAACCTGCTGGCGCTTAACGCAGCAATCGAAGCCGCTCGTGCAGGTGAAAGCGGTCGTGGTTTCGCAGTGGTTGCTGATGAAGTTCGAATGCTAGCGGCACGTACACAAGATTCAACCAAAGAGATCCAAACCATCATAGAAGGTTTGCAGGTTCAATCCGGTAACGCGAATGAAAGCATGAGCAGCTCATTATCTATGCTGGAACACAACCAAACTCTTGCAGGTGAAGTAAGCGCGGCGCTTTCAGGCATTGCTAACTCGGTAACGGACATGACTGAGATTAACACTCAGGTTGCCTCTGCCGCCGAAGAGCAAAGCCAAGTAACCTCAGACATCAACCGTAACATCTCAAACATCTACAGCCTAGTAAGCCAAAACGTTACCGGCATTACTCAAGCCGCTGCAGCAAGCCACGAGCTTTCTAACCGAGCAGAACAACAGAAGCAGCAGTTGGATTACTTTAAGGTATAGGCTTCAAGGTACGAAGTTCAAGGCAAACAGATTCAGGCTGTATGCTCTTTAGAACTCGCCGATAAACAAAAAGCCAGCCATCATGGCTGGTTTTTCGCTTTTAGACACTACTGACGAGATTCAGCCGCTCGAATTCTTTCAATCGCTTCTACCCTTCTAAGCTGTTCTGGTAGGAAATGTTCAGTCCTAAGTTGCGCAATCTTCTCTTGTTGTTCGGTTTTTGATAGGAATGAATCTTTCAAGACATCATTTCGTTCTGCGAAGTAGACCTCTAACGAGTCTTCAAAGGCCGCTCTTTGTTTATCAAGTGCTTCAAGTCTCTGGGTTGCTTCTTCACCGACAAGTTCGCTTCTCTTTAAGTATTTACCCTGTTCATCGAGACCTTCAGAGCTAGAGAGCTGTTGGAGTAACACCTGATTCTGGTGACTCGACTGAACATAATCAGGTTGCTCAGATAGATAGGATTCGAGTCTTTGTTGGTATTCTTCATCCTCTAATCCCTCCTGTTTCAGAAGTAACTTTTCTAAGGCGATTTCTCTCATTCTGTTGTCGTGCGTAAACAGAATACTTATCTCGCTCTCACTGAAAAACTGAGCTTGGAGGTCAAGGAGCGCTTGATTGAGTGCACGTAGATCATCAGCGGAAATGGATGTGGTACCGAACTGCACGTCCAACGATGTCAGTGCCGACTTATACTCAAGATATTTGGCAAACAGTGCTTCATCAACCACGGTTGTTGATGATTGTTCGTGGTGTTTCGCCACGTTGTCTCGAATACCTTCAAGGGTTAATTCTGTATTACCTGACACGAAATATTCCATCATGTCTTTTGCTGATGCGTTATCGATGTCGGTATCTTGCTGAGAGGTGACTTTCAATGAGGAGACGCGTTGTTCGTCGTCAGTATGTGTATCTTGATTATTTAGATATAAAAAGACCGCCGCTGTGCTCATCAGGGCTATCGTGGTTATCGACAAAATGGCGGTCTTTTTCATCATACTTCCCTTGTTTTCTTATTAAACGGCTTTGCAGACTACAAGCCAGCCAACTTCAATCGATTGGCATGCTGACGATATAGTGTTACAGGATCTGTCTCAAACAAGTGGTGAATTCCCAATAACCCATTAATCTCATCTAGGTGGTTCATTTTGTAATCATCACCAATCACTTTGCCCAAATGCGCGCTGCATGCTCCTACTAAGCCATCATTAGGTTCGTTGAAGGTTAAGCCTAGGATTGTCATCGCTCCGTCGGTAGGATCAAGAAGGTTGGTAAAAGTGGAAGACCCTGTCCATGAATAATAATAAACGCCGTTACTTGCTTGCCACTCACCATCGCCACACTCAGACGTCGGAACGCCCTCAGGGTAAAACTGGTTGAAGGCTAGCGAGCCTTCTGTGGTCAATGCTTCAAGAGAAGCGAGGCCGTCTTGGTCGAGATCCGTTCCACCAGATAAAAGGTTAATCAGTGTCGTTAATCCACCTGCTAATTTAACCGCGATACCTTCTGTGACAGAGCCTTCAGATACGTTCCCTCGAACGAGATCAGCGACCTTAGAACCTTTATGCACACCGCCAATACTGGTCACTGAAGCAACAAGATCAGGTCGAACTGACGCAACATAACGAGCCGTAGGCCCACCGTGGCTATGACCAACCAGATTCACCTTACTTGCTCCTGTTGCAGCTAACAGCGTTTCAACTTGGCTGAGTAACTGTTCACCACGGACCTCTGAACTGTTGGTTGCAGAGACCTGAGCGACATATACGTTCGCGCCATCTTTGGTTAGGGATTCAGGTACGCCATAGAAATAGTCAACGCCCGCTAATGTATCGAAACCAAACAGACCATGTACCAACATAATGGGGTATTTCGTTTCAGTGTATCCGCTGGCTTCTAATGCTGATGCGCTCGTTCCGGCATATACGCCAAAACTGGATAGGCAGGCTATCGTCCAAATTAATATCTTTTTCAATGCTCTTTCCTTAAACAGATTAGACCTCTGATGAGTAAAAGAACCGTAGATGATGATTTTATAAAACAGAAAGTAACGACTTCATATTTGTGATGGCGAACTTGAATTAAACAGGTGCGATGAACATCAGGCAAACAGAATCAGGAGAACAAAACATAAGCAATTGATTAAATTAACATTTAACTAAGGTTGATGAGATTGTTCTTTCAATATCCCGACTCAAATATCAATTCAACATTCTCAATAAACCAAAATTATTCGACAAATAACCGTTTGGAAACAGGTATTTTTCAACCAAAAACTCGTTGATAACTTGAGGCTTATTCCATTAACGACACACCATAACCCTGAATATATTGACGCTAATTATTGATTTTAGATATAGGTCGTACCAGTTATTTACTTATCCACTTATCAAGAAACAAGCAACAAGCAACAGCGTTTCTGTTTGGCTCATCTAAATATAAAAGAGAATACAGTGATGAAAAATACGGCTCTAATACTCACGTTAGCCCTGCCTTTTGCCGCTTATGCCGCTGAAGACTCAATACCAACACCTGAATCGATTACATCTGCACAAGTACTCAGTGCACAAGGCTCAGAGACCTATTCATATGTTAGATGTTGGTATCGAACCGATGCCTCTCATGATTCCCCAGCCACCGACTGGAAGTGGGCAAAGAAAGAGAGTGGTGATTACTACACGATCAACGGATATTGGTGGTCTTCTGTTTCTTTCAAAAACATGTTCTACAGTGATGCGCCTCAATCTGAAATCAAACAGCGTTGCGAACAGACGCTCGACATCCAACATGACGCCGCTGACATCACCTACTTTGCCGCAGATAATCGCTTCTCTTACAACCACTCCATCTGGACCAACGATAACGCGTTCCAGGCCAATAGCATCAATCGTATTGTCATCTTTGGTGATAGCCTGTCCGACACTGGTAATCTATTTAATGGCTCACAATGGTTTTTTCCGAACGCAGATTCGTGGTTTTTAGGGCACTTTCGAATGGTTTAGTCTGGACGGAGTATTTAGCAAAAGCGAAAGATGTCCCTCTGTATAACTGGGCTGTGGGTGGCGCCGCAGGTACCAACCAATACGTGGCATTGACTGGTGTTTATGATCAAGTCACCTCTTATCTGACCTACATGAAAGTCGCCAAAAACTATCGTCCGGAAAACTCACTGTTTACTTTAGAGTTTGGCCTCAATGACTTCATGAATTACAACCGAGAAGTCGCCGATGTAAAGGCTGACTTTAGCAGCGCGCTGATCCGCTTAACAGAATCTGGTGCGAACAATATCCTGCTGTTCACCTTACCCGATGCAACCAAAGCCCCTCAATTCAAATACTCTACCGAACAAGAGATAATAAAAGTTCGTGGCAAGATCTTAGAATTCAACCAGTTCATCAAAGCTCAAGCCGAGTATTACCAAGGTATAGGGAAAAACGTGGTGTTGTTCGATGCAAGTGCGTTGTTCGCCAGCATTACCGATAACCCAGAACAACATGGCTTTCGAAACGCGAGCGATGCTTGTCTTAATATCAATCGAAGCTCAGCCGCGGACTACTTGCGAAGCCACAGCTTAACCAATGACTGTGCCACCTATGGTTCAGACAGTTATGTATTTTGGGGCGTGACACACCCAACTACAGCTACTCATAAATACATTGCCGACCACATCTTGGCGTATTCGTTCTCGACGTTCAATTTCTAACTAAATATCGAAAAGTAATGGCTGAGCCAAGGTCGAGATACAAAAAAACCGCCTAATATTGGCGGTTTTTATTTATGTCAGTTTTACTAGCAAACGCTTTAAAACTGGCTGGTGATTACTCGTCGTCCACTTTTGGTGCGACTTTCTTCTTAGGGATAAACACGGTATCACCCACGGCCACATTTTGGTGGAAGCTCTTATCGCGCTTAACTGGTTTCTTCGGCGTTTTCTTCGCTTGAGTGTTGGTCTTATTCTTAGCAGGACCGCCTTTAGCAAACGCAGGTTTACGAGGTTTAATGCCTTTGAATTTACCTTTTAGGCCTTCAAGTACAGAGAAGGTCAAATCTTGTTGAAGGTAAAGTTCAACACGCTTGAAGCTGTCCCAGTCTTTTGGACCAACCAAAGAAATCGCATCGCCTTTGTTACCCGCACGGCCAGTACGACCTACACGGTGCACGTACTCTTCCGTATGCTTAGGCATATCAAAGTTGATAACGTGGCTCACGTTTGGAATATCAATACCACGTGAAGCAACATCGGTAGTTACCAAGATCTTGTAAACCGCACGCTCGAACTGGCTCATAATAGCATTACGTTGCGTTTGGTTTAGGTTACCACTCAGTGCTACCGCTTTAAGCTTCTTCTCGTTCAACTTATCTGTTAAACGGTCAGTATCAGCGCGTGTTGCTGTGAAGATCATTACCTGACGGTATTCAGCTTCTTCCAGTACACGGTCTAAAATCGCTTCTTTGTGATCTAGGTGATCACATAAGTAGAATTTCTGTGTGATATCTAAGTGTTGCTCGTTAGAAACACCAACAGAGATACGCTTAGGTGCGTCTAGCATTTCATTTGCAATGCCATTTACTTCAGCGTGATCTAACGTTGCAGAGAACATCAACGTTTGACGACGACGGTGTTTAGCTGCATTGGCAATGCGACGAAGTTCTGGAGCGAAACCCAGATCAAGCATACGGTCCGCTTCATCAAGGATTAGCGTTTCAACACCATCTAGGAACAATGAACGATGTTCTAGGTGGTCAGCAAGACGGCCTGGAGTCGCAACGATAAAACGAGGGTACTTACGCAGTGCTTTAACTTGGTCGTTAAAGTTCTCACCACCTAAGATAAGCGCCGCTTCATAAGACAGACCACCAAGCATGCTACGCAGTTCGCCGTAAACTTGCTTCGCTAGCTCACGAGTAGGAGCCAAAATTACACCACGAGGATCTTTAGCAGAAAACGCTTTTGTTTTTAATGCTTTATGTATCATTGGCAACACAAACGCCAATGTTTTTCCTGATCCCGTTTTTGATGAAGCCAATAGATCCTTACCAGCAATAGCAACAGGGATCGCTTTTGATTGGATCTCTGTCGCCTTCTTGAAGTCGTAATGTTTTAAGTTCTTCAGTAAGCGGTTATCTAAGCCTAAATCTTTAAAGTGCAAAGGACTCTCCAGTCATGATGGTATTGAATAAAATTAATTTAACGTGACATGATACCGCGAAAGTACTTTATAAGGATAGAGATCACAGTAAATTTATCCCTTTATCTATCTTTAGCTAGAACAACGTATGCATTGCTAGCAAAGGGATAGCTCTCCAAAAACACCTTCAAGTCGTCTCTAAATCCTTCATCTCATAAATGAGACACAACGTGATACTTAGCTAATTAACTCAAAAATTTAGCAATTTCTTTAGTTATTGTTTTTGCAGTTAAAAAATTAGTCGCTACAATCATTAATGAAGCGACTATATGATAAAGAATGTATAGCGCATCTTTTGATGATAAATAAGCAAGGAGTTCTTATGAATAAGACGTTAATCGCAGCTGCAGCATCAGTTTTCATTTTAGCCGGTTGTTCTTCAGAGCCAGAAGAAGCTGCAGTGTCAGAAATGGATCAACTAACTAACCAAGTCGCTCAACTAACAAGCGAAGTTGAAGCACTTAAGAGTGACAAAGCAGCCGCAGAAATGAAGGCTCAAGAAGCAGAAGCAGCCGCAATGGCAGCGAAAGAAGAAGCGGACCGTGCTAACGACCGTATCGACAACATCGCTGAGTCTTACACTAAGTAGTTTGAGATCTAATCGCGATTAAGCTGTAGATTAAATAAGTCGCAAAAAGCAGTATATAGACAGCACCACTTCTTATCGGATGTGGTGCTTTTTTTGGGTGACACTAATGCGAGTAAACAAGATAAAACCGCCCCTTGTTGCAGAAGAGGCAATCGAATTAAAACTCAATCACAGGTGGTGCTATCTCTACAGGTACGCCGTTTTGAGCAAAGATAACCGCTTTCGCCTTTGAATTTGGCAGTTCTGCGTCTTCAAGCCACCATTTTAGTTCCACAGGGATCTGTAATGATTTCTTTGAACCATCACTTCGAGTTAATGGCTCGTGCGCTTCTACAAACACACTTCTATCAGGCTCTAATGACACCTTAATCGGCTCATTGATAATGGTGACCTGTTCACCACGGTTCACTTGCTCAAACAGCCACTCAATGTCTTTAGGTTCCATTCGGATACAACCAGAGCTAACTCGTAAACCTATCCCGAAATCTTTGTTTGTACCATGGATCAAATAGTCGCCAGCGCCATAAGCAAGCCTCAAAGCGTACTCTCCCAATGGATTTTCCGGCCCGGCAGGAACCACTCTCGGTAATTCAATGCCCTTTTCAAGATACTCGTTGCGGATTGAATTTGGTGGCGTCCATGTTGGATTCGGTCTTTTTTGGCTTATCTTGGTGATCATCTCGGGAGTATCACGCCCCACTCGACCGATGCCGACAGGGAAAACATGCACCTGATTTTTCTCAGGCTCAAAGTAATACAACCTTAACTCAGCAAGATTGATGACAATCCCCTTTCTTGGGGTGTCAGGCAAAATCAAGCGGCTTGGAATGCTTAACACATAGCCTTCCGCGGGAAGAAAAGGATCCACCCCTTTGTTGGCTGCCATTAAAGAGAGAAAACCAATATCGTATTGCTTGGCAATGATGGCCAAGGTTTCGCCCGCCGCCACTTCATGCTGCTGGATTCTGCCCACAATGCGGCTTTCCGTTGGTGGCAATTCAAAGGTTGCAGCAGACACCCACGATGAAGCTATCCCGCTGGCAAGCAAAGTAGTTCTTACAACAAGCGACACCGCCCTGTGAAGTCGTGTTTTCATTGACGGCAAAGGCGTCGAGTTAGCGCAATGCGACATACAAATCCTTGGTTTGTCTTTTATCAAAGTTTAGATTATCTCTGATCAAACGTCTCTACAACGTATTGTTGTCTCGAAACTGATAGACAACAAGTTTATGTGTGGGCCTTTTCCTCTCATTCGCTTGCAATTAACCCATACAAAATCGATTGCCTTTACGCTTTCAACAGATTTAGTTATCAATATTAATAAAACTATAATGGCAGACCTGTTTTGTGACTAAAGTCTCATGGATCCACGTTCTAACTCGCTAATATTGCCTCAACAAAACGAATTCAATTCAACAGAATCGGTAATTGATTAAATCCTGTTCCTATAATTACCGTTTAAACTTTGGAGAACGACCATGGCTACACCTCATATTAATGCTCAAGCTGGTGATTTCGCAGAAACAGTACTTATGCCGGGCGACCCGCTTCGCGCAAAATACATTGCAGAAACATTCCTTGATGACGTGAAGCAAGTTTGTGACGTTCGCAACATGTTTGGCTACACAGGCACTTACAAAGGTAAGAAAGTTTCTGTAATGGGCCACGGTATGGGTATCCCATCATGCTGCATCTACGTACACGAGCTAATCGCTGAGTTCGGCGTGAAAAACGTTATTCGTGTAGGTAGCTGTGGCGCGGTACGTGACGACGTTAAACTAATGGACGTTGTTATCGGCATGGGTGCATCTACTGACTCAAAAGTAAACCGCATTCGTTTCAACAACCACGACTTCGCTGCTATCGCTGATTTCGGTCTTCTAGAAGAAGCAGTAAACCAAGCTCGTGCACAAGAAGTTCCAGTTAAAGTTGGTAACGTATTCTCTGCAGACCTTTTCTACACTCCAGAAGCTGACCTTTTCGAAAAAATGGAAAAGCTAGGCATCCTAGGTGTTGATATGGAAGCGGCTGGTATCTACGGCGTTGCTGCAGACCTTGGTGCTAAAGCACTAACTATCCTAACAGTATCTGACCACATCATCCGTGGTGAAAAACTAAGTTCTGAAGAGCGTCAAAAGTCTTTCAACGACATGATGAAAGTTGCTCTAGAGACAGCAATCAACATCTAACGATTTGATAAAAGATACATTGAAAAGCGTTACCCCGCAGCCAGGCTCGCTTGGCTGCTCAAATAATCCCGAGGGGGAGATCGTGTCTAACGACAAGCTGCCAAAAGATGCGGATGGTTTGCAACTCAACTTTTGTAAAACATTGGCGTGTGACAACTTTGGCTTGAGCGATGCAAAACGGTATGTTTTGCAACACGCGAACCCTAAGCGTCCAGCGATGGTTTGTCGTGAATGTGGAGCTTTCCCCCCCTTACTTAACAATCGTGAAGTGTTAAGCGAACTTCATCGCTTAAGACAACTTCACAGCGACGGGCTCCCTGCTTGTCGTAATGATGATTGCGATAACTTCGGCTTATCGGTTCATACCCATAAACATCTTTATCATGCCTTCGGCTACAGTGGCGACAGGCAGCGTTATCGATGCAAAGACTGCCAAACAACCTTCGTTGATAAATGGTCTGGATCCAATAAAAAACTCCAATTTCAAGAGAACCTCATGGGCTTACTGTTCATGGGCTATTCCGTACGTGAAATCTGCCGAAAATTAGAGATCAACCCAAAGACTTTCTATGATCATGTTGACCATATCGCGAGCCGTTGTCGTCGTAAATTAGCGATGATCGATGCACGATGGGTTAACCATGCGAAAGATTACGAGTTCGCATCTCACTACCAGCGTCTGCAACCACAAAGTAACAACGGTGTGGTGTGGATAGCGACGGGCGAGGCGCATTCTGGCTATATACTTTGCCAACACGTTAACTACTCTCAAAATGAAGAACCATCAGGAAACGTCGACCATAACCCTTATGATGATGTGGCACGATTTGTATCCAAAGAGCACTCTTCAGAAGCAAATCTCGAACTGCCTCAGCCCTCTGACAAACTAAAAGAGCGCATTGAACAGCAGTACCAAGTGATTCTTGCGAGAGGTAACGTTGAGGACCCTATGGGTAACCTCACCACATTTAGTTACCCTTCAAAAGGCGCTCTCATTCGACCGCCTTATACCTCTTATGCTCACTTCTTACATGTGTTGGATATGTGTAACGAAGACAAGCATGTCGCCATCTATATGCCACAAGATCCATTACTAAGATCTGCCGCTTTAAGTGTATGTTTGCCGCGCATTCAGAGTCAAAATATTGACCTCATGTATGTCGAAGAAGATTCAGGCTGGCAAGACGACCAAAGTTTTGAAAAGATCGACATCGTTCACATGAGTTGGTGGCGAGATCGCTGGGCTATTGCCAATCAGGGTGATAACCAGAAAGGTATCTGCTACCTAACCGGTAACAATCCAGAACCAAAACAGTGGTTTAACACAGCCTCAATTCAACAAACTAAGTTCTATCAACAGCGCTTTCAGTTGTTATTTGATAGCTTTATTAATGAGCCCAGACGTAAGCTTCGTCCTGGGGGCATTCTTCCATTGCTCGACATATTTAGAGCTTGGCACAATCTGTGCTACCAAGATAAGCAAGGGCTCACGGCAGCACAACGCTTAGGCGTAGCGGAGCTGCCATTAACTCTAAAGCAACTACTTTCATAGCAACAAAGCCTCTAGGTAATTATTCGGGAACTCATTGATTTTAAAGCGACAACATGAGGTAACACCCATAATTAGAAAAGATCGATGTTCCTTTGACGCTCTACGAAAGATAATTGGTGCTTATCTCAAATTACACTCTTATAATGATTGTGTTATCAATATGTTCGATAATCATGGATGTAAGTCTTGGACAAAAATCAGTACCTTCTTGAAACAGAATTAGAAAAACTCAAAACTCGAGTCGACTCTGAGCCATCGGTGATCCTAGAGATTGCCCAACAGTGCCTAGTCCGATCAGAGCAAGTTCTGTTTGAAGAGGGTGCCATCCAGTCATTAATGTTAATGGCAAGATGTAGCTGGAACCTGATGGATTACCAAAAAGGTTTAAAATACATCAAGGAAGCCTACAAGCGCCAAAGCCGATTAGATACCGATCTTTTTCTGCCCGAAATCCTCCATTTACACGCGCTCCAGTTCTGGGGACAAGCCAAGTACTATTCCGCCCAACAGTTCTGGATCAATGCTTTAGAGCAGTCCGCGTTGGTTGATGAAGTCGAAATTCAAATTGAATGCCTCATTGGCCTTGGCAATATTTGGCGGATGACCCACGAATATAAACTTGCACGTTCTACCCACCAGCTTGCCGTTAAAGTTGCTAACAACAGCCGCATTGGTTGGTTAGAGGGTAAAGCCAGAATACTGCTTGCGTGGGATTACTACCTGCTCAACAACTATGTTGAAATGCTGTCGGTATTGGACGGTGCAGAAGAAGCATTAAAAGACCATAAAGATAACACTTGGCATGCAGAGGTATGGGACTTTCGAGGCCTTGCCCTACTTGGTCTTGAACGCTTAGATGACGCGGAGCGCGCCACGGCCAAAGCGCACAATCTGGCAGTTAAACACAACCTAGTTTGGATGAAGGCGCACTCATACATCAGCCGAGCTAGATTGGAGCTCCTGAGAAAAAGACCAGAACAAGCGGCGGAATTACTGAGGCTCGCAGAACAATCCGCAAACGAGTTCGATAATGGCGAGTTGCTGAGCCAAATCTGTTACCAACAATCCTTGGTGGCGGAAGAAAACCAAGACTTCCAAGCCGCGCTCGTCGCCTTTAAAAAGTACCGTCAATATTCTATCGGCATGCTCAAAGAGCAAACGACACGTGTCGGTTTGGACAAAGCACGCAGTTCAAAACGCCAACTTGAACAGAGAGCACGAAAACTGATTAATCGTATTCGCGGTCAGCACGAGTACGATCCTGAAAAGCACCTCTCTTACGTTGTCTCTGAAACCTTTTGGTGGGAAAAGTTGGTGCTGTTCAAGACAGAGCTTAAACGTTCAAACCACAGCATCATTATGTTCCATCATGTCGATACTGATTACTTAGATGTCTGTACCGAGATTGCTCATGCTTTATGTAACCAGAATGACTTCATCGCAAGGCTAAGTTCTGAGCGTGTGGCCCTTATGCTTTCCGAAAAAGGCGAAGCCGCAGAGCAAACCTTCCAAACTCTCAGCACCATGCTTGATATCTATCCATGGCATAGAAAAGGACTAAAGGGTTCGAAACCGACCGTCAGCCTCAATGATATTTTGACGTTCCCGTTCACGCTTGAACAATTAGAAGAAGACGATGCTGAGGTAATAGAATAATGGAAACTCTATTAAGCAAGATCACAGACGCCGGTTTAGACCCTTCATCAGTATCAGGTGAAGAAGCGATCATCTTCTGGAACCACATTCGTCAGCACGTTTCGACAACGCAAACAGAGCAAGCGCACTGCTATATCATTAGCTCTGAATACCGTGCCGAGTTACAACAAAATCAAACCAGTATCGAAGAGTTGAGACGAGCACTCGATCTGCTCCACCTTCCTGCCGATATCGAAGATATTCTGACAGTCAAAACCAGTTTAAGTGACCGCTTAGTTGAAACTGGTGATTACACCTCAGCACTCAATGAATTCGTCAGTTCATCGACTATCGCGGTTGAACACGGTCATATCGATGAGTATGTATTAGCTATTTTAGGCATGGGCAACCTGTGTGATTCCTATGGCGATCACAACAGAGCACTTCGTTACTACCAAAAAATCAGCAGCATAGACCATGCGATAAGCAGTCGCTCACTTCGCCTCAAATTCAAGCTGCATATGGTAGCAAGCCTACTTCTACTCAATCGCATTACAGCAGCCAGCGATTTACTGAATGAGTGCGAAGAACTGAGTATTTTGGTCAGTGACAAGTTGCTCACAGCTCAAATACTGCTTTACCAAGCAAAGGTGCTGCGCGCTAAGAAAAAACACCATGAAGCGCTACGCTGTCTGTCTAAGGTTCAATACCCAGCCAACAGCACTCAAGCAAGCTGGCTTGCAACCATGACTCGTCTAGAGCTCGCACATTGCCTAAGTGCAACCGGCAAGCAAGACTACGCGAGCATGATTTTGTCGAGCACAGACAAACGCGTGAAAGCCTACTCGTCGCCAGTACTTGCAAAACGATTCTACGATTCGCTGAGTGATGTGTGTATGAATCAAGGGCGTTTTCAAGAAGCGCTAAGCTATGAGAAAAAAGGCTACCGAATTGAAACCGATCTGATGAAGCAGATCCCGATCAGTGAACTCGGTGCAAGCCAGCTACGCCGCCTGTCCCGTTTTGAATTACAACTCAAACTCATTCTCTCTGAACAAGAGAACAAAGAGTTGAAAGAGACGACTGAACAACACAAGAATGCGGTGGCTCAGCTTCAACAAGACGTATTCACCGATCCATTGACAGGGTTACACAACCGTCGCTGGTTAGATGTGAAATTGAAAGACATGCTGCTGCACGATACCTCTTTCGCGCTGATGGTTATTGATATTGACCACTTCAAGTCTATCAATGATGAACTGAGTCACTTAGTGGGTGATAAAGCGATTGTTAGTGTGTCTCAAGAGCTGCGTTCATACTTTAAGTTTAGAGGCGCATCGTGTGTCAGGTTTGGTGGAGAAGAGTTCCTCGTCATTCTAGAGAACACTGATCTCCCTAAAGCAGAAATGCACTCTGAAAATTATCGAGAGCGCATCTTCCAATTCGGTTGGCATGAGATACTTGGGGAGCGCGGTTTGACCGTGAGTATCGGTATCACTTTACATCGTGACGGAGAGAATACTCAACGTACCTTCTACCGTGCCGATAAAGCGCTATACCGAGCTAAAGCCAACGGCCGTAATCAAGTGTGTACAGAGTAATGGCATGTCACTCTGTAGCTAAGGCCAACAGCTTATTGAAAAAAGAACAGAGAAATACCAGCAAGGGCGGCAAGCGTCCCGATGATACTTTGTTTTGACACTTTCTCCCCTTTCAGCGCATAGATCACCAGAATAAAGACCGGGCTGGTCGCTATCAACGTTTGTGCAATCGCAGGGTTAGCATTTTTCAACGCCACTTGTTGAAGCCATAAAGCGAGAAACGTTCCGACAAAGATTGCCCCTAATAACCACAGTTTATCGAACCTAGTCATTTCCCATAGGTCTCTTTTTATCGATGAATACGGCTTCTTTTCAACAAAAGGGATAATCAGCATCACAGCAAACACGCCAATCGTCAGGCGAATCAGCGCACCTAACAATGGTGGAATATCACCCGCCACTAGCGCGTAGTGAGAGATAACCACACCAGATGCCTGACAGACACTCGCCACAAGCCCATAACCAATGCCACCCCACTGCTCTTGGTCATTCGATTTACCGCTCACCGATTTTGATGGTTGGAAGACAACGAAGGTCACCGCCAATGTTGTAATCACGACACCGAGCCAGCTTTGCACTGTCAATACAGCGCCAAGGAATATTAATGCCAACACACCAGAGAGAGGCGGGGCTAAAGACTCCAGTAACAACGTCTTATTAGCACCGATTCTTTTCAACGCTGCAAAATAGGCGCTATCTCCAATCGCAATGCCAATCACACCTGAAATTGCCAATATCAGAAAATGGTTGGTACTCAGTTCAAACTCCGGCATCGGTATAAGAGGCATCACCAGCAACATCATCCCTGACGCCACTACACCCTTAACAATGTTCAATTGCATCGCAGAGAAGCGATGTCCAAATTGCCCATAGATCCATGTCGCACATGCCCACACAATTGCAGCGCCAATGGCCGCCAATTCACCTATATACATCCGTATTTGTCCCTTGTGGTTATGCCCGTCATTCAGAATCTTAACTGTCATCATTTCAGCTTAAATACCAACCAGAAAGTCGAAATAGCCTCTTCAAACGCGATGAGAATTTATAAGATTCATCAATGCTTTTATTCGCATTAGAAGCGACAACACATTATTTTCAACTCGGTAAATCATTTTTATAACAATTGCTTAGATGATAGCGTAGTATATTTATAACTAATATCTAACATTACAAGGATCTGTTATGTTTTTAGACTACTTTGCACTCGGTCTACTGATTTTCGTAGCATTGGTTATCTTTTACGGCATCATCGTTATTCACGATATTCCCTATGAAATAGCTAAAGAACGCAACCACCCTCATCAAGATGCTATTCATGTCTCAGGCTGGGTTAGCCTATTCACCTTACACGCTATTTGGCCATTCCTTTGGATCTGGGCAACGCTGTGGCGTAAAGATCGTGGTTGGGGCTTCGCTAAATTAGAAGAAGAGCAACACGATATTCATCATCGCGTCGATATTCTCATCGAGCAAGTGAGTACCCTTCAGGAAGAAATCGCCCAGCTCAAGCAAGCTGGTGCTGGGCAAAACAGTTCAGAGAAAGAGACCAACAACGTTCAAGATCAGGAGGCTAAGTAATGGATTTACTGCTGATAATGACCTACGCGGCACTTTGTATCACCATCTTCAAAGTATTTAATATCCCGCTCAATAAATGGACCGTGCCTACCGCCGTTCTTGGTGGTGTCGTCATCATAGGTACTTTGATCCTACTGATGAACTACAACCACCCTTTCACGCAAATTGGTAATCAAGTTTACTCAACAACGCCAGTCGTTTCAGGCGTTAGGGGTAAAGTTATCGAAGTGCCAGTAGAGGCAAACAAACCTCTGAAGGAAGGGGATATTCTTTTCAAAATCGACCCAGTTCCATTCGAAGCTGAAGTTGCAAGATTAGAAGCTAAAGTAAAGGAAGCAAGCCAAGGTGCGCTTGGAATGGAATCTGAAGTGGCTGAAGCTGAGGCTGCAAAAATCAAAGCCATCGCAGAGAGAGATAAAGCCCAACGTGAATTCTCTCGTTACAAGCGCGGTTATGACAGCGGAGCCTTCACTGAGCAACAATTAGATACTCGCAGACAAGCTTACAAGGCATCAGAAGCCGCCGTGAAAGTGGCAGATGCTAATCTAGAACAGGCAAAAATCGCCTTAGACTCTGAAATTGGTGGCGAGAATACAGCCGTTTTAAGCTTACTGGCTGAATTGCGTAAAGCTCAGTTTGATTTAGAGCAAACCGTGGTTCGAGCTCCCACTGACGGATACGTTACGCAGCTAGCATTGCGCCCAGGCGTTATGGCAGTGCCGCTTCCTTTAGCTCCGGTAATGACGTTTGTTCACACAGAAGAACAATTCTATACCGCTGCGTTCAGACAAAACTCCTTACAACGCCTGCAACCGGGTTACGAAGCTGAGTTCTTGTTTAGAGCATTGCCAGGGAAGATATTCAAAGGACGTATTGATGAAGTGATTCCAGCTATTGGTGAGAGCCAATTCCAAGCTAGAGGCGCGCTTCTAGGTACTGATGCGTTGCGTACCAGTGGTCGTGTGTTTGTTAAATTGAGCATCACTGATGATCTGTCTGACTACCATTTACCTATGGGTACCGCGGTTGAAGTTGCCGTTTATTCTGACAGCTTCACTCACGTGTCTATCATGCGTAAGGTCCTTATTCGCATGAAGAGTTGGCAAAACTATCTATACCTAGACCACTAAACGGGCGTAGATATGTGACGAACCCGCTTAACACATTGTTAAGACGAATGAAAAAGCCAGACCCGCTCTGGCTTTTTTGTTGCTTGATTAACCGTAAAATTGCGCTTTTTACACGATATTTAGGTGTTCAGATGGAATTTTAGACATCTAGACACTTACCTTCCCTTATGGAAGGGTTCTACTGTATAATGCGCGCCTTATTTTTTATATTTGCCCAAAAAACGTTCTCATTGAGACGCATATTAATAATGGCGAATATTCGTTCTTTATTAAGCTTTATCTTTCAGTATTCGAGGTTATCTATGAACTTTTCAGCTAAAACAGTGGTCGTTATTGCCATTGGCGCGGCACTGTACGGCATTGGTGGTTTACCTATGTTTGGTGTCCCAGTGTTTGCGAACACGACATTGAAACCAGCGATGGCAGTTCTAGCACTGTTTTCTGTTTTGTTCGGCCCAATTGTTGGCTTCTTAGTTGGCTTTATCGGTCACTGGGTTACGGATCTATTCGCAGGCTGGGGCGTGTGGTTAACTTGGGTTTTAGGCTCAGGTATCGTAGGTATGGTTATCGGCTTATTCCCAATGATGACTAAGAACCGCCTTCAACAAGGTGAACTGCCTATGAAGGACTTCGCGCTGTTTGTGGTACTTGCCCTTGCCGGTAATGTGGTTGGTTACGGCTGCTCTGCATTCCTAGATACCATCCTTTATGCAGAACCGTTTACTAAAGTCTTCACTCAGCTGTCTATCATCGCAGCGGGTAACACCGTTCTGATCGCTGTTGTGGGCTTACTGATCCTAAAATCAGTCGCTAAACGCAACAAACAAAGCCGCAACCTGACTGAGGCATAAGCGATAATGACTATAGCATTTTCGAACTTCTCTTTTAGATATGAGTCGCTGGATAAACCGACGCTAAAAAATATCAATCTAAGGATAGAGAAAGGAGAGAAAATCGTCATTATTGGACCAAGTGGTAGTGGTAAATCTACCCTAGGTCAATGCCTTAACTGTCTGATTCCTCATGCTATCAAAGGTGAGGTGACTGGCTCTCTAGAGATCAACGGTAAGAACATTTCTGATTTTTCTATGCACGACTATACCGAGCAGGTTGGCACAGTATTACAAGATACTGATAGCCAATTTGTCGGTTTGAGTATTGGCGAAGACATCGCATTCGCACTGGAAAATCAGTTAGTGTCGAACATTGATATGTACCCTCTGGTTAAGTCGACAGCAAAAATGGTCGACTTAGCAGATATGCTTGATCGCTCGCCACATGATTTATCCGGCGGCCAGAAACAACGCGTGTCATTAGCGGGCATCTTAGTTGATGACGTTGACATCCTGTTGTTTGATGAACCTTTGGCTAGCCTTGACCCGAAAACGGGTAAAGCGACTATCGAAATCATCGACCAACTTCATAAAGAAACCAACAAGACTATAGTCATCATCGAGCATCGCCTTGAAGATGTACTACATCGCGATATCGATCGAGTGATCTTGATGGAGCGCGGTGAAATTGTCGCGGACATGACACCCGATGAAATCTTAGCTTCTGAACTGCTTGAAACACACGGTATTCGTGAACCACTTTATTTATCTGCTCTGAAGGCAGCGAAAGCACCTTTGACCAGTGAAGATAAGCTATCAAACCTCAAAGCTCTCGATTACAAAAGATTCCGCCCTGCGGTTCAGGCTTGGTTTGCAGAGCGCCCGACTCCAGTTGCCGAGAAGCAGTACCAACCTTTGCTTGAGGTCCACGGCCTGACTTACTCTTACGATGGTGAAAAGAACGCTCTCGAAGATGTCAGCTTTAAGATTGGTAAGGGTGAGTTCGTTTCAATCTTAGGCAAAAACGGTTCAGGCAAATCTACCATCACTAAACTCATCATGGGTGTGATCGATGCCGATTCAGGCTCTTCCTATCTAAATGGTGAAGACCTATCTGAGCTTTCTATCTTTGAAAGAAGCCAGAAAGTCGGTGTCGTGATGCAGAACCCAAATCATATGATCTCTCATCATATGATTTTTGATGAAGTTGCATTCGGTCTGCGTAATCGTGGGGTTGCAGAGCAGGAAATCAAAGAGAAGGTGGAAAACGTTCTTGAGCTGTGTGGCTTGAGCAAGTTCCGCCACTGGCCAATCGAAGCGCTAAGCTACGGTCAGAAAAAACGCGTAACGATCGCTTCGATCTTAGTATTGGAGCCAGAGCTTCTGATCTTGGATGAACCAACAGCGGGTCAAGATTACCGCAACTACACCTCAATGCTGGCGTTTATCCAAAAGCTTAACCGCGAGTTAGGTATCACCGTCGTGATCATTTCACACGACATGCACCTTGTTCTAGAGTACACCACACGCTCAATTGTCATTGCTGACAGCAAGCTGATTGCCAATGCCGCGATGACGGAAGTATTCAGTCAGCCATCGCTGTTAGAACGCGCAAATCTTTGTACCACCAGCATTTATGAACTCGCGACTATGATGAAAATCGACGACACCAACGCATTCATGCAGTACTTCATCGACTACGAGAGAAGCGCTCAATGAACGTATCAAAAGTAAAATTCGGCATCAATTACATTGATACAAAATCACCGCTTCATGCACTTAACGGCATCACCAAATTTGCGCTCTTCTTAGCTTGGGTAACCGTGGTCTTAACTACGTTCGACCTAAGATTGATTGCACTGCTTATTGTGACTGGTTTATACCTGCTAAAGCTGACCAATGTGCCTGTACGCGTATATAAGCCTCTGTTATTGGGTACGGCGAGTGTATTGAGCCTAAATGCTTTGTTCATGTATCTGCTGGCTCCACAGCAAGGTACTGAGCTCATCGGCAGCAAAACCTTATTGCTGACATTGCCGGGTAACTACTCGTTGAGCCAAGAGACTCTGTTTTACTTGGTTACTGTGACGCTCAAATACATGAGCATGTTCCCGATAGCGTTGATTTTTGTCTTCACAACGCATCCGACTGAGTTTGCAGCTAGCCTCAACCGTATCGGTGTTCCTTACAAGATCGCCTATGCGGTCAGCTTAACACTGCGTTACTTGCCAGAAGTTAAGAAAGACTTCATCAATATCATGCATGCTCAACAGGCTCGTGGTGTAGAGCTCTCAAAGAAAGCGCCTCTAATTACTCGAATCAAAAATGTGGCTAAGGTTCTAGGCCCGCTCATTTTCTCTAGCTTGGACCGAGCAGACGAGATCTCTAACGCAATGACGTTACGAGGTTTTGGCCGACACAAAGCTCGCACTTGGTATAGCTATGCACCTTTGAAACGTATCGACTTTGTTTGTTTAGGTGTCATCGCTTTTATCGTGGTGTTAGCCATTGCGAAACGCATTCTAGAGCCGCAGTTATTTTGGTATCCGTTCTAGTCATCTGAATTAGCATTGATAAACAAAGACTTTAAATAACACACCGCTCAATAGGGCGGTGTTTTTGTTTATGCCAAAATCTAATTGATAATTGAACCAATGACACAATACTGACTATATTTAACGATAAATTGACCAGTTATTTACCCTTGGAGTTTGAGATTTAATTCATAGGCTCTTAATATACTCGTTTACAGAATGTTACAATCAGTAGAGATTTGTAATGGCTCGAATTACTCAAGTACAAAAACTAGAAAATCAAAAAAACTACGATGAGATCGTACTAAACCTTTTTCTGGCTGAAGGACATGAAGCACTAACTTATGCAAGGATTGCTCAAGAGATTGGCATTAGTTTAACGACGCTTCAGGGCTATTATCCGTCGACCCGCGCTATTCGTTCAGTACTTCACGAACACATGCTATCGATCGTTATAGACGGTCTAGACTTTTCATCGGAAGCGCTTTTTATCCAATCTTGGCAAGCCGCTCTAGATAATGAGCAGTTTCGATACGTGATTAAATTGATGTTTTTCCATGCTTCGCAAATAAAGAACCCTGAGCAATTTAACCTCAGCTCGAACGGCGAATTTCGTAAAAAGATGTTGGACAGTTTAGGCAACGACTCAGTTCGAATCCTTGAAATGGTAGTCGGACGCTCAATGTTCTATCTCACCAACTTCAAGTAACGCTAACCAGCTTACTGAAATAGAAAAAGGGAACCCTAGGGTTCCCTTTTTTAGACTTTCAGAAAAGTGAGCAGCGATGACCTGCTCAACTTATAGACCTAATTTAGCTTGTAAAAAACGGTCGATAACGGCGGCAAACGCAGCTCAATCGATGTGTCTAGCCCTTCGCTCTCTACAGATTCAATCTCAGCAGTCTGCTTCACTTCAAAACCGCTGCCTGCATAGTCGACAGAGTCTGTATTCAACAACAATGCGTATTCACCTTTTGCAGGAACACCTAAGCGGAAATGCTCGTGAGGCACTGGCGTAAAGTTAGACACTATCAATACTCGCTCACCAGATTCACTGATGCGCTCGTGCGCAAGAATGCTCGCTTCAGCAGAGTCCTGTAGACGCCATTCAAAGCCTTTCGGATCAAAATCAAGATCGTGCATTGCAGCTTCAGAGCGGTACAGATTGTTCAGGTCTTTCGTTAAACGCTGAACACCTTGATGACGCTCGTAATCCAGCAAAAACCATTGCAGCTGGTCGTCATGGTTCCATTCAGCCGTCTGACCAAATTCTGCACCCATGAAGTTCAGCTTCTTACCTGGTTGCGCATACATGTAACCCATATAAGCACGTAGGTTTGCCGTTTGCTGCCATTCATCACCAGGCATCTTGTTGTGGATAGAACCTTTACCGTAAACCACCTCATCGTGAGACAGAGACAATACATAATTCTCACTGTGTGCGTAAACCAGTGGGAAGGTAATCGTATCGTGGTGATATTTACGGTTGATTGGGTCTTCTTGAATGTAAGACAAGCTGTCGTGCATCCAACCCATGTTCCACTTAAAGCCAAAGCCTAAGCCGCCCATAAAAGTCGGTGCTGAAACACCAGGGAAAGCCGTTGATTCTTCAGCAATCGTCATCGCATTCGGAAAGTGTTTATACACTTCTTCGTTCATCCACTTAAGGGTTGCGATAGCGTCGTAGTTTTCGTTGCCGCCATCCGCATTCGGGATCCATTGGTCATGGCTACGCGAATAGTCGAGGTACAACATCGAAGCAACCGCATCAACACGGATGCCATCAATGTGGAATTGCTCGAACCAGTACAGTGCATTAGAAACTAAGAAACGACGAACATGCTCTTTGCCTAAATCGTAAATGTACGAGTTCCAATCTTGATGCCAACCACGACGTGGATCTGGATCATGGAATAATGGCGTACCATCGAAGTTTGCTAGGCCGTGATCATCACTTGGGAAGTGAGCAGGAACCCAGTCCAGAACAACGCCAAGACCCGCTTGGTGACATTGATCGACGAAGTATTTGAAATCATCTGGAGAGCCAAAACGGCTAGTCGGTGCAAATAGACCTACAGGCTGATAGCCCCAAGAACCGTAGAATGGATGTTCTGAAACTGGCATTAGTTCAACGTGCGTGTAGCCAAGATCCGTTAGATATGGGATCAGCTCTGCCGCAAGCTCGCGATAATTTAAGAATTCACCTTCAGCGTTACGCTTCCAAGAACCTGCATGCAATTCATAGAACGAAAGCGCTTCTTTGCGCTTTTGCGTTACCGGGCGATTTTGCCATTGAGTATCTTGCCACTGGTAACGAGCGTGATCGTAAGTTACAGATGAGAACGATGGGTATTGCTCAGAGTAGAAACCCCATGGGTCAGATTTGTGTGGTAAGCCTTCGCCATTTGGTCCTTTTAATTCAAACTTGTATTGAGCGCCTTCTTCCAGTTCAGGAATGAATAAGCCCCACATACCGTAATCTAGGCGTTGCATTGGGTGGCGGCGACCATCCCAAGCGTTGAAGTTACCCACCAAGCTTACCGCAGTTGCATGCGGTGCGTACACCAAGAAACGCGTACCTGAAATCGTCTGTCCATCACGCTCTAGCGTAATAAACTGAGCCCCCATGTGATGATACATATCTTTCGGTGTATGAAGATCTTCATAACTCGCGTACAGATCGTGGTACTGGTAAGGATCATCGATGATCTGTTCTACGCCAGCCCAATCAACCGCAAGCTTATAGTGAGTAAAACGTAAGTCTCTCTCTTGCTTAAGAATGAAACCACTTTCACCCTCTCGCGCTAACTCAATACGAGGTTCCTTTCCAACAATCAACTCGACTTTATCTGCCCCAGGAATCCACACACGTAATGCACCTTGCTCAGAAGGTAGGTATGGCCCTAAAAACGCGAATGGGTCTGTGAAACAAGCCTGTGATAGTTGGGTATATATTTGTTTTTGCTTTGAAATCGAACTTAGTTCCAAAACGTTTCTCCCTAACCAAACATCCAAAAAACATAATACAAAAATGCCCGCTATTAGTGCGGGCAATATAACGACGGTTTATTCTACCAGATGAGCATTCATTATTGAGTGACCGAGGTTGTAGTTTCGTACGGCGTAAGCAAAAAACCACCTAATTTCAAGTCACTCACGTCATTACTTACCGGCTTTTTCTCGAACGTCAGTCAGCTTAGAAGCGATACGATTAACGCCTTCGTGAGCAAATATTTCGTCCAAGTTCATTGATAGTTTACGACGCCAGTTAGGGTATTCATCAACCGTGCCAGGAATGTTTACTGGCTTGTCCATCTCTAGCCAATCTTCTAGCTGAACGCTCAGTAGTGTTGAACCACCAGCCGCTACGTGCAGTTGAAGTGCCTCAGCAAGGTAAGAGTCCATCGGTACTTGGCTCGCATCGCGGCCCACACCTTCTGGTAGGAAACCATGCCATGCTACTGAATCTAAGATACCTTGCTTGCACTCTAGGCGGTCATCGAACAAGGTTTCTAATTGTTCTGCATCTGGGTATAAGCCAATCTCTTGGCCCATTTTCAGGTCATCACAGTGCCAGAAGCCACGAAGCGTTGGCATATCGTGAGTACACAGTGCCGCCATCGATTGTGATGCGTAGTGTTTTGGTGAGATGAAACCACCGTCATCTTCTGATGTTTCGAAGAAGAACACTTTGTAAGAGTGCACGCCAGCATCTGCAAGGATGTCGACAATCTCATCCGGTACCGTTCCTAAATCTTCACCGATAACGCTACATTGGTAACGGTGAGATTCAAGCGCCAGAATAGACAGCATATCTTGTACTGGGTAGTAGATGTACGCGCCCTTAGTTGCGTTCTCACCCTTTGGAATCCACCACAAGCGCAGTAGACCTAAAACGTGGTCGATACGCAGTGCACCACAGTGCTTCATGTTCGCACGAAGTAGCTTGATGTAAGCGTCGTAGCTTGTTTCTTGAAGCACTTCTGGGTTTAACGGAGGTAGACCCCAGTTCTGACCCAAAGGACCAAGAATATCAGGTGGAGCACCAATGCTCGCATCCATCACTAGGTTGCCTTCGTCAGCCCAAGTCTCGCTGCCTGAATCTGCAACACCTACCGCTAAGTCACGGTACAGGCCAACAGCCATGCCCTTCTCTTCTGCAAGAGACTGTGCATCGTTGATCTGGCAATCTGCTAGCCATTGCAGGTACATGTACAGATGAACGTTTTCTAAGTTCTCTTTGATGTATTTCTGTGTCGCTGGGCTGTCGAATGTACGGTACTTCTCAGGGAATACCGGCCATCCCCACATGCCAGAATCTTCTGCATGCAGTTCACCATGTAGAGCATCAAACGCCGCTTGATGCATCAGGCTATCGCCACCCTCTTCTACGAAGGCTAAGAACGCTTGTGCACGGTCGCTGTTTTTGTCTAGATGACGAGTCTTAAATTCTGCGAATAGCAGAGGCAAGATGCTCATCTTAAGCTCAGACACTTCGGTGTAGTTTACCCAGTGTGCTTCACGCGCTTTTTGTAGACGCTGTTGGAACTCTGCGCTGCCGACTGTTTGTTGTGCTTCTGCACTTAGTGCAAATTCAGGAACTGAACTCACATCAATGTATAAGATGTTCAACCAGCGACGAGAAGATGGGCTATATGGGCTCGCACCTTCAGGGTTCGCAGGGAACAATGAGTGAATTGGGTTTAGACCAACGAAGTCACCACCACGAGAAGCGATATCCGCAACAAGCTGTTTTAGGTCTCCGAAATCACCAATACCCCAGTTATGCTGAGTTCTTAGGGTATAAAGTTGAACACTGGGTCCCCAAAGCTTTTTGCCTTGCTCGATTGGTGACTGCTTGAAACACGCTTTTGGCGTAATAATCAGTGTCATCTCGTAAGGCTTCTTACGGCGCTTACGGCTCACAATGAGCTTGTGATAACCCCATGCCAAATCACTTGGCAATGCAAACACTAAAGGGCCACCCTCGGCACGCTCGTCACGAATGACTTGAGATTGAAGATAGCCTTCAAGTACCTCTCCTTGCTCTGTTTCTAAGCGCCAGCTGAACTCACTTTCACGAGCACTTACACCTAGATTAAGCGCCACTTCTACTGGCTCACCGTCACGCAAGACAAGAACTGGGTCTAGTACATCTTTTTTGTGTTTTCTTTCTGCTGACTTAAGCAGTGCATCATCGCTGCTTGTATCGTAGCCCAACGAAGCCAATAGAGACGTGATCGTCTCGTCTGATACTTGTGCTTCATCGCCCCACGCACTAACGTAACTGTCGGCAATGTTTGCCATTTCTGCGACTTGTTTTAATACGGTCTGTTCTTTCATCGCTCTCTCCGAAAACGTTCTGACGCTTTCTATTTTGTAGGGTTGTTAATTTAATTTTTACTAATCAATTAGCTTGTGACAATCGGTTTGTAAGCAGCTTGTTTATAAACGAAACCTTTAAGCCTTTCGTTTGCTCACAAGCTAATTGAGCCAAGGCAGAAACTGCCTTGGCTACTTTGGAAGTATTAACGGTTAACCGCTTCAAGTTTCCAGATGTTGTTCACGTAGTCGCGGATAGAGCGGTCTGATGTGAACTTACCAACCAATGCTGTGTTAAGAATTGCTTTCTTAGCCCAACCTGCTTGGTCTTTGTATTGCGTGCCCATGTCTTCGTGCGCTTTCACGTAAGATGCGAAGTCAGCAAGACATAGGTAAGGGTCACCACCGTCTAGCAGGCTATCAAACGTTGCACGTAGAAGGCCTGGTTGACCTGGAGTGAACTCATCGCCAGTCAGTAGGTCTAGAGATGCTTTCAGTAGTGGGTCTGCATTGTAGTAGTCGTATGGGTTGTAGCCTTGAGCTTTCAGAGCTTGAACACCATCAACGTCTAGGCCGAAGATGTAGATGTTTTCATCACCCACTTCTTCACGAATCTCAACGTTTGCACCATCCATCGTACCGATAGTTAGCGCGCCGTTTAGAGCCATCTTCATGTTGCCCGTACCAGATGCTTCTTTACCCGCTAGTGAGATTTGCTGAGAAACGTCTGCTGCAGGGATGATGATTTCAGCCATGCTTACACGGTAGTCAGGAATGAATACCACTTTCAGTTTGTTACCGATGCGAGGGTCGTTGTTGATCTTCTCTGCAATCTTGTTAACCGCGAAGATGATCTCTTTCGCTAGGTGGTAACCCGGTGCTGCTTTCGCTGCGAAGAAACATACGCGTGGCTCACACTCGAAACCAGGTTCGTTAAGAATACGGTGGTACAGAGATAGAATGTGTAGCAAATCTAGGTGCTGACGCTTGTATTCGTGAAGACGTTTGATTTGAACGTCAAAGATAGCGTTAGTATCTAGCTCGATACCCATGTTCTCTTGAACCCAATCAGCTAGGCGCTGTTTGTTTTCTTTCTTAACAGCCATGAATTCTTTTTGGAATTTCGCGTCTGTTGCAAACTTAGCGATGCCTTCTAGCTGCTCAAGTTTTGCTGGCCATTCAGTGCCGATCTTACCCGTGATTAGCGCAGATAGACCTGGGTTACAGAACTTCAACCAACGACGTGGCGTGATGCCGTTCGTTACGTTAGTCAGTTTACCTGGGAAGATTTCGTTGAATTCAGGGAACAAGTCTTTCTTAACCAGTTGAGAGTGAAGCGCAGCTACACCGTTTACTTTGTAAGAACCAATCACACATAGGTTTGCCATGCGAACCATACGGTGGAAACCTTCTTGGATGATAGAAAGCTTCGCTTGCTTCTCACCATCACCAGGCCACATCTTGCGAACTTCTTGCATGAAGCGGTGGTTGATTTCAAAGATGATTTCCATGTGACGTGGAAGAAGACGATTGATTAAAGATTCAGACCAAGTCTCTAGCGCTTCTGGAAGTAGTGTGTGGTTCGTGTAAGCGAACGTGTGAGCACTGATTTCCCATGCTTGATCCCAAGATAGACCTTTCTCGTCAATCAGGATGCGCATTAGCTCAGGAATCGCGATCGTTGGGTGTGTATCGTTCAGCTGAATCGTTTCTTGCTTAGGCAGATCTTCTAGAGAGAAACCTGCTGCTTCGTGGCGACGTAGAATATCGCGAACCGATGCTGCTGAATGGAAGTACTGCTGCATTAGACGCAGAGTCTTACCTTTCTCGTGGTTGTCGTTCGGGTAAAGAACTTTAGTGATGTTACCTGCATCGATTAGCGAGTGTTGCGCTTCGAAGTAATCACCGTTGTTAAAGCTTGCTAGCGAGAATGGTGCGATTGCCTGACATTCCCAAAGACGCAGCGGGTAAACCGTGTTTGACTCGTAACCTACGATAGGTAGATCCCAAGGCATTGCTTTTACTTCCATACCTGGAACCCAAGTACGAACTTCTTTACCGTCAACGAATTCAACGTCTACATGACCGTAAAAACCAATGTGTTGTGCTAGTTCTGGACGAGCTACTTCCCATGGGTAACCTTCAACACCACGCCATGCGTCAGGTGCTTCTTGTTGACGACCGTCTTGGAAAGATTGTTTGAATAGACCGTACTCGTAGTGAAGACCGTAGCCTACTGTTGGGTATTCTTGAGCGGCACAAGAATCCATGAAACAAGCAGCTAGACGACCAAGACCACCATTACCTAGTGATGGGTCGCGTTCTTCTTCTAGAAGGTCAGTTAGGTTTTGACCTAGCTCTTCCATTGCATGAGTGATCTGTTCGTAAAGACCCATGCTGATCAGGTTGTTACCTGTTAGACGACCAATCAAAAACTCTAGTGATAGGTAGTTAACGCTCTTAGCGTTCTTAATTTTTTCATCATTTTCAGTTTCTAGCAGGTCAAAAGTCGTTAGCTCTGCAAGAGCACGACCCATTGCTAGATACCATGAACGGCTGTCTGCTGTTTCAACGGTTGTTGCGTAGGTTGCAGATAAATGTTTCTTAACACTCTCTTGGAATGACACTTTATCGAAAGTTTTTTGCTGAGTTGGTTTCATTTCAGAAATCTCGCTTTTAATAGTTCTAATTCATCTGTGACATATCGTGCATGGTCACCATAAACTAAACATCCTCCCGCTAATGCAACTGACTAGGAGTAGATGGGAGGGCGTAGGGGGCGTACCGACTTAGGGTTAGTGATCTGACTCTCATGTTCTGACTGAGAACAAAAACTTGGAGTGACTAAGATCACAAGCTCCCGTTCGATAACTTAACTTCAATTGATGTGACTTTTATTTAACCAGATTAAAGTCATTGTCAAATCTGATATTCAGATCACGAAAATAATTTCCAACTCTCATCTTTTGCATAGATTCCCGTGTAGGGATGAACGAAGTCATATTCACAAACCAACCCGCAACGTGAGCAAAGTCTCAAATAAAGGGCGTAGACACCCAAAAACATGCAGGAGCGCAAGGTTTCTGAGGAGGATCATAGTCGGTGACGTTTGGCTTCACGTAATATGAGTAAAGACTTAAGTAATTAGGCTAATGTCATTGGAGTGCACTCAACGATAGATTGGGATATTCCAGAACATAGCCACGGAATAGGTGTAAAACTTCGATATGTGGATCCCTTCGAAACTGACTCGTCCCGGCCGCTTACATAATGCAATCCTACGACCTAGGGTTCTCGATCTGCTTCACAATGCAGATTGCTATAAGCTTGTGTTGTTCCGCTCTCCAGCGGGCTACGGCAAAACCACCATGGCTGCACAATGGTTGGTAGATAAACCCAATGTGGGTTGGTACAGCATTGATGATAGCGACAACGATGCCTTCCGCTTTATCAACTACCTACTTCAATCACTTAATAAAGCGACTCAAAATGCCTGTCCGAATGCCCAAAAGCTGGCAGAAAAACGACAGTTTTCATCGCTGCATTCTTTATTAAGTGAAGTATTTGCCGAGATGTCGGAATTCCATCACGAGTGTTTTCTGGTGTTGGATGACTATCACTTGGTCAACAATGACGACATCCACGAAGCCATGCGCTTCTTCCTCAAACACATGCCCGATAACCTAACGTTGGTTGTCACCAGTCGTGGTACGCCACCACTTGGTACAGCAAACCTGCGCGTTCGTGACTTAATGATCGAATTAGGTAATGACTCGTTGGCGTTTGATACCGAAGAAACCACACGCTTTTTCAACCAACGCGTAGCCGACGGCATTGATGACACCACGGCAGATAGCATTTGTAGTTATGTAGAAGGTTGGCCTTCTGCACTACAACTTATCGCGCTACAAGCACAACACCAAAAACGCACTCTTGCACAGTCCGCAGAGTCATTCTCTCACTTTAACCACGCCCATCTTTGGGACTACTTGGTTGAAGAAGTATTCGACCTGCTAGACAAAGAAACCCGACAGTTCTTGATGCAATGTTCCGTGCTTGATCACTTCAACGATGAACTTGTGTGTGCACTTACACAGCGTGAAGATGCGTTAGGTATGATCGAATCACTCAACCGTTTTGGTTTGTTCATCTACCCGCTTGAAGGTGAAAAGAACTGGTATCGCTTCCATAACTTGTTTGGTGAATTCCTCGCACATGAGCGCCAAGCTCGAATTCCTCAGCAAGAAGCAGAACTGCATCGAAGTGCTGCAAAAGCGTGGATCAAGCAAAACACACCACACCAAGCACTACGTCACGCACAGCGCGCTGAAGATCCAGAACTGATCATTCAAATCCTGACTGAGCACGGTTGGCCGATGTTCAACCAAGGTGAGCTTTCGTCATTAGAAATGGCGATCAAACAGCTAACCACAGATCAACTATACAGTGAGCCAAAGCTTTCGATGTTGCGTGCTTGGCTTGCACAAAGTCAGCACCGTTATGACCAAGTGGGTACTTTGTTGGAAGAGGCTGAGACTCAATATCAAGCTCGAAACATTGAACTCGATACTCAGCAGCAAGGCCAATACAACGCCTTACGCGCACAAGTTGCCATCAACAGCAATGAGCCTGAGAAAGCATTGGAATTGGCTGAGCTTTCGTTGAGTCAGTTGAACACCACCGTTTATCGTAGCCGCATTGTCGCAACCTCGGTTGTAGGCGAAGTGAATCACGTAATGGGTAACCTAAGCCGTGCGCTACCGATGATGCAACAAACAGAAAAACTGGCACGTCAGTATCAGGTTTACCATCAGGCCCTGTGGGCGATTCTGCAACAAAGCGAAATCTTGATTGCTCAAGGTTATGTTCAAGCTGCATTTGAGCTACAAGACAGTGCATTCAAATTGATTGAAGAACATCAGCTGCAATACGTACCTCTGCACGAATTCTTGCTGCGTGTTCGCGCTCAGATCTTCTGGTGTTGGAACCGACTAGATGAAGCGGAAGAGTGTTGCTACAAAGGCTTAGATATCCTTGGTCACCACTCTCCGAGTAAACACCTGCACAGCTATTCTATGTTGGCTCGTATTTCATTGAGCCGTGGTGAGATTGATAAAGCGTCGAAATTTATCGACCAGATTCAGCACCTATTGCGTCAATCGACTTACCACGTAGATTGGACGGCAAATGCTTCTCTTTCTTTGATTCTGTTCTGGCAAGTAAAAGGCGATAAAGAAGCTATCCGTGATTGGCTGAGTGTGGCTGTTCGACCTGAATCGGCAAGTAACCACTTCTGCCAACTTCAGTGGCGAAACATCGTTCGTGCTCACATCATCCTTGAGCAGTATGAAGACGCAGAAGAAGCGCTAACTTTCCTTAAGAGTGAAGCCCAGCGTTCGCACCTGATTACAGACACCAACCGCAACTTGATCGTTGAAGCCGTGTTACGTACACAAATTAACGATGAAGACAGCGCACGAGTACTGCTTGAAGAAGCGCTTCATATGACTAACCAAACCGGTATGGTCGGTAACTTCTTAGTCGACGGTGGGACTATCGGGCATATCTTGGATAAGTTGAGCAACAAGCCTGGCTTAGGTGATTTAGAACGTCACCGCGCGCAACAAATCATGAAGGATATCTCCACGACCCAACGCAGTCGTTCGGTGCATTTCGATGAAGACTTTGTTGAGAACTTGGTTAATCACCCGAATATCCCTGAGCTGGTGCGCACTAGCCCACTCACTCAGCGTGAATGGCAAGTGCTTGGTCTGATCTATTCAGGATTCAGTAATGAGCAGATCGCTCAAGAACTCGATGTAGCGGGTACCACGATCAAGACTCACATCCGTAACCTTTACCAAAAACTCAATATTGCTAACCGTAAAGAAGCAATCAGCACAGCGGAAAACTTGCTGCAGTTGATGGGGTACTAAAACGGATTCGAGATTGATTCGAGATTGATTCGAGAAAACATAAGCTAGTCACCGATGGTGGCTGGCTTTTTTTTCATCTGAAGTTTAGAACCTAAAAATGTAGGAATGGGAAAAGTAAAAAGACGATCACCAAACGACAGGCAAAAAAATAGCCAACCGCAATAATCGCGATTGGCTCTATATATTTGTGAACAAATCATAGGTTCACTAACAACGTCAGTTGGCTAGGTGACCCTCGGCTTAAGAAGGGTCAATGTATATAATGCAGTTAGCGTGCCAACTTTTATTCGACGTTTTATAAGCCCTGCATCGCATAAAAACCATGAATTTGTCATGCGAATTGCAAAGTGCATTTGCATAATGCAACCAAGATGCAATATCGATAAGAGATCAGTTTCATCGCTGCTCTTAATGACAAATCACTAAGTGGTTGTTATCTAAATGTTAGGCAAATATTCACTTCAACTTATTGCCTTACAATTAATAGAGTAATAAAAGCCCTTCCCCAAAAGCATATTCATACTTTTTTTACACTAAAGTTTGTATACTGCACAAAATCATCCTCAACTCTATGAAGCAATGAACTACTTAAGTACTTTTTTCAAAGGCATGGCTATGGGCGCAGCAGACGTTGTTCCTGGCGTGTCGGGCGGAACCATCGCATTCATCACTGGTATCTACGATACGCTGCTAGAAAGCATTCGCAGAATTAACCCTAGCGTACTTGGCTTATGGAAACGCGAAGGCTTCAAAGCCGCGTTTAATCACATCAATGGTTTCTTCCTAATTTCACTGTTCGCGGGCGTATTCACGAGCATTGCGACATTCGCAAAATTGATTTCTTGGTTATTAGTCACCCACCCTGTTCCACTGTGGTCTTTCTTCTTCGGCCTGATCTTGGTCTCGGTTTTCCATATTCTTAAGCAAGTAGAGAAACGCGATATGATTCGCTTCGTGTTTTTGCTGCTTGGCGTTGCTTTCGCTTATAGCATTACCGTGCTTAAACCGCTGCAAATGGAACCAACCAGCATCAACGTATTGATTGCGGGTGCGATTGCTATCTGCGCGATGATTTTACCCGGTATTTCAGGCAGCTTTATTCTGCTCCTGATTGGCATGTATGGCCCCGTGCTTGGCGCCGTTAAATCATTTCAAGTCGATGTACTTGCGCTATTCCTTGCGGGCTGTGTGATCGGACTGCTGACTTTCTCACATGTACTGTCTTGGCTATTGCGTTCATTCCGCGACTTCACATTGGTATTCTTAACCGGTTTGATGATCGGTACGCTGCCTAAGATCTGGCCTTGGAAAGAGACCATCAGCTGGCGCACAAACTCAAAAGGTGAACAAGTTCCTCTGATTCAAGAAAACCTATCACCGTTTGATTTTGAAGCGGTAACCTCTCAGCCTTCTCAGTTGGTCATGGCGATTGTGATGATGTTTGCTGCGATTGCATTGGTTTTAGGCCTGGAGAAGTTCGCAGAGCGTAACGCTGACTAATCATTCAACGTATTTCTGGAACATGTTCAGAATGGATAGAACTTAGAAATACTAAGCTCACATATCTATTAAACAGACAAAAGCGAAGCCAATGGCTTCGCTTTTTTAGTTCTACCATACGCACAAAATTGCTTTTTGATACAAGCACGTATTGAGTGGTGTGATACCATCGCCGTTCTTATAAAATCAAATGAGAACACGACATGCACCCAGCATTAAAGGTTGCTGCGCTCGGTATTGCGCTGGTCGCTGGCTTTTATGGACCACAGGCAGTTGAGCAATTTAAATCGGTAGTAGAGAGCCACTCTCCTGACGTCAACTTAGATGACTACTGCATGCTTTCAACAACATGGTGTGAGCAAGACAGCGTTGCTATGACCCTTGAGCATGAAACAGCTCAACCTCTAGTCCCAACAAAAATCAAAGTGGTGTGGGAAGGCGCGGCCTCTGAAACCTTGATGCTATCGCTGACCGGTTTAGAGATGGAAATGGGCTCAGCACGTTTCCAATTAAAAAATACTGGTAACAACATCTATGAAGGTGATGTCATTTTACCCGTGTGTACCATGGATCACATGACTTGGCTTGGTGAGCTCACCGATGGTGTTGAAACCGTAAAACCTGCAATAAGGATGGCAAGATGAGTAGAAATTGGTCGTTAGCATTGGTTGTCGCTTTTGTACTTGGCTTTGGTGTCAAAAGCTATCTTGATGGGCAAAACGAAGTTCAAGAACAACACACTGCAAAACAAGAGTTCTCCGCAACGACTCTTTTCGGCAAAGACAACCAACCAACGGAAATCTTTGACCAAACCGATGACAGAATTCGTATCGTTTACTTCGGTTTCACACGCTGCCCAGATGTGTGCCCCACTTCTTTGGCTATGTTGGCCGGAGCACTTAACCAAGTCTCTGATGAAGCAAAAGCCAAGATTCGCCCGATGTTTGTCTCTCTCGACCCTGAGCGTGATGCAGCAGAGGCCTCATACGAATACGCACAATACTTCCACCCAATGATGGAAGGATTAAGTGGTCCTTTGGATGTGACAACCACGCTTGCACACAACTACGGTGTTATTTTCAGAAAGACCAAGCTGGAAGGTTCAGAGTTGGAATACACCCTTGACCACAGCTCATATTTTTATTTTTTAAAGCCCGACGGTACCTTGATTACCAAAGTGCCGCATACGTTAACGCCAGCGCCGATTGTTGAGGCCATCAACCAATTGACGCAGTAAAACGTAAAAATAAAGAACTTAACCAATAAAGTTCGAACAAAAAAGTCAGGTCCCAGACCAAAACATAAAAATTAAGGACAACAACATGAAGTTAAAAGCACTTGCTCTAGCAGGCTTATTGCTCACTCCCCTTGCTCACGCTAATAGCGACATTATGGTTCATGACGCGTACGCTCGTGCAACACCGCCTTCAGCAGTGAACAGCGCGGTATTCACGACTCTGATGAACCACAGCGATAAAGATCGCGCTATTGTTTCTGCGACAACGCCAGCAGCAGGAAAGGTAGAACTTCATGATGTTATCGTTGACGGCGACGTAATGAAGATGCGCCAAGTTCAACAAATCACAATCCCTGCAAATGGTGAAGCGGTACTAAAGCCAGGTAGCCTACACATCATGTTGTTCGACCTAAAAGATGGTCTAAAAGAAGGTGAGCAGATCGAAATGACTCTGACTTTCGCTAACGGTGAAACGCAAACCTTTGACGCGCCGGTTAAGAAAGTAATGAGCGGCATGAAAAAGATGAATCACGATCATCACTAATCGGATTCATAATCAATGAAATAAATTAAGCCACGATGACTTCTCGCCATCGTGGCTTTTTGTTAAACTGAGCGCGCTTTTTATTCAAAGCCTGAACACATCAATAAACCAAGGAGAATAGAAGATGATTGTAATGAACACACTAAAACTGGCAGTAAAAGTAACGCGTTAATTTGTTTGGTTAATCAAACTTAAACACCGATCTACCAACTTATCGTCATCCATTGACGACCGCACACTTTTACCCGGTTTACTGTTGATCATAAGTGATCAATACCTGCATGCCCAACAACGCATGACTAAATCCGGGGTCCTATCTATTTGAATTCGACCCAAGCACAAAACATTTTTGACGTCTCGACGCTTTTTGATATGACTAACGCTTTTCGATCTCATCAACAACCTGAGATCTTACAAGACGTTAATGCTCTCATAAGAAAAGAAAGCTCGCACGTCTGGGTAAATAGACATGAATTCACAAAACGCATTTTCTCATCCAATGTCACTTCAACAACTTGGATGGCAACCTGTATTCCAACAACAACTGACACTCGAAGACTATGACCACTCCGTCATTGCTCGTATCGTCGCACATCACCGTAGTGGCTATACATTAGCGTCAGAGCAAGGTGAAATTGTTCTACCCATCCACCAAAACCAACCGGCAATGACCGTTGGCGACTGGGTGATTTTGAACTCTGATCTGCAATTCGACCGCTTACTAGACCGTCAATCGCTCTTCCGCCGTAAAGCTGCTGGCAGTCGCGTAGCTGAACAATATATTTCAGCCAATATCGACACGGTTTTTATCGTGGTGTCGTTAAATAACGACTTTAACCTAAGCCGCATCGAGCGTTATCTCGCTCTCGCTAATGAAGCGCAAGTTGAAGCCGTTATCGTACTCACCAAGAAAGACTTGTGTGACGACTACCAAGACAAAGTACAGCAAGTACAAAGCCTAGACCCAATGCTGATGATCGAAGCGGTCAACAGCCTAGATCAAGACTCAACCCAAGTACTTTCACCTTGGTGTAAAATCGGCAAGACCGTCGCGCTAATGGGCTCTTCTGGTGTGGGTAAGTCGACTTTGGTTAACTCATTGCTAGGTGAAGCATCGCAGGCAACTGGTGGTATTCGTGAAGACGACAGTAAAGGTCGTCATACAACCACATCACGATCACTCCACTTGCTCGCATCAGGTGGCTTGCTTCTCGACACTCCAGGAATGCGAGAGCTACAACTTGCAGACTGCGCTGAAGGCGTGAGTGAAACTTTTTCAGACGTCGAAGAGTTAGCAATGCACTGCCGCTTCTCTGATTGTCATCATGAATCAGAGCCGGGATGCAAGATAAGGGCTGCCATTGAGAGTGGTGAACTGTCTGAAAGACGATTTACTAACTATCAAAAGCTACTGAGAGAGCAAGCAAGAAACGGCGCTTCTCTTGCAGAGCAACGCGCTAACAATAAGCAGCTTTCCAAAATGTACCGAAACGTACAGTCAGAAAGCCGCAATATTAAGAAAGGCTCATCTTAAGCAGTTGGATATTGACGGTAATCTGAGTTAATCGCTCAACGCTGAGCTGAAACACCGAGCCCCACGTGTCAATCGCGTGGGGCTTTATCTACAAATTCCCTTCCTCATCAACAAGGGATATTAAGATATCGTCTGCTTCCGAAAGTAAAAATTCACCATTTATAATAGTTGGAATTTTTCTTAGCGAGTTAATCATCACGTTAATGATTCTCTTTATCCAGTTCAATATAATTCGCCCTTGAACAATAAAGTTAAAATACGATTAATCGCGTCACTTTTACTATCAGATTGACTGAATATAACGAACATAAAGTGGCTTTGTTTCCTAATTGG
>NZ_JBFRLG010000035.1:1161-4163 GCF_041469785.1 Vibrio sp. 10N.286.48.F5 | reverse complement strand
TTCACTTTTTAAAGTGAAAGCAAATAGAAACCCTTTCGGGTTGTATGGTTAAGTGACTAAGCGTACACGGTGGATGCCTTGGCAGTCAGAGGCGATGAAAGGCGTAATAACTTGCGATAAGCCCAGATTAGGTAGTAATAACCTTTTGAGTCTGGGATTCCTGAATGGGGAAACCCACTTACATAAGTAAGTATCCTGTTGTGAATACATAGCAACAGGAGGCAAACCGGGGGAACTGAAACATCTAAGTACCCCGAGGAAGAGAAATCAACCGAGATTCCGAAAGTAGCGGCGAGCGAAATTGGATTAGCCCTTAAGCTTTTAATGATGCAGGTGAAGAGTCTGGAAAGTCTCGCAGTAAAGGGTGATAGCCCCGTAACCGACACATCATAATCAGTGAAAACGAGTAGGGCGGGACACGTGATATCCTGTCTGAATATGGGGGGACCATCCTCCAAGGCTAAATACTACTGACTGACCGATAGTGAACCAGTACCGTGAGGGAAAGGCGAAAAGAACCCCTGTGAGGGGAGTGAAATAGAACCTGAAACCGTGTACGTACAAGCAGTAGGAGCACCTTCGTGGTGTGACTGCGTACCTTTTGTATAATGGGTCAGCGACTTAATTTTAGTAGCAAGGTTAACCGTTTAGGGGAGCCGTAGGGAAACCGAGTCTTAACTGGGCGTACAGTTGCTAGGATTAGACCCGAAACCAGGTGATCTAGCCATGGGCAGGTTGAAGGTTGAGTAACATCAACTGGAGGACCGAACCGACTAATGTTGAAAAATTAGCGGATGACTTGTGGCTAGGGGTGAAAGGCCAATCAAACCTGGAGATAGCTGGTTCTCCCCGAAAGCTATTTAGGTAGCGCCTCGGACGAATACTACTGGGGGTAGAGCACTGTTAAGGCTAGGGGGTCATCCCGACTTACCAACCCTTTGCAAACTCCGAATACCAGTAAGTACTATCCGGGAGACACACGGCGGGTGCTAACGTCCGTCGTGGAGAGGGAAACAACCCAGACCGCCAGCTAAGGTCCCAAAGTATAGCTAAGTGGGAAACGATGTGGGAAGGCTCAGACAGCCAGGATGTTGGCTTAGAAGCAGCCATCATTTAAAGAAAGCGTAATAGCTCACTGGTCGAGTCGGCCTGCGCGGAAGATGTAACGGGGCTAAGCTATACACCGAAGCTGCGGCTACGTACCTTAGGGTATGTGGGGTAGGGGAGCGTTCTGTAAGCCGTTGAAGGTGGTCTGTAAGGGCTGCTGGAGGTATCAGAAGTGCGAATGCTGACATGAGTAACGATAAAGGGAGTGAAAAACTCCCTCGCCGGAAGACCAAGGGTTCCTGTCCAACGTTAATCGGGGCAGGGTAAGTCGACTCCTAAGGCGAGGCCGAAAGGCGTAGTCGATGGGAAACGGGTTAATATTCCCGTACTTCTTACAATTGCGATGGGGGGACGGAGAAGGCTAGGTGGGCCTGGCGACGGTTGTCCAGGTTCAAGTACGTAGGCGGGTGGTTTAGGTAAATCCGGACCGCTACTAACGCTGAGATACGATGTCGAGCTACTACGGTAGTGAAGTCATTGATGCCATGCTTCCAGGAAAAGCCTCTAAGCTTCAGATTGTAAGGAATCGTACCCCAAACCGACACAGGTGGTCGGGTAGAGAATACCAAGGCGCTTGAGAGAACTCGGGTGAAGGAACTAGGCAAAATGGTACCGTAACTTCGGGAGAAGGTACGCTCTTATCAGTGAAGTCCCTTGCGGATGGAGCAGACGAGAGTCGCAGATACCAGGTGGCTGCAACTGTTTATTAAAAACACAGCACTGTGCAAAATCGTAAGATGACGTATACGGTGTGACGCCTGCCCGGTGCCGGAAGGTTAATTGATGGGGTTAGACTTCGGTCGAAGCTCTTGATCGAAGCCCCGGTAAACGGCGGCCGTAACTATAACGGTCCTAAGGTAGCGAAATTCCTTGTCGGGTAAGTTCCGACCTGCACGAATGGCGTAATGATGGCCACGCTGTCTCCACCCGAGACTCAGTGAAATTGAAATCGCTGTGAAGATGCAGTGTACCCGCGGCTAGACGGAAAGACCCCGTGAACCTTTACTACAGCTTGGCACTGAACATTGAACCTACATGTGTAGGATAGGTGGGAGACTATGAAACCGCGTCGCTAGATGTGGTGGAGTCGTCCTTGAAATACCACCCTTGTAGTTTTGATGTTCTAACGTTGGTCCCTGAATCGGGATTACGGACAGTGCCTGGTGGGTAGTTTGACTGGGGCGGTCTCCTCCCAAAGAGTAACGGAGGAGCACGAAGGTGGGCTAAACACGGTTGGACATCGTGTGGTTAGTGCAATGGCATAAGCCCGCTTGACTGCGAGAATGACAATTCGAGCAGGTGCGAAAGCAGGTCATAGTGATCCGGTGGTTCTGAATGGAAGGGCCATCGCTCAACGGATAAAAGGTACTCCGGGGATAACAGGCTGATACCGCCCAAGAGTTCATATCGACGGCGGTGTTTGGCACCTCGATGTCGGCTCATCACATCCTGGGGCTGAAGTCGGTCCCAAGGGTATGGCTGTTCGCCATTTAAAGTGGTACGCGAGCTGGGTTTAGAACGTCGTGAGACAGTTCGGTCCCTATCTGCCGTGGGCGTTGGAAAATTGAAAGGGGCTGCTCCTAGTACGAGAGGACCGGAGTGGACGAACCTCTGGTGTTCGGGTTGTCATGCCAATGGCATTGCCCGGTAGCTAAGTTCGGAATCGATAACCGCTGAAAGCATCTAAGCGGGAAGCGAGCCTTGAGATGAGTTTTCCCTGGCACTATAAGTGTCCTAAAGGGTTGTCGTAGACTACGACGTTGATAGGCAGGGTGTGTAAGTGCTGCGAGGCATTGAGCTAACCTGTACTAATTGCCCGTGAGGCTTAACCATACAACACCCAAGGGGTTTTGTGGACTCAAAGAAAGACCAGACCTTGAATGAGTTTGAAGAGA
>NZ_JBFRLG010000035.1:0-259 GCF_041469785.1 Vibrio sp. 10N.286.48.F5 | reverse complement strand
TCGCCAGGCTTTAAATTTGAACACTTGTCAGCGACGACAAGTATTCCACTGCGGAGTGGTAGTTCAGTTGGTTAGAATACCGGCCTGTCACGCCGGGGGTCGCGGGTTCGAGTCCCGTCCACTCCGCCACTTATTAGAGAAGCCCTGCTAGAAATAGCAGGGCTTTTTTACATTTGAAGAAAAGTGTTTTGCTTATAGGTTATATGGGTGCTGTAAAGACACTGAGCCCCTGCTCTTCATGTTATACCAATCCGGAAAA
>NZ_JBFRLG010000034.1:1352-129122 GCF_041469785.1 Vibrio sp. 10N.286.48.F5 | reverse complement strand
TACCTCAATATAATCACCTTTGTAAAAATATGGTTTTTGGTTGTTTTTTGACTTAAATCAATGTTAACCTTACTAATATTAGGTATATATTACCCAGCTCAATAAAAATCGAAAGTTAACACCATAATCAAACCACATTCAGTGGACTAGGAGATAGTTATGATCCAAGGTATTCAAATTACTAAAGCAGCAAACGATGACCTACTAAACTCAATCTGGCTACTAGATAGCGAGAAGAATGAAGCTCGTTGTGTTGTTGCTACTGCAGGTTTCGAAGCTGACCAAGTTATCTCAGCTGCAGACCTAGGCGAGTACGAAAGCCGTGAAGTTGCAATCGAAGCAGCACCACGCATCGAAGGTGGTCAACACCTAAACGTTAACGTTCTTAAGCGTGAAACGCTAGAAGACGCAGTTGCTCACCCAGAGAACTACCCACAGCTAACTATCCGTGTATCGGGTTACGCTGTACGTTTCAACTCTCTAACAACTGAACAGCAACGTGACGTTATCGCACGTACGTTCACTGAGTCTCTATAATTTTTAGAGCTTAAATTAGAATACAAAAACGGCGCTCATTGAGCGCCGTTTTTATTTGTTCGAAAAACAAATGGACGTTACGGTTGAACTCGACGAAGCACAGCTTTTAGCGCTTCAAAATCGTTATCAAGATCTTCAGACAACAATTCCATCGCCGCGTGTTTTGCTAGCGGGCCAGGCAGTTCGATATCAGAACCTAGGATGTCATCAACCACTTCTTTGAATTTCGCTGGGTGTGCTGTACACAGGAACAAGCCAGTTTCGTTCTCTTGCAGTTGCTCTTCCAGTAGACGGTAAGCAATCGCACCATGTGGTTCACATAGGTAACCTTGTGCTTTTAGGTCGCGAACTGACTCAGCGCTCTGCTCGTCAGATACTTTACCTTTGCCTAGTGTATCTAAGCCCCAACCTTTCAGTTGGCAAAGCTCTTCGATACGAGGCCAGTTGTTTGGTTGGCTTACGTCCATCGCGTTCGATGTTGTCGCAACAGTCGGTTTTGGATCCCATTGACCTGTTTCTAGGTAACGAGGAACAGTGTCATTTTCGTTAGTTGCTGCGATAAAACGCTTAACAGGTAGACCTAGCGCTTTAGCCAATAGACCAGCAGTTAGGTTACCAAAGTTACCACTTGGTACAGAGATAACGAGGTTTTCACGTTGCTCTTTAGTCAGCTGAGAAGCCGCCTCAAAGTAGTAACAGATCTGAGCCATTAAACGGCTGATGTTGATCGAGTTTGCCGAATTAAGACCGATCTCTTTACGCAGTTCAGCGTCATCAAATGAGTCTTTAACTAGAGCCTGACACGCATCAAAGTCACCATCAATCGCCACAGTGTGGATGTTCTTGCCAAGCGTACAGAACAGCTTCTCTTGCAGTGGGCTGATCTTGCCTTTCGGGTAAAGAATCACAACATTGATGTCTTCCATGCCGTAGAAAGCATGCGCAACCGCCGCACCAGTATCACCTGATGTTGCCGTTAAGATAGTGATTTGACCACCATCAGAAACAGCTGCTAAAGATTGAGCCATAAAGCGGCCACCGAAATCTTTAAACGCCAGTGTTGGACCGTGGAAAAGCTCAAGCGCGTAAACGCCGTCTTTTACTTGGTTGATTGGTGCAGGGAATTGGAACGCTGCATCCACCATTTGGTCGATCTGTTCTTTTGGTAATTCATCACCAATCAATGCTGACAGAATCTTTGAGCTACGAGGGACAAAGTCCTCTGCTAGCAGCGCATCGATATCATCAAACTTTGGCAGTTCAGATGGGAAAAATAGACCTTGATTACGGCCTAAGCCTTGACGAACGGCTTGGCCAAAAGAGACTTGTTCATCATTTTCTTTGATGTTGTACAGTTTCATAACTCACTTCCTGTAACGATCGAACCCTGCTTATCTAGGCGACAAACGTGAACGAATCCTTCTTCATTTTGTACGTAATTTTGTTCTAACCAGCGTGCAACACGCTCGGCGACATCTTGTTCTTTGCAAATGCTAAATAGAGTTGGACCACTACCAGAAATACCAGTAGCCAGTGCCCCAGCTGACAGCGCGTATTTACGAGCATCAGCAAACCCTGGAAGCAGTTTCTCACGATATGGTTCAGCGATCACGTCTTTGATCATCTTCGCCGCCAGTTCAGGTTGACCTGAATGACACGCGTGGATAAAGCCCGCTAAGTGACGACCATGAGCAATAATATCCTGACGACGATATTGAGATGGTAGGATCTCTCTCGCTTCAGCCGTTGAAACCTTAATACCCGGATAAGCCATTACCCAGTACCAGTCGTCAAAACACGGTACTTCTTGGCTGATGATGCCTAGCTCTTCAAGCATGAGCTGCACACCACCAAGGTAACATGGCGCAACGTTATCGTAGTGGATACCACCTGAAATCTTGCCTTCCATTTCACCCATCAGAGCAAGCAGTTCAGTTTCATTCAGGGGCTGACCGTGAAAACGGTTTAGCGCATCCAGTGCCGCGACGATTGAACATGCACTAGAACCCAAACCTGAACCGATAGGCATGTTCTTTTCTAGTGTCATTTCTAAAGGCTTTAGCGTAACGCCTTTTTTATCAAGCTCTCTCGAGAACACCACCCAGCAGTCGTAAACGATGTTTTCTTTTGCTTCAGTTGGCAGCTTAGAAACAAAGCTGCCTGCAGTTTTAAGTGAGAATGGTTCATCACCGGCTTTAACCATAACTCGGTCACCTAGCAGCGTGCCATCCACTGGAGACACAGCGGCCCCCAGCACATCAAACCCTACACTGACATTACCGATTGATGCAGGAGCATAAACGACAACATCCATATCACTTGAACTCATTCTTAAACTCCTAATTTCCAACCAAGAGTACGCATCACATCAGAGAATACGCCAGCAGCTGTTACTTCAGTACCCGCGCCGTAGCCACGCAGTACTAGAGGGATTGGTTGGTAGTAACGGCTGTAGAATGCTAATGCGTTCTCGCCATCTTTAATCTTGAACATTGGGTCGTCGCCATCAACAGCAGCGATACGAACCTTACACTTACCTTCAGCGATTTCACCCACATAACGAAGTACTTTACCTTCTTCTGCTGCGATAGCTGACTGCTCTTTGAAGTAAGCATCCGCTTCTGGTAGGCGAGCCATGAACTCTTCAACCGTACCTGAATCATCAAAACCCGGTGGCAGAGCTTGGTCTACTTCAACATCTTCAAGTTCAAGCGCCATGCCTGCTTCACGAGCAAGAATAAGCAACTTACGCGCCACATCCATACCAGATAGATCATCTCGAGGATCCGGTTCAGTGAAGCCGTTATCTTTTGCAATATTGGTTGCCTGGCTCAGTGTCATACCTTCATCAAGCTTGCCGAAGATGTAAGACAGTGAACCTGAAAGAATGCCGTTGAACTTCTCAAGTTCATCACCTGCAGAGATAAGGTTCTGTAGGTTTTCGATGACCGGTAGACCTGCACCTACTGTTGTCTCGTACATCAGCTTACGACGTGAGTTGCGTGCAACTTCACGAAGCTGATGGTAGTAAGCCATGCTTGCTGTGTTTGCTTTCTTGTTTGGTGTTACTACGTGGAAACCAGCCGCTAGGAAATCAGCGTACTGCGCCGCAATACCTTCGCTAGACGTACAATCAACCAATACTGGGTTGATGATGTGGTTACGTTGAACCAAAGCCGCTAAACGCGCTAGGCTGAACTCTTCAGTCGCACTCGACATACGGTCACGCCACTGCTCTAGCGGTAGACCATCGCTATCTAGCAATAAGCCTTTGCTGTTTGCTAAACCACATACGCGAATCACGATGCCTTTTTCAGCCAGTTTGCCTTGTTGACGTTGGATCTGGTCAACAAGCTCACCACCAACACCACCAACACCAACAACGAATACGTCAAGGAAGTGCTTAGAGTTAAATAGGTTCTCGTGACACGCTTTGATCGCTTCAGAGATTTTGTCTTCAGGGATAACCGCAGAGATCGCGCGTTCAGAAGAACCTTGCGCGATAGCAACGATGTTGACGTTCACTTCAGCTAAAGAAGAGAAGAATTGAGACGCCACGCCACGTGAAGTGCGCATACCGTCACCCACTAGCGTAACAATCGCGACATCGTCCATGAACTCAACAGGCTCTAATAGGCCATCTTTCAGCTCAAGTTCAAACGCATCTGATAGCACTTGCTTCGCTTTCACTTTGTCAGCCGATTCAATACAGAAGCTGATGCTGTACTCAGAAGAGGATTGAGTAATAAGGACGATAGAAACGCCTGCAGAAGACATCGCGCCGAATACACGACTCGCCATGCCTACCATGCCCTTCATACCTGGGCCTGATACGTTAACCATCGTTAGGTCACTTAGCGTAGTGATGCCTTTGATTGCTAGGTTATCTTCGCCAGTGTCTTGGCCGATCAAAGTACCTGCACCCTGTGGGTTGAAGCTGTTTTTGATCAGACAAGGAATGTGGAATTGCGCAATAGGAGCAATGGTTTTCGGGTGTAGAACCGAAGCACCAAAGTAAGAAAGCTCCATCGCCTCTTGGTAGCTAAGAGACTTGAGCAGACGAGCATCATCAACTAAGCGTGGGTCACAGTTGTAAACGCCATCGACATCAGTCCAGATTTCACAGCAATCAGCACGTAGACACGCCGCTAACACAGCCGCTGAGTAGTCAGAACCATTACGACCTAGTGTGACTAGCTCACCTTTTTCATTACCCGCAGTAAAGCCAGGCATGATGTTAACGTGACCTTTAGGAAGTGGAGATTGTTGGAAGTTCTGAGTAGAGACATCCACATCGACCATAGCTTCAAGGTGATCGCCTTTAGCGTATAGGTATTGGACAGGGTCAATCAGGCTTGCTGGTTGGCCTTTCGCTTCCAGTACCGCTTTCATTAACTGGATAGAGATTCGCTCACCTTTACTGATGATGCGAGCATTAACGTGGTTCGGGCACATACCAAGTAGGTTGATGCCATTCACGAACTGCTTTAGCTGAGCAAGAGAGGTATCCACCTGCTCTTGAAACGCGGCACCATCGATAGAAGGCACGACCGCTTTGATCTCTGCAAACAGTGTGTTAAATGAAGATTCGATCTCTGTAATCTGTGCGTCAGCTTCACCATTTTTCAGTGCAGCTTCAATAACAGCGACCAACTTATTGGTTGTTTTTCCTGGAGCCGATAGTACAACGGCTAGCTCTTCTTGCTGGGCATTATTAGCGATGATATCAGCCGCTCGTAAAAAACGATCTGCATCAGCTAATGATGAACCTCCAAACTTTAAAACGCGCATCCCTTTCTCCATAAGTCATAAAAATGGTACAAAAAAAGGCCTGTATCTTGTTGGATACAGGCCTTTTTTTTAAAATCCGTTACTTAGCAGCCTGCCCCAACAATGTTAATGTCGGTAATAATAATGGTTGTGGTCATTACTAGGTGGCTTACGTGCTGCATATCAAATTCTCTGCTTGTGCTTTACTCTACGTGTATCAATTTTTACCACTGGACGTCAATGAAAAGTTGCGTTTTTTTTACATTCGCACCGTTTTTCAGAGCAAACCGTCATTTAAGGGATAAAACACCCTGCATAAACCTTCACTTAAGATACAGGATTTACTCATTGAACAGGCAAGAGTGATCAATTGCATATATAGTCATAACAAAATGCTATATCGATTGTGCAGCGAACGTACAAGTTCTGTGCTTTAATTGAACGATAACGTTCGAAGAACAATAATAATGACATCAGGAGTGGGAAATGAAGAGATTACTTATTCTTTTGGCTTTTGCTATGCCTGTTGTTTGTTCAGCGAATAGCTTGCCTCTACTACCCAGCCAGATCGATAGTTCTTCTCATAAATTCTTTATCTCCACACAAAACGCGTCGAGTGAAAGCTTCGATACTTGGAAGATAGACAGTGGCTACTCTTATAGCTTGTTTTCAGATGTGGATCTTTACGTCGGTACACGTATCAATAGTGCGGCACTGAAACAGGAAAGTGGATTCTTGAGTGGTGTCAGTTATCAGTTCTCAGAAAGAGTCTCTTTTAACAGTTCTCTACACACCTATAAAGACGAGACCGAAGACAATGAGAAATCGGTAGCCGCAGAGGTTTCCAGCCGAGTGCAACTAACAGATAACCTAGATTTGCATGCCACCCTTGATTATGAAGAGTGGCAGCAAGGTGTTGAAGTGGGACTAGGGTTTCGCTTTTAGTCTCTTTAGCTTGTTCTTTATTAACAGATTAGTGCGGATTGAGATCCAAACTTTTAGTACATCACAAACCATTCCCCGTTCTAATCTATCAACGGCATTCAATTTGAGTCAGTTACGATTCAATTAACAGCTCAGATGAAATTAACACGCCATTCCAATCGGCATAAATATAGTCACCAGGCTGAATCAGTTGATTATGTATAGAGAGTGTCACATTCACTTGGCCGACACCGCGTTTCTCTGTTTTGAATGGCGATGCACCTAACGCCTGAACGCCAAGGTCCATTTGCGACATCATGCCTACATCACGCACCGCACCGTTTACAATCACGCCTTCCCAACCGTTTTCTATCGCGAGAATAGCGAGTTGATCGCCAAGCAGCGCCTTCTGGCATGAGCCATTTCCGTCAACGACAAGCACTTTGCCACAGCCGTCGGTCTCTAAAACCTCGCGAACCTTGGAATTATCGTGATAACAACGAACTGTTACAATTTTTCCAAAGAACGCACCACGTTGGCCGAAGTTCTGCAATGGCATGTTCAGTAGGGTGACTTCGCTTTCAAACTCATCACACAAGTCGGGTGTTATATCGTGCATATATCCTCCGTGAGTAAGGCGTTACCGGTTATGTCAGGCTAGCCTCTATGCTTTTATATGTTATTAAAATTAATCCTTTGTTTTCATTGTTCTATGCTCAATTTATTACTCAATAAAAGTTGATTGAGCATATTTATCTACTAGACTCTTAAGACAGCTTTCAGCTTCCTTGGTTCATAATCCGGTCTTTAGCAGGCAAGATGTGCGAAGCATCTCGAATAATCATTCTTGTTTTGGTGCTAAATAGTCACCATAACATTGGTTAAGTTGTAGCCATACTATTAAAGTTTGTTGCGATACGGCAATTGATGTAAATCAACAAAGTGAATGGAATTAACATTCTCGCGTTGTTAGCATGCTGTTAACATTATAGAATCCACTCCAATCACTAAAAGAATGATTGAAAGGCGTACTGGATCTACGTTATTGGGCAATACTTCAAGGAAGGCAGATAGCTGGAAGTAAGTGTTTTTTTGAAAACTTTAAGTTATCATCAAAAATACATTACCTGTATGTTATGTTTTTGCCTAGAATTTATTCTATTAGCACAGTTTCGTCACAAATTTAGGTACCGCCAAATGCAAACCCCGCAGATTCTTATCGTTGAAGATGAGCAAGTAACTCGTAACACTCTAAAGAGTATTTTTGAAGCAGAGGGATATGCTGTTTTTGAGGCTAGCGACGGTGAAGAGATGCACCAAGTGCTATCTGACAACCAAGTTAACCTTGTAATTATGGACATCAACCTTCCAGGTAAGAATGGCCTACTACTTGCGCGTGAACTACGTGAGCAAGCAAACGTAGCACTTATGTTCTTAACTGGTCGTGATAATGAAGTTGATAAGATCCTTGGCCTAGAGATCGGCGCTGATGACTACATCACTAAGCCTTTCAACCCTCGTGAACTGACTATCCGTGCACGCAACCTTCTGAACCGTTCAATGAGCACAAGCTCTGTTCAAGAAGAGAAGCGTAGCGTTGAGAAGTATGAGTTCAACGGTTGGGTACTAGATATCAACAGTCGTTCTCTGGTTAGCCCAGATGGCGAAGGCTACAAGCTACCTCGTTCAGAGTTCCGTGCTCTACTTCACTTCTGTGAGAACCCAGGTAAGATCCAAACACGTGCTGACCTTCTTAAGAAGATGACTGGCCGTGAGCTTAAGCCACACGATCGTACTGTAGACGTAACAATCCGTCGTATTCGTAAGCACTTTGAATCTGTTTCTGGTACGCCAGAAATCATCGCAACGATTCACGGTGAAGGCTACCGCTTTTGTGGTGACCTAGAAGACTAATTCGATTCGCGCCTCTTACCATTTAGCACTACTCACCAGTAAGTGTTTTGAACACTAGAAGCGTCATCAATAGTTATTAAAAAGGGAGAATGCCAACGCATTCTCCCTTTTTTATTGTTCTTAATTGGATAAGATTTTAGTAAACCGTATCCACCTTAACGTCTTTCTCTACTAACCACTTCACGGTTTCGCCATCTTTAAGTTCCACCGCCACATCAACAGGCTTGTCACTGTCGATTTCTAGCTGCCATACAAACGCGACTTCCCATTGAGTTTCACTGTGTGTTCTTAAATCAAGATCGTCAGCCGTTACCAACAAGGTGTCTGCACCCTGTTTAACCGTAACACTTTCAACCGCAAGCGTTGCTGGCAGTTGTGAGTCTGACTCTAGGTAGATAGCACCATGTAGGGTCTTATCTTGAGTCTCGCCAATCGTTGGCATCTTGTTGTGCCAAAGGTTGCTTTTCATGGTAACTGTTGCTGCAGATACTTCGACTTGATTATCTTGCTGCCATTCTACTTGTGGCGCAGAACAACCCGCTAATGCCACTACACATGCGGCGAATGCTAATTTTTTCATTATTCTTCTACCTTTGATTTAACCAACTCTTTAAAACTTCAATGTCATTCTGGTATTCGTTATTTATCTCATCAACCCAATCTGAAATGTTCTCCCACCACGCAGGCAAATCTGGAGATTGAGCTTTCTGGGCAACTTGTTGGATGCGTTTCAGACCAATAGAACCTGCAGCACCTTTAATCTTATGTGCCTCAGAAACGATACTGGCTTTATCTTTCGCGACCATGTTGGAGTTCAATATTTCCATATACTCCGGCATCATATCTTCGAACATCGCGATGCTATCCAAAACCGGTTTCGGTCCAACAATATCAACATAAGACTCTAGCATATCAATATCAAGCAAAGTGGTATCAATTTCTGAAAGAACAGGCTTACTCGCGTCGACTTTATCAATGCTCTCAACCTTATCGGTGCCCGCTACCTTCTCAATTACCTCTGGTGCATCTTCGATAAGTTCACTGATGACATCTTGGATAGCTCGAACCGACAAAGGTTTACTGATCGCTTCGTCCATGCCTTTCTGGAAGTACTCTTGCTTGTTGTTTAATACGTTCGCAGTTAACGCCACCAAAGGCGGTAGCTGGCTGTATTTCTCGCGGTAGTATTGAGCAATATCGAAACCCGTCATATCTGGCAGTTGGATATCCAACAACACCAAATCATAGTCTTCAGGATTGAAAGCAATTTGCGCCTCTTTACCCGTCATCACGACTGTCACTTCATGGCCAAGGCTTTCAAGTAGAGAGCGAGCCACTGTGATATTGAGTTCAATGTCTTCGACCATAAAGATCTTAAGATTCGACTGTTTTCTTGGCGTTTTGATCAGAGCCTGAGTATCGTGATTCACTGGAACTCGAATCGAAACCGTAAAGGTACTGCCAAAGCCCTCTTCACTGATGACTTCAATGTGGCCATCCATCATATTAATTAGCTGTTGAGAGACAGCGAGACCAATACCCGTGCCGACAGCGTGCAAGTTGTCCGTGCCCGATTTCACCTGATAGTACATCGCGAAGATCTTCTCGATTTCACTTTCAGGGATACCAATACCAGTATCTTCCACTTCCATCGTAATGTTGGCAAAGTCACCATCAATGTCGGCGCTGACTGTCATCACCACTCCACCATCTTTGGTGAACTTCATCGCGTTACTAACAAGGTTCCACAGTACCTGTCTAAGACGAGTACCATCCACCTCAACAGCAGCTGGAAGATCAGACAATCTTTCTAGATCGAACCTTAACCCTTTCTGCTCAGCCATCAACGCAGAGATACTTTCGATCTCGACAACGAAATCTTCAAAGTTAATAGGCGTAGGGAAGAGTTCAAGCTTACGGCGGTCGAACTTATCCATATCAATAATATCGTTGAAGATATTACCCAGTGTCACCGCGCTCACCTTGATGGTTTGCATCTGCTTGCGCTGTTCGGTGGTCAGTTGGCTATCAAGCAGCATGCGGCTCAAGCCAATGATGCCGTTGAGCGGCGTTCTTAACTCGTGGCTAATAGTTGAGATAAAGGTGGTCTTATCGCGGCTGGCTTTTTCTAACGACTCTTGATGCTCTTTACGTTCAGTAATATCGCGGCCAAAACCAACCAAGCCCAAGTGACGACCATCTTTGCTGTAGAAAGGCACTTTACGCAGTTCGAAGTAACTCTTGCGGCCATCTGGGTATTCAAGCCATTGGTCATAAGTCAGTGCTTGGTTGTCAGCAAATACTTTCTTATCGGTTTCAACAACTTGCTGAGCGACCTCTTTACTGTAAACATCCCAAGGAGTTAAACCAACTAGCTCTTTTTCTGTTTTACCAGTGAGCTCTTCAACCGCACGGTTACAACCAGAGAACACACCATCTTCATTACGGTAGTAAATAAGGTCAGGCGAGGCATCGATAAACGAGCGTAACAGTGCAGTACGTTCTGCGAGTTCAAGCTGAGTACGCTCGCGCTGGAACACCTCGTTTTCGAGATCTTGCATTGCTTCTGCGCGCGCTTCTTCCGCTTTTTCACGCTCTTCAATTTCTTGATTAAGCTTCTCGATATTGAGCTGCATTTTATTGTTGAGTTCTTGGTCTCGCTCACGCATGTCGCCAAGTTTAGAGACCAATTTCGCTAACCTTTGACGTGATTCTTCCAACTGGTCCACGACCACTGACAGAAAATAAACCGCCCAAGGCGTGATCACTAAACCGAAGAAAACTGAACGGACAATGTCGATGTCATCAACATTGCCTTTGAGTGCAAGGGTGATACCGACTTGCACAACAACAGCGAGGGCAACAAGCGCTAGGGCGAGTAAGATAGAAAAGCGGACAATCCCCAGTTTTACGAGTAGATCCACGTAATACTGGGCAAGATTTTTCATGGGTTTCATTTAGCGCTCCATGCGATAAGACTAGCAACATTCTACCCTGTTTGAAGATGGGAGGTAAGCTAGCTACATCACACGCAGCAAGTGTTCAGCGGTAATTTCGAAGGTTAATTAACCAATACAAATACTAACTAAGCAAAAATAGCCGGGGATAATCAAATTGCCAATTTTATAGCGTTAGCGAATTGAGTATGGATGCACCATTGAACGGTTGCGACCGTCTGATTTCGCTTGATACAACGCACTATCAGCCAAGGCAACAGCCGATTCCATTTCATCATCAGGTGTAGGAATGTAAGAGATAATACCAATACTCACCGTGATGAATTCAGAGACTGTCGACTTCTCATGCGCAAGTTCCAATTTTAGGACTTCATCATGAATACGCTGCGCCACCAGCTGAGCACCTTCGGTCGTTGTATTTGGCAGAATAAAGCCGAACTCTTCACCACCATAACGAGCCACACAATCAGATGAACGATTCAACACCTGCTTAAATGCCTGAGAAACCTGAATCAAAGCATCATCGCCTTGTTGGTGTCCGTAAAAGTCGTTGTAGCCTTTAAAGAAGTCGATATCACATAGCATGATCGTCAGTGGCAGCTTCTCACGCACATGATAATGCCACAGTGTAGAGAGCTGTTCATCGAAACGACGTCGGTTAGACACTTTAGTCAGGCTATCCATAAAGCTGAGGCGTTCAAGTTCAAGGTTGGCTTCTTCAAGCTTTTGTTCTGCTAGATAACGCTCTGTAATATCACGCGCCATGATCAACACACCATTAGTGCTCGATGCTGGATCTCTAAACGGTGATTTGACTACATCATACCAAGTAAATGTTCCATCACTTGAGACCACTTTGTCGATATAACGCAGTGATTTACTTTGATGAAGCACTTGATGATCGGTTTCTGATATTCGCGTATAGATGCTATGTGGCACCACATCTTGTAAACGTTTACCGATCAAGTCACTGACTTCAGAGATACCCAGCGCAGCCACAAATGGTTTATTACACGCTTGATAAACCATGTTTTCATTAAAGATACCAATCGAGTCTGGGCTGGCCTCCAGGAGGTTTTGCAAGATGGTGTCACGCTGCGCAAGTGCCACTTCGGTATCTTTTCGCTTCTCCATCTCGCCACGCAGTTTCTGCTGCATGTCATGCCAATCGGTCACATCATGACTAATAGAGAGCGTGCCGATGGTTTCTCCATCTTGGGAAAGCAGCACACTTTGGTAGGTTTCAAGCAAGCAGCTTTTTCCATCTTGATCTGTAGTCCAAGAGCGTTCACTTACACGACCTTTTAATACTCCACCAGAAACACTCAGGGTGCCCTCTTCAGCACGACCATGCCAAAACTTTTTAAACGAGCGATTACTCGTCACTAACTGACCTTTCTGATCTTTCACGTAGATCAGCTCAGACAAAGAATCCAAAGCGGTACGAGCAACATTCAGTTCTCGAACTTCTTGGGACAGTTCTTCGTTAGTGTTTTTATAAGGTGAGGCGTGAATCATCCAAGCCTGCTTATTTCTAAAATGGATCTTACGACCGATCAAGTTGATCTTGAACGACTCAAATTCAGAAAGCGCCCACAGGGAGACCTGCTCGAAGGCTCGAGAGTTGATGTGGTTGGTTAAGTAGTGACGAAAGCTGTTCTCGCTTTCCACAGTAGGAAAGCGAAAATTAACACCGATTTGGCGGATACCAAGCAACTGCATGGCTTGGCGATTGGCATAGAGTATTTCGCCACTTCGAACATCAACAAAGTAGAGTGGCGACGGGGTAGCAAGTAGAAGCGTTTCGATATGCGACTGATAACGAGAATAGAGATGCCAGCAGATGAGAGCAATCAGCAATACAACAACGATATAAATACCGTAGCCATACGCCCTGTCCCACAACCAAGTCATTACCAGTTCCATTTACTCTCAATCTATACCATAAAATCTGCTAGGGAAATGTTACCACTATTTATTGGTTTTATCTGCTGTTACCTACAGTCACCCATTTCTATTAATTGGCCGCGTTTAAAACAGGCAACGTGTACTCGAATGCAGAGCCCGTTTTGATGCCTTGAGCACCGGTTTTATCCAACGAACGACCTATTTCAGTCATCGCTAACCAGCGGTTCTCACACCATAAAGGAGAAAGTAAGGTTGGGCGTCTCGCCGCTGAAGAAACACGGTGATAAACCACGTCCGCAGGCGTGCGTTGAATGATCTCACTCGCGATATCGATGTACTCTTCAAGGCTTGGGGCTTCTAGCTTTCCGGCCTTCCACGCCTTAGCCATGGTACTGCCCTCTACTATATGAAGGCCGTGCAGCTTAATACCATCGGTGCCAACGGCTAATACCTTGTCTAAGGTTTCAAGGTTATCCGCTTTGGTTTCTTTTGGTAGGCCAACAATCAGATGAGTACACACCTTGATACCTAAAGCGCGTGCGCGTTGGGTGATCGTTTCATACACTGCAAAATCGTGGCCGCGGTTAATTCGCTTGAGGGTTTTATCATTGGCGGTTTGCAGGCCAAGCTCGAGCCAAATCTCATAGCCTTGTTTAACGTAGCCCGCTAACAGATCCAACACCGCATCAGGCACACAGTCTGGTCGCGTACCAACACAAAGGCCGACGATCTCTGCACCGGGTGCTTTTAGCGCCTCTTCATACATATTCTTGAGCACTTGCACCTCAGCATAAGTGCTGGTGTACGCCTGAAAGTAAGCCAGGTACTTCTTGGCACGAGCAATCTCACCCGCACGATCTTTTAGCTGGTCAGCAATACTTTGAATTTGAGTTTGTTCATCGGCAAAGGAAGCCACGTTACAAAACGTGCAACCTCCACGGCCAATTGTCCCGTCTCGGTTTGGGCAGCTGAAACCACCATGAAGCGTCAGCTTGTGAACCTTCTCGCCATAACGGCGTTGAAGGTCTTGGCCGATAGTATTGACCAACTCGTGTAATTGCATATTTTCAAAGCACTCAAGTAAATAAGAATGAATATCAGTCTTTTTTGAAAAAAAATTACATCCCTGCAAAATTCGACCAATTAGTTTACTCAAGGCTTTTTGCGAGCAACCTAACAAATATCAATAAACATGCAAAAAATCGGCTCTATTTGCCTAATGTTGCACATTTGTTAGGCATTAAATTCAAAATAAAACGAAAAAAATGGTCTACATGGGTCAACTTTCATTGCAATTCGCCTAGACAAAATTGTAGGATACTTACACATATTGGCTATTTTTGAGTATTTACTTACAACGAAAACTTGCTAATAAGTCGGTGATATCTAACTCCCACCTATATAAACCACTAGTTTGTGGTTAAAAATAAACAGGTATCACTAAGGATTGTTTTTCTCGCAATACTTTTCCTGCGAGATACGGAAAGGATTCAAACCGCCAGCATAGGCAGGTTTAGACCCATAAATATAAAAGGACAAGGCTGACTTTATACAAATAAGTTGCGCCTAGATTTAACTGGAAGGATGTATCTATGGTAGATCAAGAGCAGAACTCACAGGGTCTGTATACTCCTGAATTGGAGCATGACGCTTGTGGTATCGGTTTTGTTGCGCATCTAAAGAATCGCAAATCTCATGATGTAGTAACTCAAGCACTCGATATGCTTGCACGTATGGAACACCGTGGCGGCCAAGGCTGCGATCCGTGTTCTGGTGATGGTGCAGGTATCCTGCTACAGAAGCCGCACGAATTCTTACTAGAAGAAGCCGTAAAGCTTGGAATTAAGCTGCCATCTTTTGAAAAATATGGTGTTGGTGTTGTACTTTTCCCTAAAGATGAACACAAACGTGCACAGTGTCGTGACATTCTAGAACGCAATGCACAACGCCTTGAGTTAGAAGTTATCGGTTACCGTGAACTTCCAACGGACAATTCAATGATTGGTGCTGACCCACTAAGCACTGAACCTCAATTTGAACACGTATTTATTTCTGGCGGCCCTGGTATCACACCAGAAGAGCTTGAGCGTAAACTGTATGTTCTACGTAACTACACGGTTCGTGTATGCCTAGAAAGCGTTTCAAATATCGGTGATGACTTCTACATCAACTCTATGTCTTACAAGACATTGGTGTACAAAGGTCAGCTAACAACTGAACAAGTTCCTCAGTACTTCCTAGATCTGCAAAACCCAACCATGGTGACAGCTCTAGCACTAGTACACTCTCGCTTCTCTACCAATACATTCCCACGTTGGCGTCTAGCTCAGCCTTTCCGTTACATCGCGCACAATGGCGAAATCAATACGGTTCGCGGCAACCTGAACTGGATGAAAGCACGTGAAGCAATCCTAGAATCGGATCTGTTTACACAAGCTGAAATCGACATGCTGCTTCCTATCTGTCAGGAAGGTAGTTCGGATTCATCAAACTTCGATATGGCACTGGAACTACTTGTTCTTTCAGGTCGTACTCTGCCACACGCGTTGATGATGATGATCCCGGAAGCATGGCAAGAAAACAAAAACATGGATCCAACTCGTCGTGCGTTCTACCAGTACCACGCGAACGTAATGGAACCATGGGATGGCCCAGCATCAGTATGTTTCACCGATGGTGTTCAAGTAGGTGCAACACTTGACCGTAACGGTCTGCGTCCTTCTCGCTACACAGTAACTAAAGACGACTTCCTAGTAATGGCGTCTGAGTCTGGTGTTGTTGAGATTGCACCTGAAAACGTTGAGTACCGTGGTCGTCTACAACCAGGTCGTATCTTCGTTGCTGACCTTGAGCAAGGCCGCATCATTTCTGATGAAGAAGTGAAAGACAGCATTGCTAAAGCACAACCTTACGAAAAGTGGGTTGAAGAGAACCTTCTGAGCCTGAAAAAGCTACCGGATGCGAGCAACGAATTTAGCCAACCTTCTCCAGAGAAACTACTACACAAACAACAATCGTTTGGCGTGAGTTCTGAAGAAGTAAACGAAATCATTCTACCTCTTGCGAAAACAGGCTACGAGCCACTTTCTGCAATGGGTGCTGACTGGCCGCTAGCGATTCTTTCTCACCAATCGCAGCACCTTTCAAACTACTTCAAACAGTTGTTTGCACAAGTAACTAACCCGCCGATCGACCCGATTCGTGAGCGCATGGTTATGTCTCTGAACACTTACCTAGGTAAAGACCAGAACTTACTTGCTGAAACACCTGAGCACTGTCAAAAAGTAGAACTTGAGTCTCCAGTACTGTCTAACTCTGAGTTAGAAAAACTGCGTGCAATCGATAACGAGCACCTTCAGGCGAAGACGCTGGATATCGTATTCCAAGCAAATGGCGACCAAGGTAAGTTAGAGCGCGCACTTAAGCGTATCTGCCAATACGCAGAAGACGCAGTGATTGATGGCTACTCTATCATCCTACTGACAGACCGTGCGGTTAACTCTAACCATGCCGCTATTCCTGCAATGCTGGCGGTTGGCGCGGTTCACCACCACCTAATCCGTAAAGGTCTACGTGCTAAGTGTGACATCGTTGTTGAAACGGGCGACGCTCGTGAGACACACCACTTTGCAACGCTTATCGGTTATGGTGCAAACGCAGTTAACCCATACCTAGTTATTGAAACGATTGTTGAACTGCAACGCACTAAGAAGCTAGATCCAAACATACACCCACGTGAGTTATTCGATAACTACCGTAAAGGTGTTAACGGCGGTCTACTTAAGATCTTCTCTAAGATGGGGATCTCTACGCTGCAGTCTTACCACGGTGCACAAATCTTTGAAGCACTTGGTGTTAGCAAATCAGTGGTTGAAAAATACTTCACCGGTACTGTTTCTCGTATCCAAGGTCTAACGATCGACGATATCGCGCGAGAAGTATTGGTTCGTCACCGTGTTGGTTACCCAGCTCGTGAAATTCCAGCTCAGATCCTTGATGTTGGTGGTGTTTACCAGTGGAAACAACGTGGTGAGAAACACTTATTCAACCCAGAAACGATTTCTCTACTTCAAGAATCGACGCGTAACAAAGATTACGGTCAGTTCAAGAAGTACGCAAAAGCAGTTGATGACCAAGGCGACAACGCAGCAACGCTACGTAGCCAACTGGACTTCATCAAGAACCCTGCAGGCTCTATTCCTCTAGCAGAAGTAGAACCAATCGAGAACATTCTTAAGCGTTTCGCAACCGGCGCAATGAGCTTTGGTTCAATCTCGCATGAGGCTCACTCAACACTGGCTGTTGCGATGAACCGCATTGGCGCGAAATCAAACTCAGGTGAAGGTGGTGAAGATCCAGCACGTTTCGAACGTAAAGAAAACGGCGACTGGGAACGTTCAGCAATCAAACAGGTGGCTTCTGGTCGCTTTGGTGTAACGTCTTACTACCTATCTAACGCTGATGAGCTACAAATCAAGATGGCTCAAGGTGCGAAACCGGGCGAAGGTGGTCAACTACCTGGTGATAAGGTTGATGACTGGATCGGCGCAACGCGTCACTCGACTCCGGGCGTAGGTCTTATCTCGCCACCGCCACACCACGATATCTACTCAATCGAAGATTTGGCTCAGCTGATCTACGATCTGAAAAACGCGAACCGTAACGGTCGTGTCAACGTGAAGCTAGTATCAGAAGCTGGCGTAGGTACGATTGCATCGGGTGTAGCGAAAGCGAAAGCTGACGTGGTACTTATCGCAGGTTTTGATGGTGGTACGGGTGCATCTCCGATGTCTTCTATCCGTCATACCGGTCTGCCTTGGGAGCTGGGTCTAGCGGAAACGCACCAAACACTACTGAAAAACGGCCTACGTAACCGTATCGTTGTTCAATCTGATGGTCAGATGAAAACACCACGTGATCTTGCAGTAGCAACGTTACTTGGCGCTGAAGAATGGGGCGTAGCAACAGCAGCTCTAGTGGTTGAAGGCTGTATCATGATGCGTAAGTGTCACAAGAATACATGTCCTGTTGGTATCGCTACACAGAACAAGACTCTGCGTGAACGTTTCGACGGCCGCGTAGAAGACGTAGTCACTTTCTTCCAATACATGGCTGAAGGTCTGCGTGAAGTAATGGCTGAACTTGGCTTCCGCTCTATCGATGAGATGGTTGGTCAATCGCACAAACTTAAAGTTCGTGATGACATCGGCCACTGGAAGTACAAGAACCTAGATCTAACACCTGTACTGCACATTGAGCAGGCACGTGAAGAAGATGGTATCTACAACCAGACACAACAAAACCACAACCTAGAAGACGTTCTAGACCGCAAGTTGATTCAAGCTGCGATTCCAGCTCTTGAGAAAGGCGAAGCCGTGAATGCAAGCTTCCCTATCATCAACACGGACCGCTCTGCAGGTACCATGCTGTCGAACGAAATCTCGAAGGTTTACAAAGACCAAGGTTTACCACAACCAATGAACGTTAAGTTCCACGGTAGTGCTGGCCAATCTTTCGGTGCGTTCCTTGCGAAAGGCGTTAAGTTCGAAGTAGAAGGCGACGCGAACGATTACTGGGGTAAAGGTCTGTCTGGCGGTACTTTGGTACTGTACCCAGATGCGAAATCGACTATCGTTGCTGAAGACAACATCGTGGTAGGTAACGTATGTTTCTACGGTGCGACTTCAGGTGAGTCTTTCATTCGCGGTATGGCTGGCGAACGTTTCTGTGTTCGTAACTCTGGTGCTAAGGTTGTTGTTGAAGGCGTTGGTGACCACGGTTGTGAATACATGACTGGCGGTGTTGCGATTATCCTTGGCTCAACAGGTCGTAACTTTGCTGCGGGCATGAGTGGCGGTGTGGCTTATGTATGGGATAAAGCGGGTGACTTCGAAACCAAGCTGAACTCTGAACTTGTAGACCTAGATCCAATTGAACAAGAAGATAAAGATCTTCTACTAGATATGCTAACGAAGCATGTTGAATTCACAGGAAGTGAAGTTGCTCAGTCTTTCCTAGACAACTTTGAAGCAAGTGTTGCATCGCTAGTTAAAGTAATGCCACGCGACTACAAAGCGGTTCTTGAAAAGCGTAAAGCTGAAGCACAACAGGCACAAACGGAAGAAGTGGAGGCAGTATAATGGGTAAGCCTACTGGATTTTTAGAACACGGTCGTGAGCTTCCAAAGAAGCTCGACCCGTCAGTTCGAATTGAAGACAACAAAGAGTTCGTACTTAACGAAGAGTTTGGTGAAAAGATCAATACTCAAGCCTCTCGTTGTATGGACTGTGGCGTACCTTTCTGTCACAACGGCTGTCCGATTGGTAACATCATCCCAGAATTCAATGATGCGGTTTACCGTGACAGCTGGGAAGAGGCTTGGAATATCCTAAGCTCTACCAACAACTTCCCTGAGTTTACCGGTCGTGTTTGTCCTGCTCCTTGTGAAAGTGCCTGTGTTCTTGGTATCAACCAAGACCCAATCACTATCTGTAATATCGAGAAAACGATTGTCGAAACTGCGTACCGTGAAGGGTACGCAAAACCTAAAACACCACGCTCTCGCACAGGTAAAACTGTCGCAGTTATCGGTTCAGGTCCTGCTGGCCTAGCCGCAGCTGAGCAGCTAAACAGCGCTGGTCACTCGGTAACGGTATTTGAACGTGACGAGAAAGTCGGTGGTCTACTTCGCTTCGGTATCCCAGACTTCAAACTGGGTATGGACGTGATTGATCGTAAGATCAACCTAATGGCTGAAGCGGGCGTTGAGTTTAAAGTTAACCAACACATCGGTGTTGATGTTAACGCTCAGCAGCTACGCCAAGAGTTTGATGTGGTATTGCTAACGGGTGGTTCTACGGTTCCACGTGACTTGCCAATCCCTGGTCGTGAGTTGAAAGGCGTTCACTTTGCCATGGAATTCCTTGGTCAAAACAACCGCCGTGCTAACAACCTAGATCTTAAAACAGAAGAGATTCACGCTAAAGATAAGCACGTTGTGGTTATCGGTGGTGGTGATACTGGTTCTGACTGTGTGGGCACATCAAACCGTCATAAGGCAGCGAGCATTACTCAGGTTGAGATCATGCCGATCCCACCAGAGAAGCGCCCTGCAAACATGCCTTGGCCTCAATACCCAATGATCATGAAAACCACCACTTCTCACGAAGAAGGTTGTGAACGTCACTGGAACATCTTAACCAAAGAGTTCATCGGTAACGAGCAAGGTCAAGTGACGGGTCTACGTATTGCTGACATCGTTTGGCAAGATGCGAAACCAGGTGAGCGTCCAGGCTTTGATGAAGTCGCGAACTCTGAACGTGTTATTCCTTGTGACATGGCATTCCTAGCAATGGGCTTCTTACACCCGGAGCCAACCGGCGTGCTTGCTCAACTAGACATTAAACTGGACGAGCGCGGTAACGTCGCTTCTGAAGGTTTTGCAACGAACCAGAAAGGCGTTTTCGCTGCTGGTGATATGCGTACTGGTCAATCTCTAGTTGTACGTTGTATTAATGAAGGTCGTGAATGTGCAATTGCGATTGATGACTTCTTAATGGGTAACTCAAACTTAGAAGCGAAAGCTGATTCACTCATGCTTTCCGCATAATATTTCTCGGGCTAACGTCAATTACGTTAGCCTAGAGGAAAAGCAATACCCTTCCTAACTTTTATATTTGGCTAGCACTCGATGCTAGCCTTTTTTCTATCTGGCCTTTGGCGTTTTCAAAATCATCCTGTTGTATATGTTAAATCTCGTTAACATTCACCTTATATATCTCATTGATATCCATCGACTATTTTAGATTATTAAGTGGCTAATCGCGTTTATGCATGATAATTAACCATGAACTTGACCTTAAACACAATTAGCTATACGTTGTAAAGCTGATGAAAATAAAATCAATCGGTTTTGTTAACACAACCAATAACGTTTTAACTGGCTAAAGCAAACTATCAGTTTATAAAAAACAACAAGTATATGAATAGTTAGTCATTTACTGTCTGGATGACAGAGAAGCAAAAGGGAGAATTGCAATGGCTCTATATGATCCTAGTCTTGAAAAAGACAACTGTGGATTTGGTTTAATAGCGCAAATGGAAGGCCAACCTAGTCATAAGTTGGTAAGAACTGCTATTTCAGCCCTCGATCGCATGACACACCGTGGTGGTATCGCTGCGGATGGTAAAACCGGGGATGGCTGTGGCTTATTACTACAGAAGCCTGACTCTTATCTCAGAATTATTGCTGAAGAGAATAACTTCAAGCTCGGCAAGCAATACGCTGTCGGCATGATTTTCTTCAGCCAAGATCCAATTAAAGCGCAATCCGCGCAAGACATCGTCAATAAAGAGCTCGCTCAAGAGACCTTAACGGTTGCAGGTTGGCGCGTAGTACCGACCAACACCGACGTATTAGGTCCGATTGCCAAAGATTCAGTTCCCAATATTCAGCAAGTGTTTATCTCGGCCCCCGCGGGTTGGCGTGAACGCGATATTGAACGACGCCTTTATATCGCTCGTCGCAGAATTGAAAAACAGATCACCGAAGACAAAGATTTCTATATTTGTAGCCTTTCGACACAAGTCATGGTTTACAAAGGTCTGTGTATGCCGGCCGATCTTCCGCGATTTTACCTCGATCTTGCAGACTTACGCATGGAATCGGCGATATGTCTGTTCCACCAGCGTTTCTCAACCAATACTCAGCCACGTTGGCCACTGGCTCAACCATTCCGCTATTTAGCGCACAATGGTGAGATCAATACCATTGAAGGTAACCGTCAGTGGGCTAAGGCTCGTGCCTATAAATTCTCTTCGCCGTTGCTGCCAGACTTACAAACCGCCGCACCCTTTGTGAATGAGACAGGCTCAGATTCATCAAGCCTAGATAACATGCTCGACCTGTTCCTTGCCGGTGGTATGGATGTGTTCCGAGCGATGCGCATGCTTGTGCCGCCCGCTTGGCAAAACCACCCAGATATGGACCCAGATCTACGTGCATTCTACGACTTCAACTCAAAGCACATGGAACCGTGGGATGGTCCTGCTGGTATCGTACTTTCTGATGGTCGTTACGCTGCGTGTAACCTCGATAGAAATGGCCTGCGTCCTGCGCGTTATGTCATCACCAAAGACAACCTGATCACCTTGGCATCTGAGGTCGGTATCTGGAACTACGCGCCAGATGAAGTGGCAGAGAAAGGGCGTGTCGGCCCGGGCGAACTGTTGGTAATAGATACTCGCCGCGGCAAGCTATGGCAATCTAACGAGATCGACAATGACCTTAAAGGTCGCCATCCTTATAAAGAGTGGATGGAAAAGAACGTTCACAAACTCACACCGTTTTCCGATCTGCCCGATGAGCAAGTCGGTAAGCGCAGCTTTGACGATGACACGCTCAAGACCTACCAAAAACAGTTTGCGATGAGCAACGAAGAGTCCGACCAAGTGCTGCGTGTGCTTGGTGATATGGGGCAAGAAGCAGTAGGCTCAATGGGCGACGACACGCCAATGGCTGTGCTCTCTTCAAAAGAACGCTTGGTCACTGATTACTTCCGTCAAAAGTTTGCACAAGTCACCAACCCACCGATTGATCCATTGCGTGAAAAACACGTGATGTCTTTGGCGACCAGTATTGGGAAAGAGATGAACGTGTTCTGTGAAACAGACGGTCACGCCTATCGTGTCACGTTTGATTCACCAGTACTGCTTTACTCAGACATGCAGCAGCTTCTGCAGTTGAGTCAAAAACATTATCGTCATGTCATTCTCAGCATGCACTACGACCCGAATAACCAAGATCTAGAACAAGCAATCAAAGCAGTATGTGATAGCGCCGAACAAGAAGTCAGCGAAGGTGCGGTTTTAGTTGTGCTGTCGGACAAAGGTTTAGAGAAAGGAAAACTACCGATCCCTGCAGCCATGTTGGTTGGTGCGGTGCAAACAAGGCTTGCTGATACCAACCTGCGTTGTGATGCCAACATCGTTGTTGAGACAGCAACTGCGCGCGACCCACACCAATTTGCTGTGCTGCTTGGCTTCGGTGCAACCGCGGTTTACCCATACCTCGCTTATGAAGCGTTAGGTAAAATGTTGGATGATGGCTCTTTAGATAAAGATTATCGTGCCGCAATGCAAAATTACCAAAACGGCATCAACAAAGGTCTGTACAAGATCATGTCGAAGATGGGAATTTCAACCATTGCCTCTTATCGCTGTTCACAGCTTTTCGAAGCCGTTGGCCTTCATTCCGATGTTGTTGAGCTCTGTTTCCGCGGAGTTACCACTCGAATCCAAGGCGCAAGCTTTAGCGATTTCCAACAAGATATCTATAACTTATCGCGTAAAGCCTGGACTAAGCGTAAGCCAATCGAGCACGGTGGTTTACTCAAATACGTACACGGCGGCGAATATCACGCCTATAACCCTGATGTGGTTGGCACTCTGCAAACTGCAGTAAAAACAGGTGAGACATCGGATTATCTCTCTTTTGCTAAGCAAGTAAATGCTCGTCCAGCTGCGATGTTACGCGACTTAATGAGCCTCAAAAAAGCAGCTCAGCCTCTACCACTAGAGCAAGTCGAGCCTAACAGCGATCTGTTTAAACGCTTCGACTCTGCGGCAATGTCGATCGGTGCTTTGAGCCCAGAAGCGCATGAAGCATTAGCAATGGCGATGAACCGCTTGGGTGGTTACTCAAACTCTGGTGAAGGTGGTGAAGACCCTCGACGCTTTGGTACTGACCGTAACTCTCGTATCAAGCAGATAGCTTCCGGTCGTTTTGGTGTGACGCCACATTACTTAACCAATGCGGATGTTTTGCAGATCAAGGTCGCGCAAGGTGCGAAGCCTGGAGAAGGTGGTCAACTGCCCGGCCATAAAGTTACCGCAGAAATCGCTAAGCTGAGATATTCAGTTCAAGGGGTGACACTGATCTCCCCTCCTCCACATCACGATATTTATTCTATCGAGGATCTAGCGCAGCTGATTTTCGACCTTAAACAAGTGAACCCTAAAGCCTTGGTTTCAGTAAAGTTAGTATCGGAACCGGGTGTAGGCACGATTGCAACTGGTGTAGCGAAAGCCTATGCCGATCTGATCACCATTTCTGGCTACGATGGCGGTACCGCGGCAAGCCCTCTAACCTCGGTAAAATACGCAGGTTGCCCTTGGGAGCTTGGCTTAGCAGAAACTCAACAAGCACTGGTTGCTAACGGGCTTCGTCATAAGATCCGCCTGCAAGTCGATGGTGGTTTAAAAACTGGCCTTGATGTGATTAAAGGTGCGATTCTCGGTGCAGAAAGCTTTGGTTTTGGTACCGCGCCAATGGTCGCAATGGGTTGTAAGTTCTTACGAATTTGTCACCTAAACAACTGTGCGACGGGTGTTGCGACTCAAGATGAAACACTACGCCGCGAATACTTCAAAGGCCTGCCAGACATGGTGGTGAACTACTTTACAGGCCTAGCCGATGAAGTTCGCCAATACCTTGCAGAACTCGGCGTAGAAAAACTCACGGACCTGATTGGTCGTACTGACTTACTTGAAGCCGTTCAAGGCCTCACCGCGAAACAGAACAAGCTCGATCTCTCTTCAATACTCGAAGCTCCGGTATCTCCAGAAGGTCACCCTCTGTTTTGGACCGAGCCAAACGCACCATTTGATAAGGCTCAGCTCAACCAGCAGATCCTTGATGATGCACTCGATGCGATTGAGAAACGTCAATCCACCAGCCTTTACTACAACGTAATCAACACCGATCGCTCGGTTGGCGCTCGTATCTCTGGCGAAATCGCGAAACGCTACGGTAACCAAGGCATGGCGGGCTCACCAATTAAGTTGTACCTCGATGGTACAGCAGGCCAATCTTTTGCGGTTTGGAACGCAGGCGGCGTCGAGTTATACCTAACAGGCGATGCCAATGACTATGTTGGCAAAGGCATGGCTGGCGGCAAAGTGGTTATCAAGCCTCACCAAGGCACCGCATTTACTTGTAACGAAGCGACCATCATAGGCAACACCTGTCTGTATGGCGCAACCGGAGGCAAGCTATTTGCAGCTGGTACTGCGGGCGAGCGATTTGGTGTACGTAACTCAGGCACGGTTGCCGTGATTGAAGGTGCGGGTGACAACGCCTGTGAATACATGACAGGCGGTATTGTTGCCATTCTTGGCGCAACTGGCGTCAACTTCGGCGCCGGTATGACAGGTGGTTTTGCTTATGTCATGGATAAGAATGAAGACTTCCAAGGCCGAGTAAATAACGAGTCGGTCGAGGCACTTTCTCTGTCTGATCTATTTATCCACCAAGAACATCTGCGTGGCTTAATTGCAGAACACTTAGAAGAGACTGGCTCAGTACACGCTGAAGCTATTCTGGCGAACTTTGATGAATGGATTCCGAAGTTCTACCTAGTGAAGCCAAAGACGGCGGATCTTAACACCTTGCTCGGTCACCAAAGCCGCAGCTCTGCTGAACTTCGTGTTCAAGCGCAATAATTGGAAGGAGCCAATAATGAGCCAGAATGTATACCAATTTATTGATGTGAATCGCGTAGACCCAGCGAAGAAACCAATCAAGATACGTAAGATTGAGTTTGTAGAGATCTACGAACCTTTCACTAAACAGCAAGCCAAGGCGCAAGCTGATCGCTGTTTAGACTGTGGTAACCCTTACTGTGAATGGAAGTGTCCAGTCCACAACTACATCCCTCAATGGCTCAAGCTTGCCAATGAAGGGCGCATTATCGAAGCGGCTGAACTGTCTCACCAAACCAACAGCTTGCCTGAGGTTTGCGGACGAGTTTGTCCTCAAGACCGTTTGTGTGAAGGCTCTTGTACCCTCAACGACGATTTCGGCGCAGTAACCATCGGCAACATTGAAAAATACATCAATGACAAAGCGTTCGAGATGGGTTGGAAACCAGACATGTCTCACGTTGAGTGGACTGATAAAAAGGTCGCGATCATCGGTGCGGGGCCAGCAGGTCTAGCGGCGGCTGATATCTTAGTTCGTAATGGCGTAAAAGCCGTTGTGTTTGACCGCTATCCGGAGATCGGTGGCCTACTGACGTTTGGTATTCCATCGTTCAAGCTTGAGAAAGGCATCATGGAAAATCGTCGCCATATCTTTAGCGAGATGGGCGTCGAGTTCCAAATGAATACCGAAGTCGGCAAAGATGTACAACTTCAGCAACTCGTCGATGACTACGACGCTGTTTTCCTTGGTGTCGGCACCTATAAAAACATGCGTGCGGGTTTAGACAACGAAGATGCACCGGGCGTTTATGATGCTCTGCCATTCCTTGTTTCCAATACCTACAAGGTCATGGAACTGGAAAACCCAACCCCATTTATCGATATGCAAGGTAAGAAAGTCGTCGTGCTTGGTGGTGGTGATACGGCGATGGACTGCGTTCGAACCTCTATTCGTCAGAATGCGGCAGATGTGGTGTGTGCTTACCGCCGAGATGAAGCCAACATGCCAGGTTCTCGCCGTGAGGTAAAAAATGCACGTGAAGAGGGGGTGAAGTTCAAGTTCAACCTACAACCTATCGGCTTAGAGCTTAACAGCGCTGGTCATGTGGTTGGTGTGAAATTCGTGAAAACCGCTTTGGGTGAGCCTGATGAAGCAGGCCGTCGTCGTCCAGAACCTGTCGAAGGCAGTGAGCATGTTCTTGAGGCTGATGCCGTAATTATGGCATTTGGTTTCCAACCTCATACGATGGAATGGCTAGAACCTTTCGGTGTCGAGCTCGATCAGTGGGGCCGTATCAAGGCTCCCGGTAAACAAGAGTTTCAATACCAAACCACCAACAGCAAGATATTTGCAGGTGGCGATGCGGTTCGAGGATCTGACTTAGTGGTGACCGCTATCGATGAAGGCCGTAAAGCCGCAGAAGGGATCTTGGACTACCTAGAAGTGTGACCAGGGCGTGTTGATCTTTCGAGCTGATTTTTGCAGCGAGTTGCTGGGCATTTATACAAGGCAGAGGCGTCGATGTGTAGCTAGCCTACATGAGAAGCCGATAACGTAGTAGAAATGACCAGCAAACGCTGCCCGAAGGGTTCGGCTAAAAGCGTTTTACTCTTTGTTGAGGGAGATTTGCTTAGAGTGACTAGGCTACTTCCCCCTCGCCGCGATTAAAACGCTTTTATCTCGAACAAAATTTAACCACGAAAGGTCAACACGCCCTAGTATAAGGTTTCCTTTATTACTCAGGCCGTTACTATAAAAAAGGGATCCAATGATGGATCCTTTTTTGAATTAGATACGTTTATCACAAGCACAACAAAAATACGTAAAACAATCGCAGACAAACCAATGCCGATAACTACAATTATAATTAAAACAACGCCATAGGAAACATTATGAAAAAAGCAGCTCTCCTCTCGCTATCACTTTTAACGTTAACCGCTTGCAGCCAAGGAATCACGGACATGAAAGACAGAACTTCATCACCTTGTGGAGACAAACCAAACTGCGTATCAACTCAAGATGATCGTGAGCAACATGCATTGGCCGCGTTTGAGTTGTCAGATTCAGCGAGCTTAGATGCGATTGAGCAGGTTGCGCTAACCTTACCGGGATCAAAAACCGCGAGTAAAACAGAAGATTATCTGCGTGTTGAATGTACTTCGCGCATCATGCGTTTTGTCGATGACTTAGAACTTAAAATCACGGATGGCAAACTGATCGTGCGTTCAGAGTCTCGTACTGGCCATTCTGATTTTGGCGTAAACCGAAAACGAGCTGAACAACTTCGTGCTAGCTTGAAAAGCGAAGGCCTAATCAAATAGATAAAAGAATACGCAGATAAATCGCTACTATTCGGATGAGAAGTGCCTCTGGGCAGTCGCTCGACACTTCTTATCCATGCTACAATTTCGCTCTACTGTTTAAATATTATTTATTAAGAGACTACACATGAAAATCGGCATCATTGGCGCAATGGAGCAAGAAGTTGCGATCCTAAAAGCAGCAATTTCAGACATTACTGAAGTTAATAAAGGCGGTTGTACCTTTTTCTCTGGTCAGCTAAATGGTGTTGACGTTGTTTTGCTTCAATCTGGCATTGGTAAAGTAGCAGCGGCTGTTGGTACTTCAATCCTACTAAGCGAATACCAACCAGATGCCGTTCTGAACACGGGCTCTGCTGGCGGTTTTGATTCAACACTGAACCTTGGCGATGTGGTTATCTCAACTGAAGTTCGACACCACGATGCAGACGTTACAGCTTTCGGTTACGAAATCGGCCAAATGGCAGGTCAACCTGCAGCGTTCAAAGCTGACGACAAACTGATGGCTGTTGCTGAACAAGCACTAGCACAAATGGAAGACAAGCATGCCGTTCGCGGTCTTATCTGTACTGGCGACGCATTTGTTTGCACAGCAGAACGCCAAGAGTTCATCCGCAAGCACTTCCCATCTGTTGTTGCTGTAGAGATGGAAGCATCGGCTATCGCTCAAGCTTGTCACCAATTCCAAGTACCATTCGTGGTTGTTCGTGCAATCTCTGATGTTGCAGACAAAGAATCACCAATGAGCTTCGAAGAGTTCCTGCCACTAGCAGCGCAAAGCTCTTCTGAAATGGTTATCAAGATGGTTGCCCTACTAAAGTAAGCGACTAGACATGCAAACACTGTTTGATCAGGTATTTGCAAATGGCGTGCTCCTTGTGATGTTGGGAGCACTGCTTTTTCATTTAATTTTACCTATCCCCCATGCCGCACACCCCACGACCTTATGGCATAAGTTTGCTGAGCTTTTAGCAAGCAAGGTTAATAACAATAACAACCACAACTATTCCCAAAGTTTAATCTCAGGCACATTAGCCTGGGGGTTAATGGTACTGCCAACTCTGGTTATTCTATTGGCACTGCAACCATTGGTTTGGCAATCTCAACTATTTGAATTGGCACTGTTATTACTCGCGATTGATTGGCGCAATAATGAAAAGCTGGCTAACCAACTGATCAAAGTACTTGGCCGAGAAGATAAAGCGGCCGCTCGTCAGTTACTGGCTCCGATTGTCAATCGTCAAACCGAATCACTTTCATCACTTGGCCTCGGCAAAGCCGCCACAGAAACCATAATCATGGGTTACGCTCGTAACGTAGTTTGTGTGTTGTTCTGGTACGCCATTGGTGGTGGAATCGCTGCGTTAATGTATCGCCTTGTGGTCGAGTTAGCTCGAGCTTGGTCGCCAAGTCGCAAGCAATTTTCTCCGTTCGGCTCAACGGCGATCAAGATAGTCGCGATTCTCGAATTTATACCGATGCGTTTGTTTGCTTTGATGATCGTATGTGGTGATAAAGCAACGCACACATTTAAGATGATGTTAGTCCAAAGTCGCTCTTGGCCACTACCCGGCCCAGCCTGGTTGATCACGGCTGTTGGCAACAAGCTTGAACTATCATTGGGTGGCCCTGCGATTTACGACAACACTAAAGCCATTCGCGCAAAATTAGGCGGAAGAATCGCACCGTCAGCTCTGCATCTATCTCAGGTTCAGAAACTACTCTTTGGTCGCATCGCTATCTGGATATTTTTACAAAGCCTAGCCTTACTATTTATTCACCAAGGGATTTAGAGTGAAACCTTCAGCACTTGTTACAAGCCTTACTATTTTGTCTTCCAGCTTATGGCTGCCTTTATCATTTGCAGAAGAAGCACCACGGACTCAAGAACAAGTACAGCCGGCTCAACGCGTAGTCAGCCTTGCTCCTCATGCCACTGAACTCGCGTACAGCGCAGGTTTAGGTAACAACCTTGTCGCCGTAAGTGAACGAAGTGATTACCCACCACAAGCCGATAAGCTTGAAAAAGTGGCAAACTATCAAGGTATCAAGGTTGAGAAGATCATCGCACTTCAGCCTGATTTGATTCTTGCGTGGCCAGCGGGAAACCCGCCCAGAGAGCTCGCGAAACTAGAGCAATTTGGTTTTAATATTTACTACTCCAAGACCAAAAGCCTAGACAGTATCGCAACCAATATTGAACAACTGAGCGAATACGCTAGCGATCCAAGCATTGGCGAAAATAACGCTCAGCAATACAGAGAGCAGCTCAACGCGTTGAGACTAGAATACAAAGATGCCGAGCCAGTAAACTACTTCTACCAGCTCAGTGAAAAGCCGATCATCACTGTTGCTCAAGGACACTGGCCAAGTGAGGTGTTTGAGTTTTGTGGTGGCCGCAATATTTTTGAAGACAGCGCCTCGCCATATCCGCAAGTTGGTATTGAACAAGTTGTATTAAGAAAACCGCAAGTGATTTTCACTTCTCAGCACGCGATTGAGAATGGAACCATGTGGCAAACATGGGAAGATGAAGTCCCAGCAGTCGCTCAAAATCAGATTTGGTCCCTCAATTCAGACTGGATTAATCGCCCGACAACGAGAACTTTGAAAGCGATCCAACAAGTGTGCGATTTCTTCGATAGAGCTAGGCAAAATCACTAACTATTTGCTGCGTTTTTTCGTACAATTCGCCACCGACCTGTCCCTACAATTTTAACTATAAGAGCACCAGTATCATGGACTCCATGCTGCTTTATATTATCGATTTATTTGGCACTGCCATCTTTGCCGTCTCAGGCGTATTTGTCGCTGGCCGTCTTAAGATGGATCCCTTTGGCGTCGCCGTTCTAGGCAGTGTAACCGCGATTGGCGGCGGCACAATTCGTGACATGGCATTGGGTGCAACTCCCGTGTTTTGGATCACCGATACCACCTACCTTTGGGTCATCATCATCACCTGTTTGCTGACCATGATTATTGTAAGACGCCCGAAACGTCTGGCTTGGTGGATATTGCCGGTATGTGATGCGATTGGCCTAGCGGTGTTTGTTGGCATTGGTGTAGAAAAAGCACTTATCTATCAAGATTCAGCACTAGTGGCGATCATCATGGGTGTCATCACCGGCTGCGGTGGCGGTATTATCCGCGACGTACTTGCCCGTGAAGTGCCTATGATTCTAAGAAGTGAAGTCTACGCGACCGCTTGTATCATTGGTGGTACTTTCCATACCATGGCGATCAGCATGGGGCACGATTCAGAAACTGCATTTCTGGCCGGCGTGTTCTCAACACTATTGATAAGGCTTGGCGCTATTCGTTGGCATTTATCATTGCCGACCTTCGCCATCAAATAAGCTAACGTTACAAAGTGAAAGGCTCCGTAAAGGAGCCTTTCTTAATTTGAGCTCCCCAACACAATTATTATGCTCTCGCGCTACACGTGCGAGCATAGCTAAAAATACCTAACTTGGTTCAAAGCTTTAGTTTCAAGACTAGAGAATGAATGTTGTTTGAGGTAAGTTGAAAAAATCATTCCCAAATTTCATGAATATAACCCAATGCTACTCGAAGGAATCGAAACTCTACTGGTATTGAGTAAAGCAAAGACCATGAGCCGCACAGGCAGTTTGCTTTATATCAGCCAATCAGCGGTCAGCAAACGGATTGCGAATTTAGAAAAGAAGCTAGGTAAAAAGATCATTGAACCGAGTGGCCGACAGATAAAACTCACGCCAGATGCGATAGCATTAATAGAGAGTATTGGCCCGACATTCAATGAACTTCGCGGGCTTATTTATGAACAGCAAGAGTTGGAAGATACTACTCTCATCACCCTAGACAGCTCTAAGTCTCTGATAGCCGGTTATTTAGGTGAGATGATGGGCCAGTTCATCCAGCAAGATAAGTACATCACCATTACCACCAACCACACGCCGAGAATCATAGAGCGAGTGCAATCTGGTAAGGCGACCTTGGGGTTGTGTGCTGGCTTACTGCCACCGCATCATGGGTTGATGACCTTCCATCTATTTGATGAGCCGTTTTACATAGTGAGTAAGTCACCGCTAACGGAGCTTCCTCCAATGGTCATCACTAACGACATGACCAACCCTGCCAATTCTTATCAACTTTCTGTATTAGAGAAGTTTGGTATCAAACCCTTGATGGAGATGGATGCCTACACCGCAGCGGCTCAACTTGCATTGGGCGGGACTGGGCCAGCGTTAATACCGCTCTCTATCGTAAAAACACTCAATATTGAGCCTCAATATCTGTATAGCTTCACCGAATTAGCAGGCTTGATTCGGCCGATTCATATCTGTGTCAGACCAAATAGTTACCAGTCTCCACGAGTTAAAACACTGATAGAATCCATTGTTGATGCTGTTCCCAAAGCAGTTTAGACGCCATTAGCATCGACATCACGATCACAAAGGGGCGAATCCATTTCTGCCCTTTTGTCACCACCACTTTAGCGCCAAGCTGAGCGCCCATAAATCCACCGACCGCCATCACTAATCCCAACTCCCAAATAGGCAAACCAGCCAAAATAAAGAAAATTAAGGCAGCGATATTCGAGGTAAAGTTAAGTACTTTAGTACGCGCCGTAGCATCGACTAACGAGAAGTGACCAATAGCAACAAAGCAGACGGTGAAGATAGAACCTGTTCCTGGGCCAAAAAAGCCATCATAGAAACCCACGCCGCCACCAATACACAGAGCAAACATGGCCTCAGAGATCTTCTGTTTTCCTTCAGACGCTCTAGTTTGGGGTGCCAACAGGAAATAGAGAGAGATAGCGATAAGCAGCAGTGGGATAACACTGGTCAGTAGGCTCGCATCAATGTGCTGGACTAACTCAGCGCCAATTGCAGAGCCAATAAAGGTACAAAAGATAGCAAGGCGCATCTCTTTGATGCTGACGATACCGTTGCGCACGAAATACCAACTCGCAGAGAAGCTGCCAAATGAGCTTTGGAGTTTGTTAGTTGCCAATGCCTGCGTCGGTGGAACTCCAGCCGCTAGCAATGCAGGTAGAGTCAGTAACCCACCGCCGCCAGCCATTGCATCAATAAAGCCTGCTGCCGTTGCAACAACAAACAAGATAGCCAATATTTCTAGAGTGATTTCCATATACCCAACGCCTTAAAGTCCTGTGTAGCGACAAGTTACCACTCACGGCAGGAGAGCAATAACGAAACACAAGATTCTAACCTATTCCAAATATTCATCATTAAGTTACTGCGGAATAACAGACATAAAAAAGCCCACTCCGAAGAGTGGGCTTTGAGCATTTATATCCGCATATCAGCGATACACTTTAGGCGATTAAGCTTGAGAAGCTTTAACCTGAGCGTGTAGCTCTTGAACTGAAGTTACTGACGTTTTCGCGTCTGCAGTGTGCGCCATACAAGTCGCGAATGCAGCATTTAGCGTAGTCGTGTAGTTAACTTTCTCAGCAAGTGCACCACGACGAAGAACTTTAGAATCTTCAATCGCTTGACGGCCAGCTGCAGTGTTCACGATGTACGTATACTCGTTGTTCTTGATACGGTCAAGAATGTGAGGACGACCTTCGTGTACCTTGTTTACTAGACGTGGGTTGATGCCCGCTTCGCCAAGGATAACCGCAGTACCGTGAGTTGCGTCTAGCTGGTAACCAAGCTTAGATAGTTTAGATGCTAGGTCAACAACACGCTCTTTGTCGCCTTCGCGAACAGAAAGAAGTGCACGACCGCCTTCTGGGTAGATGTTACCACAACCCAATTCAGCTTTAGAGTATGCTTCTGCGAACGTCGCACCAACACCCATAACTTCACCAGTAGAGCGCATTTCTGGGCCTAACAGTGGGTCAACACCAGGGAACTTGTTGAATGGAAGTACAACTTCTTTCACTGAGTAGTAAGGTGGGATGATTTCTTTCGTAAAGCCTTGAGACTCTAGAGATTGACCCGCCATTACACGAGCGGCAATCTTAGCGATTGGCGCACCAGTTGCTTTAGATACGAATGGAACCGTACGTGCTGCACGAGGGTTAACCTCGATTAGGTACACTTCATTGTTCTTAACAGCAAACTGCGTGTTCATCAGACCACGAACACCCAACTCGAACGCTAGCTTTTCAACTTGCTCGCGCATTACGTCTTGGATTTCTTGGCTTAGCGTGTATGCAGGAAGAGAACATGCTGAGTCACCAGAGTGAACACCCGCTTGCTCGATGTGCTCCATAATACCGCCGATTACAACGCGCTCACCGTCACAAATCGCATCTACGTCTACTTCAACAGCGTCATCTAGGAAGCTATCAAGTAGTACTGGAGATTCGTTTGATACGCTAACTGCTTCGTTGAAGTAGCGACGTAGGTCTTGCTCGTCGTATACGATTTCCATCGCACGACCACCAAGTACGTAAGAAGGACGTACAACAAGTGGGAAGCCGATTTCACGAGATTTCTCTACCGCTTGCTCCATTGTTGTTACTGTCGCGTTTTCTGGTTGAAGTAGGCCTAGACGGTCTACAGCAACTTGGAAACGCTCACGGTCTTCTGCACGGTCGATTGCGTCTGGGCTAGTACCGATGATTGGTACGCCAGCAGCTTCAAGAGCACGTGCCAGTTTAAGTGGCGTTTGACCACCGTACTGAACGATAACGCCTTTTGGCTTCTCAACACGAGCGATTGCTAGTACGTCTTCCAGAGTTACTGGTTCGAAGTACAGACGGTCAGACGTATCGTAGTCTGTAGAAACTGTCTCAGGGTTACAGTTAACCATGATAGTTTCGTAGCCATCTTCACGTAGCGCTAGTGATGCGTGTACACAACAGTAGTCAAATTCAATGCCTTGGCCGATACGGTTTGGACCGCCGCCTAGAATCATGATTTTTTCTTTGTCTGTTGGGTTTGCTTCACACTCGTCATCGTAAGATGAGTACATGTAAGCCGTATCTGAAGAGAACTCAGCTGCACACGTATCTACACGCTTGTATACCGGGTGGATATCGTATTGGTCACGTAGACGACGGATTTCGCTTTCCGCTACACCTAGAATCTTAGATAGGCGCGCATCAGCAAAACCTTTACGCTTAAGCTTGTTTAGCTCGTCTTTATTTAGACCAGCAAAGCCTTTCGCTTTAAGTTCTTGCTCTAGCTTAACGATGTCTTCGATTTGAACTAGGAACCAACGGTCGATTTGCGTTAGGTTGAATACACCATCTACCGACATACCAGCACGGAATGCGTCAGCGATGTACCAAATACGCTCTGCGCCAGCTTCTTTAAGTTCGTGACGGATAGTCGTTAGAGCATCTGGTGCGTCTAGGTCTACCATTTCGTCAAAACCAGTCGCGCCAACTTCTAGGCCGCGAAGTGCTTTTTGTAGAGATTCTTGTTGGTTACGGCCGATAGCCATAACTTCACCAACCGACTTCATTTGCGTCGTTAGGCGGTCGTTAGCACCTGCAAACTTCTCGAAGTTAAAACGAGGAATCTTAGTTACTACGTAGTCGATTGTTGGTTCGAATGATGCTGGAGTTGCGCCGCCAGTGATGTCATTCATTAGCTCGTCTAGCGTGAAACCAACAGCCAGTTTCGCTGCAATCTTAGCGATTGGGAAACCTGTTGCTTTAGATGCTAGTGCAGAAGAGCGAGATACACGTGGGTTCATTTCGATGATAACCATACGGCCATCTTTCGGGTTGATACCAAACTGTACGTTTGAACCACCTGTTTCAACACCAATCTCACGCAGTACTGCTAGAGATGCGTTACGCATTAGTTGGTATTCTTTATCTGTCAGCGTTTGAGCTGGAGCCACAGTGATTGAGTCACCTGTGTGAATACCCATTGGGTCGAAGTTTTCAATCGCACATACGATGATGCAGTTGTCGTTTTTGTCACGAACCACTTCCATCTCGTACTCTTTCCAACCGATAAGTGATTCATCGATAAGAAGTTCATTAGTTGGAGATAGATCCAAACCACGACGACAGATTTCTTCAAATTCTTCTTTGTTGTAAGCGATACCGCCACCAGTACCACCCATCGTGAACGATGGACGAATGATACAAGGGAAGCCAACCATGTCTAAAACTTTGTAAGCTTCTTCCATCGTTTTCGCTGTATCAGCAGTTGGACACTCAAGGCCAATTGCTTTCATTGCTTTATCGAAGCGTGAACGGTCTTCTGCTTTATCGATAGCGTCAGCCGTTGCACCAATCATTTCAACACCGAACTCTTCAAGAACGCCGTGCTTTTCTAGGTCTAGAGCACAGTTCAATGCAGTTTGGCCACCCATAGTAGGTAGAACTGCATCAGGCTTCTCTTTAGCGATGATGTTACGCACAACTTCCCATTGGATAGGCTCGATGTAAGTTGCATCTGCCATATCTGGGTCAGTCATGATTGTCGCTGGGTTCGAGTTCACAAGAATAACTCGGTAACCTTCTTCGCGAAGCGCTTTACAAGCTTGAGCACCAGAGTAATCGAACTCACATGCTTGGCCGATAACGATCGGGCCAGCACCTAGAATAAGAATACTTTTAATGTCAGTACGTTTTGGCATTGTCTACTACTCCGAATTACGCTGTGTGCTGTTTGATTAGTTCAATAAAGTGGTCGAATAACGGCGCTGCGTCTTCTGGACCTGGGCTCGCTTCAGGGTGACCTTGGAAGCTGAATGCTGGTTTGTCTGTACGGTGAATACCTTGTAGAGAACCATCAAATAGTGATTTGTGCGTTGCACGTAGTGTCTCTGGAAGGGTTTCTTCGTCAGCAGCAAAGCCGTGGTTTTGCGAAGTAATCATCACAACATCACGATCTAAATCTTTAACCGGGTGGTTTGCACCGTGGTGACCAAACTTCATCTTCACTGTCTTAGCGCCTGACGCAAGAGCAAGAATCTGGTGACCTAGACAGATACCGAAGATTGGTAAGCCTTTTTCTAGGAACACTTTTGTCGCTTCAATTGCGTAAGTACATGGTTCTGGGTCACCAGGGCCGTTTGAAAGGAAAACACCGTCTGGGTTCAGAGCAAGTACTTCTTCAGCTGAAGTCTCAGCAGGAACAACCGTTAGGCGGCAGCCGCGGTCAACAAGCATTCGTAGGATGTTTCGTTTTGCACCGAAGTCATAAGCAACAACGTGGTATGGCAATTCTGAGTCTGCTTTCGCTTCAGGAAGTCCACCCGTAAGCGTCCACGAACCTTGTTTCCATTGATACGCTTCTTTTGTTGTAACTTCTTTCGCAAGGTCCATACCTTTCAGGCCAGGGAATTCTTTTGCTTTAGCAAGAGCTAGAGCTTCGTCTAGGTTTCCATCGTTTACTGAAGAGCCAGCTACGATACAACCGTTCTGTGCGCCTTTTTCACGAAGAATACGCGTCAGCTTACGAGTATCGATATCAGCGATACCAACAACGTTTTGCGACTTAAGGTAATCAGAAAGGGATTGTTCATTACGGAAGTTAGAAGCGATTAGAGGGAGATCGCGAATCACAAGGCCTTGAGCGTGGATTGAAGAAGATTCTTCGTCTTCGGAATTGGTTCCGGTATTGCCAATGTGAGGGTAAGTAAGGGTAACGATTTGTTGAGAATAGGAAGGATCAGTGAGGATTTCTTGGTACCCCGTCATCGAGGTATTAAAAACGACTTCACCAACTGCAGAACCTACAGCGCCAATGGCTTCACCGTGAAATACTGTCCCATCTTCTAGGACGAGTAGTGCTGACTTCTTCAAGACAACCTCCAGAAATAAAAATGCATTAAAATTGATTTAATTTGCAAATCTACCTTCCTGCAACACCAAAAACTGCGTGTTTATGGAAATTAGACAAATTGGCGGTATTTTAGTGATCTGCGTGATACGTGTCAACATTTAACTCAAAAGAAATTAAACATTTGTAAGGACTAATTCAATTTACCCCCTCAAAGCTCCAAAAGTTCAACTTTCATACGCATTTAGCTCGAATATTACGATTTTCTAATTTTCACCCCTCATTTTAGCCAACCATAGAGTGATAAAAATATCAGCAACAAAACGCAATCGATAAATACCAAGAGAAAACATGACAATTTAAAGATCTAAAACAAAAAACATACTAAAGACCACATAAACAGCATAGAAATGGAGTCAAAAAGGCGATAAGAAGAAAGTAGAAGGAAGATCGGAGAAGTGAGATTACTAAGGAAAAGGCACCAAATAAAGAAAGCGCCGGCAATTGCCAGCGCATAAATATCTATTTATAGGTCATTCAAACCAAGCACATCCGTCATGGTATAAAAGCCTGCTGGTTTATCATTTAACCAAACCGCGGCCTTGATTGCGCCATTAGCAAAGGTCATTCGATCAGTGGCTTTATGGGTAATTTCCACTCGTTCACCGATATCAGCAAACATAGCGGTGTGTTCACCAATAATGTCACCGGCACGAATCGTCGCGAAACCAATCTCATCTTTAGTGCGCTCGCCAGTAATACCCTCGCGTGACCATACAGCTACATCGTTCAGCTCGTTGCCCATAGCACCCGCAATAGCTTCGCCCATACCAATCGCAGTACCTGACGGTGCATCGACTTTATGACGGTGATGAGCCTCAACGATCTCGACATCACAGTAATCGCCCATCACTTTAGCGGCCTTCTCTAGCAGCTTAAAGACCAGGTTCACACCAACGCTGTAGTTAGGTGCCATTACGATAGCCATCTCTTTTGAAGCAGCATCAATCACCTGCTTCTCTTCTTCAGAGAAGCCCGTTGTACCGATGATCAGTTTTTTACCGTGACGTTTACAAAGTTCAATATTCGCTAATGTGCTAACAGGGGCAGTAAAATCGACAATCACATCAAACTCTTCGATGGCTTTAGACAAATCATCGACTAAAGCAACATCAAAACGACCTTCACCGCATAACTCGCCGACATCTACGCCGACCAAAGATGACTCTGGACGCTCTGAACCAGCTCCAACACTTGCTTCTGAATTATGATGAGCGGCTTTCACCAAGTTGCGGCCCATGCGGCCCGCTGCTCCTGCAATTGCAATTCTTACCACTGCGAATATCTCCATTGTTTTGGTTACCGTTGCCACTTATCTCTTGCAGCAACGTTCAATCGATTAATCTCTTTAAACTAACAACAATCTCAAACTCAGGCTAGCAATTACGAAAACTCTTTTATTACTCGCTCTAAAATTGGCACATTTGCCTCTGGGAAGGCGTATTGATTCAATGATTCTAGGCTTACCCATTCACCTTGCTGACCTTCTTTACCATAAGGCTGCTCTTCAAAATCAGTCACGAGAATGAAATCGAACTTAAGTGACTTATCCGTGTAATCAAATTCAAGATGCTCAAACAGAGACTGCTCGGTCACCTTGATACCGACCTCTTCATCAAGCTCGCGAGTCATCGCTTGCTCAATAGTTTCGCCCTCTTCAACCTTGCCACCTGGAAATTCCCAGAAGCCACCTTTGTGCTTGTCATCTGGACGCTTAGTGATAAAGACCTGTGACTTATCTTGATTGAAGATAATACCCGCTACGATATGGATTCTTTTCATTGATGGTGTTCCTTAATAAAACGCTGAACTCACATAGTCCCTAAATACGTCATCCTCAAGAAAGAGGAACGACTGAGTTGGGGATCTAAAACTACGCGAGCCTAACTAAACAAGATTCCATACTACGCTCGCTCCTCGCTATAGGGAATGACAACTTCCTTGCGTAACAAAGTAAGCCATGAAATTTACATACAAAAAGAGCCGCCTAAGCGACTCTTTATATTCTATTTGTTAGTTTTATGAAGCTAAGTTGTAGTGTATGAGAGCAAGGCGGTGGCACGGAGCTTACGACTGTAAGTGAGTACCACCAACGCAGCTATCATGCGCTACAGCAACGATTCATTAAACTTACGCGATTTTACCGTGACACTGCTTGTACTTCTTACCGCTACCACATGGGCATGGCTCGTTACGGCCAACTTTACGCTCGTCACGCACTACCGTTTGTGGAGATGCCGCTTCAGCTTCATCGTCAGCTAGCTGGTTTTCAGCTGTTGCATGTTGCGCTTGTGCACGACGCGCCGCTTCTTCAGCTTGAGCTTGACGTTGAGCTTCCATCTTTTCAACTTCTTCTTGTTGCTGAACGCGCACTTTAGAAAGGATGGTAACAACGTCTGTTTTCAGTACATCTAGTAGGCCTTCAAACAGTTCAAACGACTCGCGCTTGTACTCTTGTTTCGGGTTCTTCTGAGCATAACCACGTAAGTGGATACCTTGACGAAGGTGATCCATCGCAGCCAAGTGCTCTTTCCAAAGGCCGTCTAGCGTTTGTAGCATCACAGATTTCTCGAAGTTACGCAGTACTTGAGCACCAACCACTTCTTCTTTCTGTTTGTACGAATCAACCGCCATAGCAAGAATACGCTCACGCAATGCTTCTTCATAAAGCTTGTCGTCTTCGTCTAACCAACCTTGAATATCAAAGTCTAGATCGAAGTCATTCTTCAGACGATCTTGCAGACCCGCGATATCCCACATATCTTCAAGAGACTGAGGTGCGATGTATTCATCAATCACTGATGCCAATACATCTTCACGGTTGTGTTCGATCATCTCGCTGATATCGTCAGAGCTCATCAGTTCATCACGAAGCTCATAAACCACTTTACGTTGGTCATTGGCTACATCATCGTACTCAAGAAGCTGCTTACGAATATCGAAGTTACGACCTTCAACTTTACGTTGTGCTTTTTCAATTGAGCGAGAAAGCATCTTAGATTCGATCGCTTCGCCTTCGTCCATACCACTTTGGATAAGACCAGCCATACGATCCGATGTGAAGATACGTAGCAGAGAATCTTCCATTGATAGGTAGAAACGAGAAGAACCCGCATCACCTTGACGACCAGAACGACCACGTAGCTGGTTGTCGATACGGCGAGATTCATGACGCTCAGTACCAATGATGTGCAGACCACCTGACTCAAGCACTTTATCGTGGATTACTCTCCAGTCAGCTTTGATCTTCTCGATCTGCTCTTTGGTTGGATTCTCTAGCTTCTCAACTTGTGCCTGCCAGCTACCACCTAATACGATATCGGTACCACGACCAGCCATGTTAGTTGCGATAGTTACCGCACTCGGCATACCAGCTTGTGCAACGATCTCTGCTTCCATTTCGTGGAATTTAGCATTTAGAACGCTGTGCTTAATTTTTGCTTTTTTCAGTGCGTTAGACAGTAGTTCAGACTTCTCGATAGAAACCGTACCAACCAATGATGGCTGACCAGCAGCTACACGGTCTTTGATGTCTTCAATGATCGCATTGAACTTGTCTTCTTCGGTACGATAAACCACATCTGGCATATCGTTACGAACCATAGGCTTGTTGGTTGGGATAACCACTGTTTCTAGGCCGTAGATAGACTGAAATTCGAAAGCTTCTGTATCGGCTGTACCTGTCATACCTGACAGTTTTTCGTATAGACGGAAGAAGTTCTGGAATGTAATCGATGCTAGCGTCTGGTTTTCATTCTGAATCTTCACACCTTCTTTAGCTTCAACAGCTTGGTGTAAACCTTCAGACCAACGACGACCTGGCATAGTACGACCAGTATGTTCATCAACGATAACCACTTCGCCTTCTTCAGTAACGATGTAGTCGACGTCTTTCTCAAACAGTACGTGTGCACGCAGCGCTGCATTAACATGGTGCAATAGGCTGATATTAGTTGGAGAGTAAAGCGTGTCACCCTCTTCCATCAGGCCGTTTTTGACCATTAGCTCTTCTACAAATTCTTGACCGTTTTCAGTCAGGTGAACCTGTTTCGATTTCTCGTCCATGGTGTAGTGACCTTCACCACGGTACTCTTCAGAATCTTCTTTATCTTGGCGCTCAAGGTTAGGGATCAACGTGTTAATACGCGTGTAAAGATCTGAACTATCTTCAGCTGGGCCAGAGATAATAAGTGGAGTACGAGCTTCATCGATTAAGATTGAGTCAACCTCATCGACAACAGCAAAGAAGCGCTCACGTTGAACACGATCTTCAGCACGGAAAGCCATGTTGTCACGTAGGTAATCGAAGCCAAACTCGTTGTTTGTTCCGTATAGGATATCCGCTTGGTACGCTTCTTTCTTCTCTGGTGGAGCCATGTTTGGCACGTTTACGCCAACAGTCATACCAAGGAATTCAAATAATGGGCGGTTTGTTTCCGCATCACGCTTCGCTAGGTAGTCGTTCACCGTTACTACGTGAACACCTTTGCTAGGTAGGGCGTTAAGATAAGCTGGTAGGGTTGCTGTAAGAGTCTTACCTTCACCAGTACGCATTTCTGCAATTTGGCCAGCATTTAGAACCATGCCACCAATCATTTGCACGTCAAAGTGACGCATGCCGTAAACACGCTTAGACGCTTCACGTACCGTAGCAAATGCTTCAGGTAGAAGTTGGTCTAGCGATTCACCTTTATCTAAGCGCTCACGAAACTCAACCGTTTTTGCTTTTAGCTCTTCGTCTGAAAGAGCTTCAAACGTTGGTTCGTAGTTATTAATTTCTTTTACAATTTTTCTAAGGCGGCGCAGTGTTCTGTCATTGCGACTGCCAATTACCTTTGTCAGCAGCTTAGTAATCATGTGCTTGGAATCTCTTCGTTCTCAGATCGTCCGCGATCTATTTTAAATGCCGTCAGTGTCTCTACTAGCTATGAACTAGTCTTCAGTTACTAACCAAGGATACTGAGATAAATCTAGTATCTTTGATATTGTACTTGAGAGTAGAGTTTTCAAGGCTTGAGTTAAAATTAATGCCCTTTAGTGTAAGTAATTTTCACATCAACAACCATTTATAACCCCATTTGTTTGATGTGCTTGGAACTTTTCTTTCTAATTGCTGATGGATTAGCCAGACTGCAGCTCATTGGGAGACAACTTTCGGATGTTGACGACACTGTATCTGGAAAATAGATACAAAAAAACCAGGTCAATGACCTGGTTTTCGAAATCTTATATTGCTGTAAACAACAATTACGCTAGAACCATTCCTGGCTCAGCAAATGCAACAGGAGAGCCTACTTCTTCTTCGAATGTTGCCCATTCCCAAGCTTCTGCGTCAGCAAGTACTGCACGTAGTAGTTGGTTGTTTAGGCCGTGACCTGATTTGTATGCACGGAACTCACCAATAATAGCGTGTCCACACATGTACAAGTCACCAATCGCGTCTAGTACTTTATGAGTTACGAACTCATTGTCAAAACGTAGACCTTCTTCATTAAGAATTCGGTATTCGTCCAGTACGATAGCATTATCAAAGCTACCGCCAAGTACTAGGTTTTGAGATTGTAGATACTCAATGTCGCGCATGAAGCCGAAAGTACGAGCGCGAGAAATTTCTTTCACAAAACCTTGTGAAGAGAAATCAAACAACAAACGTTGCTCATCAGATTCAATAGCTGGGTGGTTAAAGTCGATCTCAAAGTCCATACGGAAGCCGTTAAATGGAACAAATTCTGCCCACTTATCGCCATCTTCAAAACGGATAGGCTTTTTGATACGAATAAAACGCTTCGCTGCATTCAGTGTTTCTACACCCGCTTGCTGTAGCAAGTATACGAATGGGCTTGCGCTACCATCCATAATTGGGATCTCAGGTGCATCTACTTCAACAATAATGTTGTCGATGCCCATACCCGCTAAAGCTGCGTTAAGGTGTTCCACTGTAGAGATACGTACGCCTTCGTCATTAACAAGAGCTGTACATAGCATAGTGTCACGAACTGACGCTGGATCAGCTGGGAAATCTACAGGTGGATTTACATCTGTACGACGATAAACAATACCTGTATTTGCAGCTGCCGGGCGAAGAGTAAGTGTGACTTTACGACCAGAGTGGAGACCCACACCAGTTGTTTTCACAATTTCTTTCAGAGTACGTTGTCTGATCATCTGCTTGCCTCGTTATCAGTGCTACAAATCACGGTCAGTATTTACCGACCGCGAATTTTACCATTAATTCGACGATAGTCAAATTTTGGGTATTTGTTAATCAGCCTGACGTCGTAAGAATGCTGGAATATCTAAGTATCCACTCTCTTTCTCAGCCTTAGGTGCTGCACTTTGGCTAGCGCCTGTACCTGAAGAAACAGGTGACGTTGTTGGCTGCGGCTTAACTTGAGGTTTAACCTCAGTTTTTTCTTGCAATGGTTGTGCCACTTTCTCTTCCACTTTTGGTGCAGTTTGAGCCGCTACCTGTGGTTGAGGAGTTGGTGCAACCTTAGCTTTACCACCAGCAACTAATGTAATGTCTGGTTTTTTCTCTGTGCCGATACCTGTTGCTACAACAGTTACACGGATTTCATCCGTCATATCAGGGTCTAGAGAAGTACCAATCACAACTGTTGCGTTATCAGATGCGAATGCCTTAACTGTATTACCTACTGTTTCGAATTCATCTAGACGCATATCTAGGCCTGCTGTGATGTTCACAAGAACGCCACGTGCGCCAGCTAGGTCGATGTCTTCTAGTAGTGGGCTAGAAATTGCCGTTTCAGCAGCTTCTTCAGCACGGTCTTCACCTTTTGCGATACCGCTACCCATCATTGCATGACCCATCTCAGACATTACGGTGCGAACATCCGCGAAATCGACGTTAATCATACCAGGGCGAGTAATTAGCTCAGCGATACCTTGTACAGCGTTTTTAAGTACATCATTGGCACTTGCGAAAGCTTCTAGCAGAGTTACGCCGCGGCCAAGTACTTTAAGTAGCTTCTCATTTGGAATCGTAATTAAAGAATCCACATGTTTAGAAAGCTCTTCAATACCTTGCTCAGCAAACGCTAAACGTTTTTTGCCTTCAAAGCTAAATGGCTTAGTTACAACAGCAACCGTTAGCACACCCAACTCTTTCGCAACTTCAGCAATAACTGGAGCAGCACCTGTACCAGTACCACCGCCCATACCAGCTGCGATAAATACCATATCGGCGCCAGTTAGAACTTCTTTAATTCTTTCTCGATCTTCGAGAGCTGCATCACGGCCTACTTGTGGGTTTGCACCAGCGCCCAAACCTTTAGTGATATCACCACCAATTTGGATCACGCTGCTCACGCTTGTTTTACGAAGTGCTTGTGCATCAGTGTTAACACTGATGAATTCTACGCCTTCGATTGATTCACGTACCATGTGCTCAACAGCGTTACCGCCACCGCCACCAACTCCAACGACTTTAATTACTGCATCGTCAGACATTTCCATCATCGGTTCAAACATGTGTTATCTCCGTTTTTTCCTGCAACTCAGGTTAAAACTCTTTTTGTATCCAATTACGCAATTTGCCAAATAAACCAGACATAGAAGGTGCTGAACGCTTAGGTTCGCTGTAATCACCTTCGTCACTGATCTGACAATCTCTTGCGTAATGAAGTAAACCAACCGCCGTAGAATGATACGGCTCTTTAACATAGTCAGTTAAGCCACTAACTTCTAACGGCTTACCAACTCGAACTTGATTGCGGAAAACACGTTCCGCACACTCTACCAATCCGTCAATTTGTGCCGCTCCACCAGTGAGAACGACGCCAGCTGCAAGGTGGTGTTTAATACCTTCATCTCGTAGCTGTAATTGAACCGTATCAATAGTTTGGTTAACGAGACCCATAAGTTCAGTGTAACGTGGTTCAATCACTTCCGACAAAGTTTGTCGTTGCAAACTTCTCGATGGGCGACCACCAACACTTGGGACGTTAACAGAATCATCCTTGCTTACGAGTTCACTCAGAGCGCAACCATGGTTTACTTTTATCTCTTCAGCATCGCTCACTGGCGTGCCGAAAGCGAAGGCAATATCACTGGTTACTGCATTTCCTGCGTAGGAAAAGACTTCTGTGTGTCGAAGTGCGCCGCCAGTCCAAATGGAAATATCCATTGTACCCGCACCGATATCGACAACACATACTCCAAGCTCTCTCTCGTCTTCAGTAATTACCGCATTGCTTGAGGCAAGTCCTGAAAACACGATTTGTTCTACTGTGAGACCACATCGTTCAACAGCTTTAATAATGTTTCTCGCCATGTCGCTGTGGCAAGAAATTAGATGAACACTGACTTCCATTCGAACACCAGATAAACCAAGTGGATTCTTGATCCCCTCTTGATAATCGATGGTAAATTCTTGTGGAATCACGTGCAGAATTCTCTGCTCATCACCTATTTTAATTGATTTCGCGGTATGGATCGCTCGATCCATATCGTCTTGAGACACCTCTTCATCAGAAATAGTGCCCATGCCTTTTTCAATTCGGCTCGCGATATGTTTGCCCGATAGCGAGATAAACACATTGCTGATTTGGCATTCCGCCATCAACTCTGCTTGATCAATGGCTCGCTGAACTGACTTCACTACCGACTCTAGGTCGTTTACACCACCTTTATCCATACCTCTGGATGGGCTTTGCCCTGAACCAATGATATTGATTTGACCATCAGGCAATATTTCACCAACTAGAGCTGATATGGTCGCAGTGCCTATATCAAGACCAACGATTATGTTGTCATCTGCGGTCTTAGTCATCTGTGCTCTCTTCTAACTCTTGCTCTGGAAACCAACCTACAGCGGCTCCCGTATCATACCTGAGGTCGATGTAGCTCACTTGATTCGCTTTACTACCAAGTTCGTTGTAAAGCGAAATGAAGCGTTCAACACGCTCATCTAAAGAATCTTTACCTAGTTCTAAACGGATACCGTTATCTAGGATTATTTGCCAAGCGCGACGCTCATTGAGAACGAGCGAGGTAACGGTTAACCCTAGATTGTTAATCAAAGGAGTTATTTGTCGCCACTTTTCTATCACTTTTTGGCTGGTGCCGTCTGGGCCGTAAAGCTTGACTCTATCGCCCTTCAAAAGACCGATATCACCATTAAACACCTGACCATCGTCATTCAGCAGCATGTTACCGTTCCAGATTGCTGCCGCATGGTACTCAGTCAAAAATACTTTTATTGTGTCTGGCCACTGCTTACGAATGGACACCACTGAAACCCAAGGTAACGCTTCTAAACTGTCTTGCAACACACCGATGTCTTGCGACATGAACGTTCCAATATGCTCTAGCTCGCCAAAGGCATGTTGAACATCACCAGCAGTTACGTAAGTTAAGTCGCCTTGAAGTACTATTTTGGAGAGAGGCAATCGCTGATCGTCCCACATCCAAGTCAGTGTGGTATAGAAAAGAAATCCAATGAATAGCAGTACCATGACAAAAAAAGACCCGCCTACAGCGTGTTTCTTTAGCGATGGTAAACTGAATAGGTGGCGGTTTTCGCTAAAAGTACTTTCTACCAAAGCCCGCATTCCCTGTCGTTGGTTCGCAATTCTATTCCCTATCTTCGTAATAGAGGTAAAAGCACTTACTTTAACCTATGAATTATACTGAGCAAAATCAAACTATCAAACGTTGATAATAAGATTTTTGGTCAATTTTAGGTCAATCGCAAGAAGTGAGCGATCAACCACAGTCTGTATACAGTATTCTGCTACGCGTTTTGCATCTTATTAATGTCTAATTGTAGCGATTCAAGTTGCTTCGCTACACGACCAACATCACCAGCACCCTGTGTTAAAACAAGGTCTCCGCCTTGAATAACGTTGGCTAAAACCGACGGCAGCGTGTTGATATCAGCAACAAAGATGGGATCAATCTTACCACGCCCACGAATAGTTCGACTTAACGAGCGTCCGTCAGCCCCTGCAATAGGTTTCTCACCTGCAGAATAAACATCTAACAGAATAAGCACATCAACCTGCTCAAGAACGTTCGCGAAGTCATCATACAGATCGCGAGTGCGGCTATAACGGTGCGGTTGGAAGATCATCACAAGACGTTTATCAGTCCAACCACTTCGTGCAGCTTGAATGGTGACATCAACTTCGGTTGGGTGATGGCCGTAATCATCGACCAGCATTGCAACACCCTTACCCGTTTCATATTCACCAAGGTGATCGAAACGACGGCCAGTGCCTTCCGTTCCAGCCATCGCTTTTAGAATCGCTTCATCGCTGATGTCATCTTCCGTCGCAACCGCAATCGCCGCTGATGCGTTCAGTGCGTTATGGCGACCAGGAATGTTCAACGTAATATCGAGATTGGCTTTACCTTTACGAACAACCGTAAACTTGCCTTGCTGACCTTGTTGTACATAGTTTTCAATGCGGATATCAGCGTCTTCAGAGAAGCCGTAAGTAATCACTTGGCGGCTCACCTGAGGGATAAGTTCACGTACAACAGGATCATCTACACACATCACAGCCTGGCCGTAGAACGGCAGGTTGTGTAGGAAATCGATAAATGTCTGCTTTAGCGTTTCGAAATCGCCGCCGTAGGTATCCATATGATCCGCTTCAATGTTAGTTACGATACTAACCATAGGTTGCAGATGTAAAAATGAAGCATCACTCTCATCGGCTTCAGCGATAAGAATACGGCTTGAACCTAAACGTGCGTTAGTGCCAGCACTTTTAACCAAACCACCGTTTACGAAGGTGGGATCTAGGCCGGCTTCCGAGTAAATCTGTGTCACTAGCGCAGTCGTGGTTGTTTTACCGTGCGTACCTGCCACAGCAATACCGTGACGAAAACGCATCAGCTCAGCCAGCATTTCTGCACGACGAACGATCGGTGTGCGCGCTTCACGAGCTGCAATAATTTCTGGGTTTTCTTCGTTGATAGCGGTTGAAACAACCACCACACTTGCGTCGGCAACGTTACTCGCTTGGTGACCGATATAAACGGTCGCACCCTTGCTAACTAAACGATCAGTCACTGGGTTTTGAGCAATATCAGAACCCGTGATCTGGTAGCCTTCATTTAGCAAGACTTCAGCAATCCCGCTCATTCCGGCACCACCAATACCAATGAAGTGGATAGATTTAACACGGCGCATCTCTGGCACCATTGCACGGATTTGCGCTAAGTCTTGGGTATGTTCAATCGTCATCAATTCAATCTCATTATTTTGCTAAAGCTTTAATCGCTTCAGCGACGGTCACATCAGCATCAAGCTTGGCGGCTTGACGAGCTTTTGTTGCCATCATTTTTAATTCATTTCTATCAAGCTGCGCGATAGTGTTCGCTAGCTTATCAGCCGTTAGTTGAGGCTGTTCAATCATTAACGCTGCGCCACATTCAACTAAATGGTCGGCATTCAACGCTTGTTGTCTGTCTTTGTGCATAAACGGAACGAAGATAGAACCGACACCTGCCGCAGACACTTCTGATACGGTTAATGCACCTGAGCGACACACTAATAGATCTGCCCACTCATAAGCTTGCGCCACATCATCAATAAATTCAGTCACTTGAACATTACCAACAGAATGTGATTTGTATTGCTCAATAACTTGTTGTTGATTGTTCTTACCCGCTTGGTGCATCACAGTGAAGCCTTCACCAAGCTGCGCCATCGTTACTGGCAAGGTATCGTTTAGGATTTTTGCGCCCTGACTGCCGCCCATAACCAAGATGCGGATGTCACCATCACGCTCAGCCATGCGTTGCTCGGGTTCAGCTAAGGCAACCACATCTTCGCGTACTGGGTTACCCACCACTTCTGCAGTAGGAAACGCACCAGGGAAAGCTTGGAAAACCTTTTTAGCAATCTTAGACAGCCATTGGTTGGTTAAACCTGCCACTGCATTTTGTTCATGGAGAACCACTGGAATGCCAGACAACCATGCCGCGATACCACCCGGGCCACTCACGTAGCCACCCATACCAAGTACCACATCAGGCTGCCATGCTTTGATGTGTTGCCTTGCTTGAAGTATGGCATTAATAATCTGGAACGGCGCTTTAATTAACTTGCTAATGCCTTGACCACGCAGGCCTTTCACTTTGATGAAGTCGATTTCAATGCCATGCTTTGGCACTAAATCCGCTTCCATTCTGTCTGCTGTGCCTAACCAGCGAATTTCCCAACCTTGTTGCTGAAGCTTTTTCGCTACTGCTAACCCTGGGAAAACGTGACCGCCAGTACCACCAGCCATCACTAAAAGTTTTTTGTTTTGTTTCATCACGTTAGATTCTTATTCTACTAATTCGTTTTGACTATCAGCTTGTTCTTTTTGTTGCATTCGGCATTCGTGGTCAATGCGCAGCAGCATTGATACCGCCACAGACATAACAATTAAACTCGAACCACCATAACTGATTAGCGGTAGGGTTAGACCTTTGGTCGGAACGATGCCAGATGCAGCACCTACGTTAACAAGCGTCTGAAACGCAAACCAAATACCAATACCAAAAGCCAGATAGCCGCTGAACACTTGATCGTGTTCAAAGGCTTTTTTACCTATCAGAATGGCTTTTAACACCAAGCTGAAGATCAACATTAATACTAAGGTAACACCGACAAAGCCAAGCTCTTCAGCCAACACAGCAAATACAAAATCGGTATGCGCTTCTGGTAAGTATTCGAGTTTTTGAATCGAGTTACCAAGCCCTTGCCCCATCCAATCACCACGGCCAAACGCCATCAATGACTGAGTTAACTGGTAACCACTGCCGAACGGGTCGTTCCAAGGTTCCCAGAATGAGGTAACACGTCGAACACGATAAGGTTCTATAACAATCAAACCGACGACCGCGGCAATACCTGCCACCATCAAGGCGATAAACTGTGAAAGCTTGGCACCAGCAATGAATAGCATGCCGAACAGGGTCACTAGCATTACGACCACAGTACCTAAATCGGGCTGGCCTAGCAGCAGCACGGCAAAAGCGCCGAATACCATGATCGGTTTACCAAAACCACCGAAGAAGGTTTTTCTCACTTCATCTTGCTTCCGAACCAAGTAGCCCGCCATAAAGATAAACAGCGATAACTTGGCGACTTCAGCGGGTTGTAAGTTAAATAGCCCTAATGGGATCCAACGCGATGCGCCGTTAACCGACTTACCGACGGCTAATACCACAATCAGCAAGAAGAAGGACAAGCCCAGTAGATACATACTGTATTGAAACCAGCGTTGCATCGGGATTTGCAATATGACGCTAGAGACACCTAACGCCAATACAAGGAAGATGGCATGACGGAACATAAAGTGAAACGGCTGATCGGTTAAACGAGCACTGATGGGGAACGAAGCAGACGTCACCATCACCAAACCTGTCAGCATTAGCCCAAGAGCAATCCACACCAATTGACGATCGTAAAGCGCCTCGGGAGTAGCACGGTTTAGCCACTGCCAGATGGATTGATTAATCTCTTTGACTCTTTGCACTGAATGTTAGTCCTTCAACACGTTAAGCATACTCATGAGCAAGCTCAGTGAACGCATCACCTCTTGCCATGAAATTATTAAATTGATCGAAGCTTGCGCACGCCGGAGACAGCATCACCATATCTCCAGCCACCAGCTGTGGCGAGATAGATTCGATTATCTGCTGCATGGTATCGAACTTTTGTGCCGATGGGTGCAGAGGCATGAATTGATCTGCATCTTCACCGAAACAACACAGCTGAACACGCTCAAGTTGCGCCAATACTGGTTCAAGCTCACTAAAGTCAGCACCTTTACCAACGCCGCCAACCAAAAGATATAACGTACCTTGATACTCCAACCCAGACAGGGCTGCCAATGTGCTGGCTACATTCGTTGCTTTGGAGTCATTAACCCATTTGATTTCGCGCTTGTCAGCCACGACTTGGCAACGATGCGTCAAACCGTTATAGGCCTTCAAAGCATCAAGACTTTTGCTGTAGTCGATACCAACTTGCTTCAATAGTGCAAGTGAGACTAACGCATTCGCCACATTGTGACGTCCAACCAATGTTAAATCTTGGGTAGCAAGGACAGGTTTACCGTTGTCCATTAGCCATTCGGTACCATCAACTGTCGCGACACCAAACTCTTGATCGTCGAGTCCGAATGTTACTAATGACATGTTGTGGTCTGGATACGTCTCTTTGTCGTCGCGGTTAACAGTCGCACACTGCGCGTTATTAAAGATTCTTAACTTGGCCTCACGGTAATCAGCCATGCCTTGATAGCGATCCATATGATCTTCAGACAGATTTAAGAATGCCGCAGCGGCAAGTTTTAAATTCGATGTAGTTTCTAACTGAAAACTTGAAAGTTCAAGGACATATAAATCCGCATCAAGTTCTAGAAGGTCTAGGGCAGGAATGCCAATATTGCCGCCAACGCCAACATTAAGCCCAGCAGCCTTAGCAAGCACACCAGTCAGATCAGTCACGGTACTCTTACCGTTTGAACCAGTAATCGCCACAACAGGCTTATCTACAGCCCAACCAAACAGCTCGATGTCGCCAACGACAGGCGTACCCGCTTGAAGCACATCTTGAATTTCAGGTGTCGCTAAAGCAATGCCTGGGTTAGCAACCACCAGATCAGCCTCAGCTAGCCATTGGCTATTCCAGCTTCCAGAATGCAGCTCAACCGACTCAGGCAAAGATTCCTTTCCTGGTGGTAGCTCTCGCGTATCAATTACCTTTACGCAAGTATGGGGCTGATATTTTACGAGATGTTTAACGACAGAGAGCCCGGTAATACCGAGCCCCACAACCACTACATTTTGAATATTTTGCCAACGTTCCATTTAAACAAGATGCTCTTAATAGTTTTAAAGAGCCCCTATTCAGAGGCTCATACAGGATTAACGAACTTTCAGTGTCGCTAGGCCAACCAGTACTAATACCATTGAGATTATCCAAAAACGCACGATAACACGCGGCTCTGGCCAACCTTTAAGTTCATAGTGGTGGTGAATCGGTGCCATGCGGAAAATACGCTGACCACGCAATTTGTAAGAGCCCACCTGCAGAATCACTGACAGAGTCTCCATTACAAACACACCACCCATGATCACTAGTACCAACTCTTGACGAACGAGTACCGCAATCACACCTAACGCACCACCCAGTGCTAGAGAGCCAACATCGCCCATGAATACTTGTGCTGGGTAAGTGTTAAACCATAGGAAGCCAAGGCCTGCACCAACGATAGCAGTACATACCACCACCAGTTCAGAGGTGTATGGGATGTATGGAATGTGTAGGTATGCTGCAAAGTTAACGTTACCTGTCGCCCAAGCGATAACAGCAAAACCCGCAGCAACCATAACCGTTGGCATAATCGCCAAGCCATCTAGGCCATCAGTTAGGTTTACCGCGTTACTGGTACCCACAATAACAAAGTAAGTTAGAACAATGTACAGTAAACCAAGTTGTGGCATCACATCTTTAAAGAAAGGCACCACTAATTGTGTCGCAGCAGTGTCTTGCCCATGAGCATACAGAGCAAACGCCACAACCAATGCAATAGCCGATTGCCAGAAGTACTTCCAACGCGCAATCAAGCCATCAGTGTTCTTACGAACGACTTTACGATAATCATCAACAAAACCAACTGCACCGTAACCGCCTAGCACGACAAGTACGGCCCAAACGTAAGGGTTTGATAAGTCAGCCCAAAGTAAGACCGTAATGATGATCGCAGCAAGGATCATCACACCACCCATGGTTGGTGTACCACGCTTACTGAAGTGAGATTCTGGGCCGTCATTACGAACAACTTGGCCAATTTGCAGCATTTGCAGACGCTCAATTAAACGAGGTCCCATCCACAGCGACAGACATAAAGCCGTCAAAATGCTCGCGATTGCACGAAACGATAAGTATTCGAACAAACGGAAAAAAGAAAAGTGTGGCTGTAGTAGCTCTGCAAGCCAAATTATCATGAAAAGTTCTCCTTTAAAGCAGCGGCTATTTTACTCATTCCTGCACTATTGGCGCCTTTTACCAACAAGGTATGTGGCGCGTTTTCTGGCAAGCTCAAGTGCTGCTCTATGTGCGCGATCATCGCTTCATGCGTTGCAAAGTGAGTGCCGTTACACACTTCACTAATCACCTTGGTATCATCACCGTAAGTGAGTACATGCTCAAAAGCGAATGGGGCAGCATATTCACCGACTTGACGGTGAAGTGCAAGGCTTTCATCGCCTAACTCAGCCATATTGCCTAAAATCAACCAACGCTGACCTTTGAAGCTCGACAACAATTTAGCTGCAGCCTTCATTGCCGGTACACTGGCGTTGTAACTGTCATCTATCAGCTTGATATTCTGACTTAATTGTTGAACCTCAACTCGGCCTTTAACTGAGATAAGATTCGCTAAACCGCTTTTAATTTCTGCAAGCGTGGCACCGAATTGAATGCTCAGTGCTGCTGCGGCTAATGCGTTGGCTACATTGTGCTGACCAATAATGCCAAGTTCGACATCGATAGCGCCTTGCGGGGTCTGCATATCAAAGCAAGCTTCACCCTGCTCGTTGATGCGAATATTCGTCGAAAAGTAATCCGCCGTGTCATCACTTTCAGAAAAGGTCAGTACGTTTTTGTCTGCAAGCACATCTTTCCAGAAGTCACCACCATTGCTCTCTAGGTTAACAATAGCAGTATCACCAGCAGCAAGCCCCTGAAAAATTTCGCCTTTCGCTTGTTTAACACCATCAATTGAGCCAAAGCCCTCTAGATGCGCGGCAGCAACGTTATTCACTAAGGCCACCTGTGGTTTCACAAGCTGCGTGGTATAGGCAATTTCACCAATGTGGTTCGCGCCCAGTTCTATCACGGCATAGTCGTCATTGGGTTCACTGCGCAGCAAGGTTAGTGGTACTCCAATATCATTATTGAAGTTACCCGCTGTAAACAGCACTTTGCCACGTTGTTGTAGAATACTCGCGACCATCTCTTTGACGGTCGTTTTGCCACAGCTTCCTGTTATCGCCATGATTGGCACGTTACATTGTTTGTGGATCCAAGCACTTAGCTGACCTAAAGCAAGTTTAGTGTCTTCAACAACAACTTGAGTAATATTTAGGTCAAGTTTTCGTTGAACTAATAACGCACTCGCATTGGCCTCAACAGCCTGACCACAAAAATCATGCGCATCAAAACGTTCACCTACAAGAGCAACAAACAGTGCACCTTCTTCAACGGTGCGAGTATCGGTAGAAACCGCATTGATCAAACTATTGCTCGATTTGCCAGCCTCTATCAGCTGACCGTACACCGCTGAGCAGATCTGCTCGAGTGATACATCAATCATTATGAAATACCTAAAAGTTGTAGTGCTGACTCTCGATCCGAATAGTGGATCGTTTTGTCTTTCAATACTTGGTAATCCTCATGGCCTTTACCTGCCAGAAGAATAATGTCGTTATTACCCGCCTGCTCTAGAGCAAACTTAACCGCCTGAAAGCGATCGTGTTCAACAAAGGCGACTTCAGGCTCACTTAAACCTGCCAGCATGTCTTTAACAATCAATGCCGGGTCTTCACTGCGAGGGTTGTCATCTGAAATAATAATGTTATCGGCGAACTGCTCTGCGGTAACCGCCATCATAGGGCGCTTGCCTGTATCTCGATCACCACCGCAGCCAAAGATTGCCCATAGCTTTCCAGAGCAATGTACACGTAGTGCTGCCAATGCTTTCTCTAATGCGTCAGGTGTATGCGCGTAGTCGACAACCACTTTCGCTTTGTTCGGCACTTGGAACAATTCCATACGGCCAATCACAGGTTGCAATTGAGGTGCTGTGTCGATCAAGGTTTGCTTGTCGATGCCTAGTACAAGTAGGGTCGCGAAAGCAACCAATACATTTGATGCGTTGAACTGGCCAATTAAAGGAACAGACAGTTGTCCCTGCCCCCAGCTACCATCAAAAGCGAGTTTGATACCCGTCTCTGCATAAGCAACATCCGATGCCCATACTGACTGCTGGTAGCCCGATAACGGAAGCAATGACACAGCTACTGCATTGGACAGATCAGCCATCCAAGCTTTACCGACTTCATCATCAACATTAATCACAGCGTGCTTACACTTATGCTGAGTAAACAAGCTCTTCTTAGCCAGAGCGTACTCTTGCATCGTGCCGTGGTAATCCAAGTGGTCACGGCTCAAGTTAGTAAATACACCAGCCTCAAAATCCAATGCCTTAACTCGGCCTTGAACCAAACCATGAGACGAGATTTCCATCGCGGTATAAACAGCGTTTTCTTCAGCCAACTCACTCAGCGTACGTTGTATTTCAATCGCACTACCGGTCGTATTCGCCGCCGTTTTAAGGTTGTCTAGAAAACCGTTACCCGTGGTGCCCATTACCGCAGAGCGTTGGCCGACTAAATCTAGCCACTGAGCAATCAATTGGGTGATAGTGGTTTTGCCATTGGTGCCGGTAACACCAATCAGCTTAGTCGCCTGAGACGAGTAAACACGACCGGCCAACTCAGATAACACCAAGTTAAGGTCTTTAATGTAAACAACCGGAACAGCATCCAACCACTCAATCAGACCATGGGCCTTTTCAGCATCAGCTTGTGCGATAACGGCATTGGCTCCCTGTGAGACCGCTTTGTCAATGAAACGACGGCCATCAACAGCATGCCCAACTACAGCAACAAAAATATCGCCGTCTTTGATGGCACGACTATCCAACTCCAACTGTTCAACGGCAATCGCATCCAGCTCAGGTGAACTAAAGTCACTCCAAGGAGAAAGTAAAGATGACAGCGTGAGGCTATTACTCATATTGAATCCTGATTGGCTCTATTCTTGAAACTTGTTTTCATCAGCAGGGACATTCAGTATTTGCAATGCACCCTTCATGATTTCAGAAAAAACGGGGGCAGCAACTGAACCGCCATAGTAAAGGTCACCTTGAGGCTCATTGACCACAACAACCAGCGCGACTCTTGGGTCACTAACCGGGGCAAAACCTGCAGTAATCGCAATGTATTCGTCGCTGTATCCGCCAGCTTCAGCCTTACGAGAAGTACCCGTTTTTGCTGCAACTCGGTAACCAGGAACGGCCGCTCTTGTTGCTGTGCCGCCTTTTTGAGTCACCCCTTCGAGCATATTCAAAACCAGTTCAGCGTTCTCGCGCTTGATGATCTGCTTAGAAAAGTCTTGGTCGTTACTCTTAATAATATGAATCGGTTCATACATGCCTTTGTTGGCTAGCGTCGCATACGCATGGGCCAACTGCATCGGTGTAACAGACAAACCGTAACCGAATGATAGTGTTGCAATTTCAAACTTAGACCAGCGACGACGATTCGGGAAAATACCGCTCGTTTCACCGATTAAGTTCAGCCCAGACATTTCGCCCAGACCAACAGAACTGTACATCCCTAGCAGAGCTTCTAAAGGCATGTTAAGTGCCAACTTCGCCACACCGATGTTACTCGACTTCTTGAGGATCAGCGCTAAATCAGCCTTACCGACTTTAGACGAGTCTCGCACACGACTGCCACCGATCTGCATGATGCCGTTGCCAGTATCAATAACGATATCTGGATCAGCTGTACCGTTCTCTAGCGCTGCTAAAACCACAAAAGGTTTCACGGTAGAACCGGGCTCCATCGCATCGGTAAGTACGCGGTTACGCATCTTAAAGCTTTGTAAGTCAGCACGATTGTTTGGGTTATAAGAAGGCGCATTAACCATCGCCAACACAGCGCCGGTTTTTACATCCAACAAAATCGCTGAGCCAGAAGTCGCCTTATGATCGGCCACCGCCTGTTTAATCGCTCGGTAGGCGATCGCTTGTAATCGTTGATCGATCGTTAGCTCGAGTGGTTTGCCTTCTTCACGCTCTTCTAAAGCAATGTTTTCAACAACACGTCCGTAGCGGTCTTTACGAATCGTACGTTTACCTGCTTCACCCGTGAGCCACTTATCGTAGCTGCGCTCGACACCTTCTAGGCCGCGTCCATCAATTCCGGTCACACCAATAAGATGCGCGCTGACTTCACCGGCTGGGTAATAACGACGTGATTCTGCTTTAAGACCAATACCCACCAGCTTTAAGTCGCGGATGTATTTCGCCATTGCTGGGCTAACTTGTCTTTGTAGGTAGATAAAACGACGAGATTTGTCGCTGGAGATCTTGTTGATCATCGATTGTCGATCTAAGCCAAGTACATCAGCTAGCGCATACCAACGATCAATTTGGGCCATGCCATTTTTATCGAAGATGGTTTTCGGGTCAGCCCATACCGCTTCAACAGGAACACTGACAGCAAGTGGCTCACCATTGCGATCAGAAATAATGCCACGAGCAGAAGGAATAGCCTTAACACGCACCGAACGAAGGTCGCCCTGACGAATTAAGTTATCTGGTTCAATGATTTGTATATAAGCCACACGACCAACAAGTGCAGCAAAGGCAAGAAACACGAAAGCAATAACGACGTTAAAACGCCATTTTATCAGAACTGGATCCGAATCCTTTTCGCTCTTCACACGCTTTTTCGTTGATTTATTAACGGTTTTCGCGGGTGATTTTTCCTTTTTACCGGTCATTTCAGTGTGATCACAACTTCTTTATCAGAGTCTGGACGTTTCATGTCTAACTCTCGTTTTGCCGATGCTTGAACGCGACTGTGTTCAGCCAAAGCTGTCTCTTCAAGCATTAAATTTCGCCACTCATCATCTAGCTGCTCTCGTTCGACTAATGCCATGTCTTTTTGCGTAATCGCCTGACGTGACATATGTGTCGTAAGAACGACCCCCATCGCGCTCGCGAAGATACAGATAAGCAGCACCAATGGGACTTTACCCACGGAGATCAAATCAAAAAATATTATCTTGGCTAAGTTAGGTTTGGAGGTCTTCATTGACTATAGCTTTTCTGCGATTCGTAATACTGAGCTACGCGAACGAGTATTCTCATCCACTTCATCTTTAGAAGGCTTGATCGCTTTACCAACAGGCTTAAGATCAGCACTGCCTAGCGCTTTGATCTGCTCTTCTGTTAGTGGCAGGCCATGTGGTACTTGCGGACCTTGGCTCTCTTTACGGATAAAGCGCTTCACCATGCGGTCTTCAAGAGAGTGAAAGCTAATAACAGACAAACGGCCTTCAGGAGCAAGAATGCTTGCTGCGCCTTTCAGGGCTGTATCGATCTCTTCAAGTTCACTGTTGATGTAGATACGGAAGGCTTGGAAAGCACGTGTTGCTGGGTGCTTTTTCTCTTTGAAGCTTTTTGGAGCTACATCCGAGATAAGCTTAGCCAACTGACCAGTGCGCGTTAGAGGTTCGTTCTCTTCATTCTCTTGATAAGCGATGATGCCTTTCGCGATACGACGAGCGTGTTTGTCTTCACCGAACTCACGGATAACCCATGTGATGTCATCAAGATCGGCTTCAACTAACCACTGAGAGACAGGAATACCGGTTGTTGGGTCCATACGCATATCAAGCGGACCGTCTTTCATGAAGCTAAAGCCACGCTCAGCGTCATCTAGCTGTGGTGAAGAAACACCTAGATCCAGTAACACACCATCCACTTGACCGACTAAGTCATAACGCTCCGCATATTCAGCCATACCTGAGAACGGGCCGTGAATAATCGTAAAACGAGGGTCATCAATCTTTTGCGCTTCTGCAATCGCTTGTGGATCGCGGTCAATACTAAAGAGTCGTCCATTCTCGCCCAGTTTAGACAGGATTGTACGGCTGTGACCACCACGGCCAAAAGTACCATCGATGTAGGTACCGTCAGGTTTGATCGCAAGTCCGTCAATAGATTCGTTAAGCAATACTGAAATATGTTTGAATGCTTCTGTCATAGTCTTCTCAGTGAGTGGATTGAGCCATTAGTTCGGCAATAATTTGTTCTATTAACGTTTTAGTGTACTGATTTCACGCCGTATCTCCACCATATTGTGTATAGGCTTTGGGAATTTTTGACCCAAGCTCATATCAGGGTGAAGGATTCTAAGGAAATCTAAATAATTTACGTCAATATAAAGCAAAAAACCCATCACTACCGTTAAGTAATGATGGGTTCTTTATATAGGTGGAGTTGACACATACGCCGGGTTCTGTTCCGCTTGCGCGGCGGTAACCATTCGTCTAGGCCTGCAATCGCTCACAGGCTCAAGCAATCTACCCGCCCCCATACGCGAGCAACGCAATGTGAGGGCCTATTTGATCTTGCTCCGGGTGGAGTTTACCTTGCTACGAACTGTTGCCAGTCGCACGGTGCGCTCTTACCGCACCCTTTCAGCCTTACCTGTGCCCCTTCCGAAGAAATGAGGCCATCGGCGGTCTTCTCTCTGCTGCACTTGTCGTGGGCTCGCGCCCCCCAGACGTTATCTGGCACCCTGCTCTATGGAGCCCGGACGTTCCTCCCCTCTGCCAGTCTCCCGAAGGACTTCAACGTCAGTTTCCCGAAGGACCTCAACGTCAGTCTCCCGAAGGACATCAGCAAAGCAGCGATTACCCGTTCAACTCCGAGGGCGGATTGTATAGAGATTAGGGTGCAGTGTCTAGCGAGATCACAAATATGGTGCAAACCTCTAAGCAACTGCGTGAATTTCACACAATTCAAACAAAAAAAGAGGAATGACGGCAATACCATCATTCCTCACAAGCTTTTCAATACAGGTTAGCTACTCTATAAAGAGGTTTCTAGTTGTCTAGATGCTCTAGGCCCCATTTGTATAAAGCGTTCTTTTTCAGATTGTAGATTTCTGCCGTCATTGCCGCCGCTTTTTTAAGAGGCAGCTCTTTGGTTAGAATGCCTAGTGTGCGAGTCGCTTCGTCTGGCAATTCTGTGCTCGCTTCTTCACGGTGGCCGTGAATCAGTAACACCATCTCACCGCGTTTACGGTTCGCGTCTTCTTCAATCCACTCAATAAGTTCACCCAGTGGCAGCCCTTGGATGGTTTCGAAGGTTTTAGTTAGCTCACGCGCCAATACAACCTCACGGTCAGGGCCAATAATCTCAAGCATGTCTTGCAAAGAGTCTGAAATACGGTGTGGTGATTCATAGAAGATGCAGGTGCGCTCTGCCTTTGCGATCTCTAAGAACTTGTCTTTACGACCTTTGCTTTTGGGCGGTAAGAAGCCTTCAAAGCTGAAACGATCTGACGGTAAACCAGAAGCACTTAACGCGGTAATCACAGCACAAGCACCAGGAAGTGGCACAACTCTCACACCCGCTTGACGACATTGTGAGACAAGATGGTAACCTGGGTCACTAATTAAAGGAGTACCCGCATCAGAGACTAATGCGATAGACTGACCTTCTAATAACCTTTCGACTAGAACTTGCGCTTTAGTTTGTTCATTATGATCATGTAAAGCGAACGTTCTGGTTGATATATTGAAGTGAGCAAGCAGCTTACCCGTGTGGCGTGTGTCTTCGGCTGCAATAACATCGACACTTGATAAAATTTCAATTGCTCTTTGAGTGATATCTCCCAAATTTCCGATTGGGGTTGGCACAATGTAGAGAGTTGGGCTCTCTGTGAGCAAGGTTTTGTTATCTGTCATTTGTTTACCATCACTTCAACGATTAATATAGATACAAATTTATACGGAATTTAAAGAACTCATGGCAACGATGAACCATAAGAGACTCAGTGTACCACGCTTACTAACTCCAATTGCATTAGCAATTACATTGGCGGCTTGTTCTTCAGGTCCTCAAGCACCAACGAGCGTTGATATTACACTAGATCCAGCGCAATCAACTGAAAGTTACATGATGCAGGCGGATAGTAGCAAAGGAAGTCTACAAAACGACTGGTTAATCATGGCGCTTAAGGCTTCTGTGCAAGCTGGAAAAACCGATCAAGCAACTCTGCTTATTAAACGCTTAGCAAAACAAGAGCTGAGCGAAACGCAACAAGCGGAATGGCAATTAGCTCGCGCTCAACTGTTGGTGAATAACTCGCAGCCTGAACAAGCTTATAGCCAACTGAACTTCCAGCCTTGGTGGAAACTTCCGAACGAGCAGTGGAAAGATTATCACGAGCTACGCGCGAACATTTCTGAAATGCAAAGCGAGTATTTTGAAGCAAGCCGTGAGTTAGTTCTTTATTCAGAATATCTAGACGCTGACGACGAGCTCCAACAGCAAGCTGCTGACCGTATTTGGCAGAACCTAAATAGCTACTCTCAATATGAGATTCTGGAGCTTAAGACGTCGCCTACAGAAGACGTTCTCGCAGGTTGGTTACAGCTGGCGATTTACATGAAGACGCTGAACTCAAACCTTCCAAACCTGCAGGAAACCTTGTCGGATTGGCTAGCAGAGAATCCTCAGCACCCAGCAGCGACATACACACCTCAGGCGATCACTGACGTCTTGGCACTAGAGATCAGCAAGCCAACCAGCACTGCACTATTACTGCCTCTAACCGGTAAGTACGGCAAGCAAGCACAACTTGTGCGTGACGGTTTCATCTTTGCGATGATGAATGACAAAGAGCGCGAAGAAGATGCAACGCTGACGGTAATGGATACCAACGTGCAAAGTGCCGCTGAGATTAAAGCGACACTGGAAGAGAACAACGTTGATTTCATCGTTGGCCCGCTGATTAAGAGCAACATAACTAAACTTCAGCAAGCGCAGAAAAACCACGAGAACTCGATTCCAGCTTTAGCTCTGAACATTCCAACGCAACTAGAACCAGATACTAACATTTGTTATCTCGCTCTATCGCCAGAGCAAGAAGTCGCTCAGGCAGCGAAGCACCTATTTGCTCAAGGCTACAAGTACCCGCTTATCCTTGCGCCAAGAGGACGTTTAGGTGAGCGAGTTGAGCAAGCGTTTAAAGAAGAGTGGAAAAAATACAGCAGCAACGATGTTGCTATCAGCTTGTTCTCTGACAAACGCCAACTGCAACGTAATGTGAATCAGGTATTCGGCTTGCAAGAGAGCCAACAGCGTATCGCTCAAATGGACGGATTACTGAACCTAGACCTAGAAACCGAGCCACGCAGCCGTCGTGATATCGATTCTGTCTACATTGTGGCTAAGAACTCAGAGCTAACACTAATCAAACCCTTCATTGAAGTTGCAATTAACCCAGATGCGAGCCAACCCGCTCTGTTCTCAAACTCACGCAGCAACAGCGGTGATAAGCAGTATGAAGACCTAACCGGTGTGTTCTACAGCGATATCCCACTATTAGTTGAGAATAAAAACGAGCTTAATAAAGAGCTCAACGACCTATGGCCTGCGCACTCAAACGGCCAAAAGCGTCTGCAAGCACTAGGAATGGATGCATACTATCTAATGGATGCACTGCCACAGATGAAAGCCGTGCAAGGTTACAGCATTCCAGGTGAAACGGGTGTGCTAACCATCGATAACAACTGTGTGGTTCAACGTGAAATCAGCTGGGCAGAGCATGGGGCTTTTTAGCCGAAAGTTCCTATCCAAACCAACCATCACCCACAAACAAGTGGGTGATAAATACGAGGCCGTGGCAAAATCTTATCTGATTAACCACGGTTTATCGTTAATAGAAGAAAACTTCATAGCAAAATGTGGCGAGATTGATCTTATAATGCGCCATAACAATACGGTTGTGTTTGCTGAGGTAAAATACCGCAAGCAAACCCGCTACGGACATGCCGCTGAAATGGTGACTGCCAAGAAGTCACAGAAACTGCTCAAAACAGCCAATGTTTGGCTTATGCAGCAAGGCTTGTCGGTGCACTCTACAGATTTCAGGTTTGATATTGTTGCCATTGAAGGGCCGAATGACACTATCGACTGGATTCAAAACGCGATTACCCAAGGATAAACATGCTAGACAGCATTAAAGAAAGTTTCACAGAAAGTATTCAAATCCAAATTGCGGCTGCAGAAGCTCTGCCTGACGCAATCACGCATGCCGCTCAAGCAATGGTTGCGACCTTGCTTAACGGAAACAAAATTCTTTGTTGTGGTAATGGTGGTTCGGCGTCGAATGCTCAGCAATTTGTATCGTGCCTACTCAACCGATTTGAAACAGAGCGCCCTAGCCTTCCAGCGATGGCACTCACAGCAGATAACACCACGCTAACGGCTGTGGCTAACGACTACCACTATGAAGAGATCTTCTCTAAGCAGGTACGTGCGTTTGGTCAAACTGGCGATATTCTGTTGGCTATCTCGACTAGTGGTAACAGCAAGAACATCATCAAGGCAATGGAAGCGGCGGTAACTCGCGACATGACAATTATCGCCTTTACCGGTAAAGATGGTGGTGAGATGGCAGGTTTGCTTGGTGAACACGATGTAGAGATTCGTATCCCTTCACACCGTACAGCGCGCATTCATGAAGTACACATGGTGACACTACACTGCCTATGTGACCTAATCGATCAAGTACTCTTCCCTGCTCACGAAGAGTGATATACGGAGCATCACAATGAAATCATTAACCTCTATGAGGCTGTTTAAGCTGATTAGTGTTTCGCTACTTACACTGTCTCTGTCTGGTTGTGCTGGCATTTTCATTGCTGGTGCTGCAACCACTGCAAACCTAGTCACGGATACGCGAACAACCAAAGAGATTTGGAACGACAACAACATCGAATTTGAAGTCGCAGCGATTACCAATAAACAACCATTCCGTGGCAACGTACGTGTCACCGCAAGCTCGTACCGAGGTTCGGTGGTATTGATGGGACAAGCAACCACAGATTCAGAACGTCGCGCTTTTGAAAACCAAGCCAAAGAAGTGGCTGGCGTTGAGAGCATCCACAATCAGGTTCGAGTGAAAGAACCTTTGTCTGTAAGTGCTATTAGTAAAGACAGCTGGATTACCACTAAAGTGAAATCAGCTCTGCTTGCGAATGCTGAGCTTAACGGCATCAAAGTAAAAGTGATTACTGAGGATTCAGAAGTATTCCTGCTTGGACTCGTGACTCGAGAGCATGCCGATATCGCAACAGAAGTTGCTCGTAACATCTCTGGCGTAAAACAGGTCATTCGAGCGTTTGAATATGGTGAAGAAGAGACGGCTGTTAACTAGCCTTAAGCCAGTCAATTGAATGCTATATAGCAGAAAAGAAAAAGCAGCGACGAGTCGCTGCTTTTTTATTTGGTTCGTTATCTAATACCAATCGTAGTAAATAATCTATCATTCTAGCTTGTTAAAAATCTCGATAACTGCGTTAGAATTTTTGATTGTAGAATAACTACTTATCAAAAAATTCCGCCTTGCTCTCAAGCTTTTTTCCTGCGCTATTTTCTGATCACTTACTTACTGTGATTGGTATAACTAACGTTATTTGATAACACGAAGGCTTGGGCGACCTTTCGCTGGACGAGGTGGCTCAGGATCTGAGTCTGGCTCTTCAGCATCTACGTCTGCCGTTGCTACGCTCAAAGATGGGCCTTTTTCTGGTTCTTCAAAAGGACTTTCTTCAATCCCTTCTTCAAACGCTTCCATGTAAGCCTCTTCAGGTTCAAACATGGTACCAGCACCATTTTCACGAGCATAAATCGCTTGTACTGCGTAAAGCGGAACGATCACAGAGTGTGGACGACCACTAAAGCGAGCACTAAACGTCACAGCTTCGTTACCCAGTTCAAGTTGTCCAACCGCACGAGGCGCGATGTTCAGAATGATCTGACCATCTTGAACAAACTCTTCTGGAACTCGCACACCCGGTAATGTTGCTTCAACAACAAGGTGTGGAGTTAGTTCGTTATCAACCAGCCACTCATAAAATGCACGAAGCATGTATGGTCGGCGTGGAGTCATATTAGAAATATCCATAAACGCTTAGCGAACGAGTCGCATCTCACGCTCAGCTTCAGTTAGAGAAGCTAGGAATGAATCACGTTCGAATACGCGGTTCATGTAAATCTTAAGCTCTTTAGAACCAGGACCAATTAGTTCGATACCAAGCTCAGGTAAACGCCATAATAGCGGAGCTAGGTAACAATCAATTAGGCTAAACTCTTCGCTCATGAAGTATTCATACTCAGCGAAGATAGGAGCAAGAGTCAGTAGGTCGTTGCGCAGTTTAACGCGAGCTGCTTCAGATTCTTCAGCGTTGCCTTTAACGATCTTCTCTGCAACTGAATACCAGTTACGCTCAATGCGGTACATCATTAGACGGCTGTTACCACGAGCAACCGGGTATACAGGCATCAACGGTGGGTGAGGGAAACGCTCATCTAGGTATTCCATGATGATCTTCGAGTCATATAGAGCAAGCTCACGATCAACAAGAGTAGGTACTGATTTGTACGGGTTCAGTTCAACAAGCTCTGCTGGTAGATTTTTTTCATCAACCAACTCAACTTCAACACTTACGCCTTTTTCAGCAAGAACGATGCGCACCTGATGGCTATACATATCAGAAGCACTTGAGAAAAGAGTCATTACAGAACGTTTATTGGCAGCTACAGCCATGGAGCCCTCCAGTACACTTTAAATAAAAACAATGGAGGCCTAAAGCCTCCATTGAACATTAACATAATTTGGGAATTAGCACGGTATTATAGCACAATTAGTGCACATCACGCCAATACTCTTTCTTCAGCAAAATCACGATGATAGTGAAGATTACTAAGAAGGCCATTACCCACCAACCCATAGCGTGACGCTCAAGTTGAACTGGGTCGCCCGAGTAAACCAAAAAGTTAACAAGGTCACGAACTGCTTCGTCGTATTCACCAGCACTTAATTCGCCAGAGCCGTCAGTCTCAGTGCCAACAACAACCGTCACTTCCTCGCCATCTACCATATGAGTATCGTAGATTGGTGTTGGGATACCTTGCAGTTCTTCAAGAACGTGCGGCATACCAACGCTTGGGAAAACAATGTTGTTCACGCCAAATGGACGAGACGGATCTTCATAGAAAGTACGAAGGTAAGTGTACAGCCAGTCTGCGCCACGAACACGAGCAACCAATGTTAGGTCTGGTGGCGGAGCACCAAACCAACTTGCCGCTTGATCAGAAGGCATAGCATTAACCATCAAGTCACCGATTTTCGCTTCAGGGTCGAAAATCAGATTTTCCTTCATAAGATCAACGGGGATCTCTAAATCATTCGCAACACGTTCATAGCGCTGGTACTGCGTTGAGTGACAAGCGAAACAGTAGTTCATGAACATCTTAGCGCCATTTTGCAATGAAGCTTTGTCTGTTAAATCATTGTTCGCTTTGTCTAATGGTACGTTTGCACCCGCTGCCATCACCAGTGACGGCAACATAGCAAATAAAATTACAATCCACTTTTTCATTTGAATGTCACCCTTTCTGGTAATGGTTTCGTCGCTTCATTTTTACTGTAGAACCACAGTAGAACGAAGAACATGAAGTAACCTAAGCTAAAGATTTGAGCCAGTAGCGTGTATGTTGGCGTTGCTGGAAGCGCACCAAGTACACCAAGCGCAATAAAGCTTATTGTGAATTGGATGATGTTAATCAAATGCAGTTTGCTACGGTAACGGTAAGAACGCACTTTACAACGGTCGAACCATGGTAGTAGGAATAGCACAACAATAGATGCGCCCATTGCTACAACACCTAGCAACTTATCAGGAACAGCACGCAGAATTGCGTAAAACGGCGTGAAGTACCATACCGGAGCGATGTGCTCTGGTGTTTTCAGTGGGTTAGCAGCTTCAAAGTTTGGCGGCTCAAGGAAGAATCCACCCATCTCTGGGTTAAAGAACAGCACATAACAGAAGAAGAATAGGAAACCGGCCACACCAACCATATCTTTCACGGTCCCGTATGGGTGGAAAGGAATAGAGTCAATGATGTCGTATTTCTTAGTGTAATCCTTGTGGAATGGGAACTGCGTTTTGTAGTCGTCGCCCATTGTGCCTTTAGGAAGTTTCGTCTCAATACCGTCTGGGTTGTTCGAACCCACTTCGTGCAGTGCTAGTACGTGAAGTACGATAAGCAGCAGAAGTACAATTGGTAGAGCGATAACGTGCAGTGCGAAGAAACGGTTCAGCGTTGCACCAGAGATGATGTAGTCACCACGGATCCAAAGCGTTAGGTCATCACCGATAACAGGGATCGCACCAAACAGAGAAATGATAACCTGAGCACCCCAGTAAGACATTTGACCCCATGGTAGTAGGTAACCCATGAAAGCCTCAGCCATAAGCACTAAGAAGATCAACATACCGAAGATCCAAAGTAGCTCACGAGGCTTTTGGTAAGAACCATAGATTAGGCCACGGAACATGTGCAGGTAGATAACAACGAAGAATGCCGAAGCACCTGTTGAGTGCATGTAACGTAGTAGCCAACCGTATTCCACATCACGCATGATGTATTCAACAGAAGCAAATGCACCCTCACCTGACGGTACGTAGTTCATTGTTAGCCAAATACCCGTAAGGATTTGGTTAACCAATACCAACATTGCCAAAGAACCGAAAAGGTACCAAAAGTTAAAGTTCTTAGGCATTGGGTATTCAGATAAATGCTTTTTATACGCATTCATCGCGGGTAGACGTTTCTCTACCCAATCAAGCAATCCTTGCATTACGCGTCTCCCTCGTCCACACCGATCATGATCTTAGTGTCACTCAAATACATATGCTTTGGTACAACAAGATTCAATGGAGCTGGTACGCCTTGGAATACTCGACCTGCCATATCAAACTTTGAACCATGACAAGGACAGAAGAAACCAGACTTAACACCCTGAACTTGTTCTGCAAAAGAATCCGGCAGGTAAGTTGGAGAACAACCTAAGTGCGTACAGAAACCAACAGCAACGAAGAATTCCGGCTTAATTGAACGGAACTCGTTCTGTGCGTATTCTGGTTGTTGTTCAGCTTCAGATTGAGGGTCACGAAGTTGACCACCGATCGATTTTAGGTTTTCTAGTACCGACTCAGCACGGCGTACAACCCATACAGGTTTACCTTGCCACTCGACACGAACCATTTGTCCCGGTTCTAACTTACTGACTTCCACTTCCACCGGCGCACCCGCAGCTTTCGCCTTGGCACTCGGATTCCATGATTTAATAAAAGGCACGGCTACAGCAGCTGCTCCTAAACCACCAACAACGGCTGTTGTTGCGGTTAAGAAACGCCTGCGACCGTTATTTAAAGGCGCGTTGCTCATCCAAACATTCTCCCATTTGCTCCTTGTGGATTGAAATAATTCCGATTAAAGAGCATGGCTAACAAAATATGTATTTAGTTCTATTTATTGACGGCAAATGATAAATAAAACCCTACTTTTTGACAAGATAAAGCTACCTTTTTGTAACAATCATGAGGCAAAGCGCACATTGGGTTACAAAAGCTTTCAAAATATAAGAATTTGGAAATAAAACGAGGAAGGGAAAGCGTTTAGAGGGGGTATAAAAACAAAAAGCCCGGCATATAGCCGAGCTTTGAACCACAATTCCAGTCGTAAAACTGGGGGCGTGTACTTTTTCGTAAAGAAAAATTAACGCTTAGAGAATTGAGGTTTACGACGTGCTTTACGTAGACCAACTTTCTTACGTTCAACGCAACGAGCGTCACGAGTAACGTAGCCAGCTGCACGTAGAGCAGGACGTAGAGTTTCATCGTACTCCATAAGAGCGCGAGTGATACCGTGGCGGATTGCGCCAGCTTGACCAGAAATACCACCACCAGAAACAGTGATGTAAAGGTCAAGTTTCTCAGTTAGTTCAACTAGCTCAAGAGGTTGCTTAACAACCATACGAGAAGTTGGACGACCGAAGTAAACATCAAGGCTACGCTTGTTGATTACGATCTCACCAGAGCCTGGTTTGATGAAAACACGAGCTGCTGAGCTTTTGCGACGACCAGTGCCGTAGTATTGATTCTCTGCCATTTTCATAATCCCCTTAGATGTCTAGTACTTGTGGCTGTTGAGCAACATGGTTGTGCTCAGTACCAGCGTACACTTTAAGCTTACGGTACATCGCGCGGCCTAGAGGACCACGTGGAAGCATACCTTTAACTGCTAGTTCTAGAACCATTTCTGGTTTCTTAGCAATTAGCTTTTCAAAAGTGATAGTTTTAAGACCACCTGGGAACTCTGAGTGACGGTAGTAAACCTTACCCTTAGCTTTGTTACCAGTTACAGCAACTTTCTCAGCGTTAACAACGATGATGTAATCACCAGTGTCTACGTGAGGAGTGTATTCTGCTTTGTGCTTGCCGCGTAGGCGAGAAGCGATTTCACTTGCTAGACGGCCAAGAGTTTTGCCTTCAGCGTCTACAACATACCAGTCGCGTTTTACAGTTTCTGGTTTAGCAACGAAAGTTTTCATGCTAATAATTACCTATTTAAAAAATTTACACTTAAGGAATACTCGCGTATTCCCACTGTCTAAGAGTTACCATTCATCACCCCTTCGAGTGTTGGAAAACTCTTGGCATAACGTGATTTTACTCATCGCTAGAGGCCCGCAGTAACGGTAGGTCGCAGGATTATAGAGAAGAGCGAAGAAAAAATCACCTCTTTTTGAACAAAATCACGATTTTTTTAATTCTATTTCTTATTCGAGATAATCAAAGCTAACTTAAGTGTTCTTTTGCCAAATATTCATGGCTCTGCATTTCAATTAAACGCGACTGACAACGTTTAAATTCAAACTCTAGCTGACCATGGGTGTATAGCTTTTCTAGCTCCACTTCCGCTGAAATAATCAGCTTCACATTGCGCTCGTAGAACTCATCAACTAATGCAATGAAGCGCCTCGCAGCGTCATCTGAAGTCGCGCCCATTTGCAATACATCCGCCAATAGAACTGTGTGATAAACCCGAGACAACTCAATATAGTCGTTCTGGCTACGAGCCGACTGACAAAGCTGAGCAAAGGTGCCATGCAGTACGCCATCACTCGCTTCGACTACATCTAATTGACGGTGGTTAACCTCTATCTGCTTAAGCTTCTCTTTATCTTCACCAACGAGCTGAGCGTAATACTTTTCGAGATTAATATTCGCTTGGCTATCTAGCGGGTAATGGTAAATCTCAGCCTGTTCTAAGGTACGTAGACGATAGTCAATACCACTATCGACATTAAGGATATGACAGTTGTCTTGAATGAGCTTGATGGCAGGTAAGAAACGCGCTCGCTGTAACCCGTTGCGATACAGATCCGCAGGTGGAATATTAGAGGTCGCAACCAAGATAGCGTTTCGAGCGAATAACTCTTGGAACAAGGTTCCTAGGATCATCGCATCGGTGATGTCTGAAACAAAGAATTCGTCGAAACAGATAATGTCCGCTTCTTCCTTCAACTTGTCTGCGACTAAAGGCAATGGATCACTCACATTACCTAGCGCCTTTAGCTCATCATGAACTCGATACATAAAGCGGTGAAAGTGAACACGCATTTTTTTAGTGGTCGGTAAGGCATCATAGAACGTATCCATTAGGTACGTTTTTCCTCGCCCTACGCCACCCCAAAAATAGAGACCTTTCGGTGGTTGTGGCAGTTCTGGCTTTTTGCCTAGTAATTTCTGGAAGCGAGTCAGTTGAGGAATGGGCGTATTCATGTAATCTTGAAATTGATGAAAGAGTTCATCTAAAGATTTTACGGCTTGCTCTTGTGCTGGATCTCTTTGAAATCCATGTTCTTTTATATCTTGTTCGTATTTTTTAATGGGATTCATGACGACATTTCCACAATGAAAGCAATATCAGACAACAACTAAAAATGAGCCCAAACAGTACGAGGAATAACGTGATGTGGTGAATAATGCAGCATCAAACTGCTAACTAGCGCACACGCATTTCTCTTTATACTGCGGCTTTCTCATAGTACCATGGAGCCGTATCACGTGTAACTAAGCAGTAACAAACATGTTAAAAAACAATAATAAGGAGCTGTTATGCCTTGGATGTATGCCGTTGCCGGTTTACTAGTCGGAGTTATTTTAGGGGTCGCTATTTCTCGTCTCATGACACCTGAATACAAAAAACAAAAGAACGTACAGAAAGAATTGGATAGCGCAAAGTTTGCCCTTGAGCAGCAGCGACAAGAGCTGGCTGATCACTTTGCGAAATCAGCAGAAATGTTGGACACATTAGGTAAAGACTACACAAAACTGTACCAACACATGGAAAAAACAAGCTCAGAGCTGATTCCTAACCTGCCAGAGCAAGATAACCCGTTTGTGAAAACAGCCGCTGCCCATTCGGACAAGCCACAAGAGAAGCCTTCATTAAAAGAGGCGACACTTGAGGAACAACCGAAAGATTACGCTAATGGCGCAACCGGTTTATTTACAGAGCAGAAGAAAGAAATCATGAATGCTCCCGATGTTGTTACAGCAAAAGCATCGTAAACATTTAACACTTCTGTGAACTTTACAAAGGTTTTTGAGTCATAACTTTCACTCAGGTCATTTGAAACTTATCATACTTATTAAACGTATAAGAGGGTTAAGACCTTAACTAGAGAGGAGTTTATGATGAAAAAACCTTTGCTTGCTTTATCAGTGCTAACTTTAAGCTTAAGTTCAATCATCACCCCCATTAAAGCAACAGCCGCACTGCCATTAAGTGTGGGTAATGAACAATTACCGAGCCTTGCTCCTATGCTTGAACAAGTGACCCCCGCTGTGGTTAGTATTGCCGTAGAAGGCAAACAGGTACAACGTCAGCAAATCCCTGAACAATTTCAATTCTTTTTTGGTCCAGAACAAACACGAGAGCGTCCCTTCCGCGGATTAGGCTCTGGTGTCATCATTGACGCCGAGAAAGGTCATATCGTGACCAATTACCATGTCATTAATGGTGCGGACGATATCAAAGTAAAACTGCATGATGGTCGAGAGTACGATGCTGAGCTAATCGGCGGCGACCAGATGTCTGATATCGCACTGCTAAAATTAGAAGAAGCCAAAAACCTGACCCAGATAAAAGTCGCAGACTCAGACAAACTAAGAGTTGGTGATTTTAGTGTCGCGATCGGTAACCCATTCGGACTTGGGCAAACCGTGACATCCGGTATTGTTTCTGCACTCGGCCGTAGCGGCCTGAATCTAGAAAACTTTGAAAACTTCATTCAAACCGATGCAGCAATCAACAGCGGCAACTCTGGTGGTGCGCTAGTGAACCTTAACGGTGAGCTAATTGGTATCAACACCGCCATTCTTGGCCCTAACGGAGGTAATGTCGGTATCGGCTTTGCAATCCCTTCTAATATGATGACAAACCTGACAGAACAAATTCTCGACTTCGGTGAAGTAAAACGCGGCATGCTTGGCGTTCAAGGCGGAGAAGTGACCTCTGAATTGGCAGAAGCACTCGGTTATGAATCAAGCAAGGGCGCCTTTGTTAGCCAAATCGTCCCTGACAGCGCAGCCGATAAAGCAGGACTGAAAGCGGGCGATATTATTGTCTCTATTAATGGCAAACGCATTGATACCTTCAGCGAGTTAAGAGCTAAGGTCGCAACACTCGGCGCTGGTAAGCAGATTGAACTGGGTGTGGTTCGTGACGGTAAGAGCAAAACCTTTGATGTGACGCTTGGTGAATCCACCAATAATAAAACACAAGCTGAGAAGCTCCATGAAGGACTAGCTGGTGCTGAGTTAACCAACACAACAGAGAGTGACTCTGCAACGGGCGTCAAGGTATCGAATGTTGCTCAAGGTTCACCAGCCGAAGCCTATCAACTCCTGAAAGATGACATCATCATCGGAGTAAACCGCCAGCCCGTTAAGAACCTTGCTGAGTTTAGAGAGATTCTTGAAAAACAACCTGGTGTACTGGCGCTTAATATCCAGCGAGGCGACCGAACTATCTATCTTGTGATTCGATAGTCTTACGTCAGCGCAATTACAGGGAGGCTCAGTAAGTTTGCTTTAAACTTACTCAGTCTCCCTTTTCTTTAGATCAATCAAAATGCTATGCTTCACTTGTAATCAAATCAGTCATCCATTGATGGAGGCTTCACACCTTACTTGTTGAAGAGGGAAACATGCTGTCCTTTCTATTTCGTTCTATTTCCCTTGGACTCGTTTCAGCGGCGCTTATTCTTCTCGCCTTCCCGAGCTTAAGACCAGCGATTGTCGCTGACGTCACTAGCCCTAAAGTCGATAATATTGGCTCTCTTCAGATTTCATTTAACCAAGCAGTTCGCCGCGCGGCGCCTGCAGTGGTTAACATTTATAGCCGTAAATACGCTGAAAGCGATCGAAACAAACTGCTCACACAAGGTTTGGGCTCTGGGGTGATTGTTAGCGAGAAAGGCTACATCATTACCAACTTCCATGTGGTGGCTCAAGCAGACCAAATAGTTGTGGCACTTCAAGATGGCCGAGTAGCAGCTGCGCAACTTGTCGGTTCAGACAAGCGCACCGATATCGCGATACTTAGAGTCAGCGGTGATAATCTACCGGTGATCCCACTCAATCCTAATTACAAAGCCAATGTCGGTGATGTTGTACTGGCTATCGGTAACCCATACAACCTAGGTCAAACAACAACCTTTGGTATCATCTCTGCAACCGGCCGTTCTTCGATCAGTGCCGATGGCCATCAAGCCTTTATCCAGACCGATGCGGCAATCAATGAAGGTAACTCAGGTGGCGCACTGGTGAACTCACAAGGTGAGCTAGTCGGTATCAATACCGCCTCTTTCCAGCAAGCTACCGACATGGAAACCTATGGGATCTCATTCGCTATCCCCTATCCGCTTGCTAATAAAATCATGGAAAAGATCATCGCCGATGGTCGTGTGATTCGTGGCTATATTGGTATCGATGGACAAGACATCAACTCAGTCACCTCACGCATGTTGGGTACTAAGAATATCGGCGGGATCGTTGTGTTGGGGATAGACCCTAATGGTCCGGCTGCCGATGCGGGTTTTGAAGCTCAAGACATTATTGTCAGTATCAACGATAACCAAGTAAATGGTCGCCAGAGTGTAATGGACATCGTTACCGACCTGCGACCTGGTACAGTTATCGATGTGGGTATATTGCGCCAAGGTGAAAGCAAAACCTTAAAGGTGACCATCGCCGAAGATACTCGCCTGTAGAGCAAACTCTGTAAGCAATGATTCAAGCTGCTAATACACAAGTACAAAAAACCCAGCTCATAGGCTGGGTTTTCTTTTATCTAAAGATTGTTTCAAGTATCTCTACGATTCACTTTGCTCTTCGATATCGATGCGAGTCACTCGCTGTAGTCCTCTAGGCAGTAGACCACCACGACGACCACGTTCACCACGGAAGTTTTCAAGATCCGCAGGTTTCAAACCAAGCTTACGTTTACCGGCGTAGATAGTCAGCGTCGCATTCTCTGGGATAGCCATAAGATGTGAGACAAACTCTTCACGCTCTTTTGCTTTCGCAGAAGGGATGTTGATGATCTTGTTGCCTTTACCTTTGCTCAGCTGAGGGAGATCTTTAATCGGGAACAACAACATACGACCTTGGTTAGTAATCGCCAGAATCTGATTACTGTCCAAGTCAGCAATAGGGCTTGGCATCATCACTTCAGAAGCTTGTGGCAAGTTAACCAAGGCTTTACCGCTCTTGTTCTTGGACAGCAGATCGCTACCCTTACAAACAAAACCATAACCTGCATCAGAACCGACTAACCATAATTGTTCATTCTCTCCCATCACCACTTGGCGAATAGAAGTACCTGGGCTGACGTTCAAGCGGCCTGTAATTGGCTCACCTTGGCTTCGCGCCGACGGTAATGAATGTGACTCAAGGGAGTAGCTTCGACCATCACTGCCGAGGAACACCGCTTGTTGGTTACTCTTACCCTTAGCACTCGCTAAGAATTTATCACCCGATTTGTAGTTCAAACCTTCAGCGTCAACTTCATGCCCCTTGGCATGACGAATCCAACCTTTCTCAGACAACACAACCGTGATTGGTTCGCTTGGTACTAAGTCGCGCTCTGTTAGCGCTTTCGCTTCAGCGCGCTCAATCAGAGGTGAACGACGATCATCGCCGTATTTATCCGCATCTGCTTGGATTTCTTTCTTGATCAGCGTATTCAAGCGACGCTCTGAACCGAGTAGCTTTTCAAGCTTCTCACGTTCAGCTTCAAGCTCTTCTTGTTCCGCTCGGATTTTAAACTCTTCTAACTTAGCTAAGTTACGAAGTTTAATATCAAGAATCGCATTGGCTTGAATTTCAGAAATGTTGAAACGGCTCATTAGGACAGGACATGGTTCGTCTTCTGTACGAATGATCTCAATCACTTCATCGATATTAAGATAAGCAGCAAGCAAACCTTCTAAGATGTGCAAGCGTGCCAGTACTTTATCTAAACGGTACTGCAAACGACGGCGAACCGTTGTGCGACGGAACTCGATCCACTCTTTCAGGATTTGAACTAAGCCTTTAACTTGAGGACGATTATCTAAACCAATCATGTTCAAGTTAACGCGGAAGTTTTTCTCTAGATCCGTCGACGCGAACAGGTGACTCATCAATTGGTCACAGTCGATACGATTCGAACGAGGAACGACAACGATACGCGTTGGGTTCTCGTGATCCGATTCATCTCGCAAGTCGTCAACCATTGGCAGCTTCTTAGCGCGCATCTGGTTAGCGATTTGCTCAAGTAACTTCGCACCTGACACTTGATGAGGTAAAGCCGTGATAACAATATCAGAGCCTTCCTTGTGCCAAACCGCGCGCATCTTGATGCTGCCACGTCCAGTACGGTAGATCTTTTCGATGTCCGATTTCGGGGAGATAATCTCAGCTTCAGTCGGGTAATCTGGACCTTGAATGAAACCCATCACGTCTGAAAGCTCAGACTTAGGCGTATCAATTAGGTGAATGGCTGCATTAGCGACTTCACGCACGTTGTGTGGTGGAATATCGGTCGCCATACCTACCGCGATACCTGTAATACCGTTAAGTAGGATGTGAGGTAGGCGAGCAGGCAACATTTGAGGCTCTTTCATCGTGCCATCAAAGTTTGGTTGCCAGTCAACAGTGCCTTGACCTAGTTCACCTAGAAGAACCTCAGCAAACTTAGATAATTTCGCTTCGGTATAACGCATCGCAGCGAACGATTTCGGATCATCAGGTGCACCCCAGTTACCTTGACCATCTACCAATGGGTAGCGGTAAGAGAAAGGCTGCGCCATCAATACCATCGCTTCGTAACAAGCAGAGTCACCATGTGGGTGATACTTACCTAATACGTCACCAACGGTACGTGCTGATTTTTTGTATTTCGATGCAGCCGATAAGCCTAGCTCAGACATCGCGTAGATAATACGACGCTGTACTGGCTTCAAGCCATCACCGATATACGGCAATGCACGATCCATGATCACGTACATTGAGTAATTTAAGTAGGCATCTTCGGTGAACTTGCGCATTGGCAGCTGTTCAACGCCATCATATGTAATTTCGTTAGACATCCATTATACCTCGGCCATATCACCGTTAGTCTGTAGCCATGTACGGCGATCATCTGCACGTTTCTTACCAAGCAGCATGTCCATCATCTCGTTGGTTGCTTCGCTGTCATCAATCGTTAACTGCACAAGGCGACGAGTGTTTGGATCCATGGTGGTTTCACGCAACTGAAGTGGGTTCATTTCACCCAGACCTTTGAATCGTTGCACGTTGATCTTGGCTTTCTTCTGCGATAGTCGCTCAAGCACACCGTCTTTCTCTGCGTCATCGAGTGCGTAGAACACTTCTTTACCGCAATCGATACGATACAGAGGAGGCATTGCCACATAGATATGACCCGCTTCAACTAATGCATGGAAATGGCGAGTAAACAAAGCACACAGCAGTGTCGCGATATGAAGACCATCCGAGTCCGCATCGGCAAGGATACAGATCTTACCGTAACGCAGGCCGGATAAATCATCGTTGTCCGGGTCGATGCCTAGAGCCACCGAGATGTCGTGCACTTCTTGCGAAGCCAATACTTGGTCTGCTGACACTTCCCATGTATTTAGGATCTTACCGCGAAGTGGCATAACTGCTTGGAACTCACGATCACGTGCTTGTTTAGCAGAACCACCCGCCGAGTCCCCTTCCACGAAGAAGATTTCGGTACGGCTTAAGTCTTGAACTGAACAGTCAGTTAGCTTACCCGGCAGTGCTGGGCCTGAAGCGATTTTCTTACGCACAACCTTTTTGCTTGCGCGCATACGGCGGTGGGCATTCGCAATACAAGCTTCTGCTAGCTGTTCTGCCAGTTGTGGCTTTTCGTTCAACCACAGGCTAAACGCATCTTTTACCACACCAGACACAAACGCAGCAGTTTGACGTGAAGACAAGCGCTCTTTTGTTTGACCAGCAAACTGCGGATCTTGCATCTTCACCGACAGTACGTACGAACAGCGATCGAAGATATCGTCGCCCGTTAGCTTAACGCCACGCGGCAGCAAATTACGGAATTCACAGAACTCACGCATTGCATCAAGAAGACCTTGGCGAAGACCGTTTACGTGTGTACCACCTTGTTTAGTCGGTACTAAGTTCACGTAACTTTCGGTGATCATGTCGCCGCCTTCTGGCTGCCAGATGATCGCCCAGTTTGCCATTTCTGTTTCAGCAACGAATTCGCCAACATACGGTTCTTCAGGCAGCAAGGTGTAACCTTTCACGCCTTCGGCAAGGTAGTCTTTTAGACCATCTTCATAGAACCATTTATGCTCTTCACCACCGACTTTGTCGATAAAGGTAATTTCTAAACCTGGGCAAAGCACTGCTTTTGCACGTAGGTTGTTAATCAGACGAAGTGTCGAGAATTTAGGGCTATCGAAGTACTTAGGATCAGGCCAGAAATGTACTGATGTACCACTGTTACGATGACCACAAGTGCCCGTCACAGTAAGCTCTGTTACTGCATGACCGCCTTCAAGTGCGATCTCGTGAACCTGACCTTCTCGGCGTACGGTCACTTCAACACGTTTTGACAGCGCGTTTACAACCGAGATACCTACACCGTGCAGACCACCAGAGAACTTATAGTTGTTATTCGAGAATTTACCGCCAGAGTGGAGCTTAGTTAAAATCAGCTCAACACCTGAGATCCCTTTTTCAGGGTGGATATCGACAGGCATACCACGGCCGTCATCGGTAACTTCTAACGATTGGTCTGCATGAAGTACCACTTTGATCTTCTTAGCGTGTCCCGCTAGTGCTTCATCGACCGAGTTATCAATGACTTCTTGGGCAAGGTGGTTAGGTCTTTCTGTCTCGGTATACATTCCCGGGCGGTGTCGCACAGGGTCGAGACCTTCAAGTACCTCGAGGTCTTTTGCATTATATTGTTCAGTCATAATACGGAGTTTACTCAAAAAGTTTGCGTCAGTTCGCTGGCTCCAGTTTCACTAAAGCAGAATCATTACTATGAACCGTCATAGTAGAGCGAACGAGCGAAGTATTGGGGAATATAGTCTGGAAGCTGAGTAATGATGTCAAGCTAGTTCAAAAACTAAGACATCAAACTATGATATTTCACCATTGATAGATGAAATAACAGGCAAACAAGAGAAAATCACTTGGTTGGTGGAACAGATTAAAGATTTAGAAAGGTGATGATTTGTTGTGGGTAGCGTTCAAAATCAACAAAGCTATGATCCCCGCCCTCTTCTACTGTCTGTGTTGCACCTTGGTACTTCTCTACCGCTTGTCGGTAATCCAGAACTTCGTCTTCCGTTTGCTGAAGTAACCAGAAGTCGCTCGGCTTAGCGATAGCCGAAACCTCTAACGCCTTCAGTTCATCAATATGTTTTGTTTCCAGTACATATCGTTCATCTGTGTATGGGTTTACTTGTTCACCTAAATAGTCAGCAAGAAGCTCATACGGCTTCACTGCTGGGTTTACAACCACCGCTTTAAAACCATAGTGGCTATTCAGCCATGTTGAAAGATAGCCACCCAGCGAGCTACCGACCAACGCTATTTGATATTGCTCTTTGTATTGCTCCACCAGATGTTGCAGATGAAGTGCCGCTTGCTGAGGGAAACTCGGCAGTTGAGGAGTGACGACTTTAATATCAGCCCGATGCTCCGCACAGTAATTAGCCATCACATTCGCTTTATGAGAACGAGATGAACTGTTAAACCCATGAATATAGAGAAGCAATGATGGCTTAGCGACTTGCTGATTAGAACCGGACATTAATAGCCTCCTACAACAATAATCACTAACATCAATAACCACCCGCTTCAAAATCAGGTAAGAACTGCCCATTAGGCAAGCGGCGCACTTGAGTGCTTACTGTGCCATCTTGATGTAATTCAATCTCTCTCCAACCCGGAGACAATGTATCAACGGCAAAGTCATCTGAATTAGGTTTGAATTGCACACAAGTCGACGGGGTTGCCATGACTTGCACACCATGATGATCTCGATTCATGTCTTGATGAACGTGGCCACACAGTACCGCTTTGACATTGGTATGCTGCTGAACCACATCCCAAAATTGATCCGCATCTTTTAGGTTATGTTGATCCAGCCATGCGCTGCCCACTAATAACGGGTGGTGGTGCAGTAAAACCAAGGTATTACGCTCAGGGAATTCGATCAATTTTTGTTCTAACAGATCAAGTTGTTGATCGCTTAGACGCCCATGAGGCACACCAACCACTTGCGAGTCCAGCATCACCATCTGCCAGTTATCACCCAGTAAGACATGGTCAACGCACTGTATTTGAGGTGATGGTAAGACACTGCCCATATTAGGCTTGAAATCATGATTTCCTGGCAACCAATAACATGGCTTTTCCAGAGGTTGAATACCTGATTCAAATTTTTGATACGACTCAGCACTGTGATCTTGAGAGATATCACCCGTCGCCAAGATCGCCTCATAATCGAAGCCTTGGTTAACAATGCCATCAACTACAGCACGAAAGCTATCTTGAGTATTGATGCTTAATAAGCTGCCATTGCTCGGCGCAAACAAATGCGTGTCCGTTAGCTGTACAAGCTTAATACTGCTCTCATCAAATTTTGAAGTGTGTGATAATTCCAAAATACCAAATCCAGATACGTTACTGTTTAAACTTTAAAGTGTTTTTACAATGGGGCTCAATTAAAAAGGAATTGGCGAACGGCTGATACCCGTTTTTAAACAAAACGTTAACCATTCTCCAAGAAATTTGTTCAACTGAAATTTCTCATCCTTTTGCAGAAGCTTAGTGTTGGGATAGTCATATTTCGCTTTGACTCGTGAAAAATCCCCGCTAGCGCACACTTCTGCAACTCGAGCGTCGTGATATAGCCTGACAGACATTTTTGGCAAAGGAAACACTGGCGTCTCGTCACTCTGACATATGTCTATTAATGTGGTGTATTTTGTGACCTCATTCACTGTCAATTGATACACCATATTAACGGCTTGGTAACAGCGAACATCACCAACCTCATGCCCTACCGGCAACAGAGCGTTAAGCTTGGCATAGTTAGTCTCGTAAACTCGCATCAGTTCAGCAAGATCAACATGATACGGTTTCTTGACTGCTATATTTGGCATAACGTTAATCTATCCACTCTGACTGTAATTCTTGGTAGTTCAATTGTAGCCACTGCAGCGCAATAATTGTGGCCCCATTTTCAAACACACCCTCTTTTACTAACTGATAAGCCGCTTCGCGACTCATCACTTGTACGCGAATATCTTCACCTTCGTAATCTAAACCATGTACACCTTTTGCTGTGGTTGCATCAACACAGCCAACAAAGACGTCGAGCTTTTCTGAACAACCGCCAGATGAAGGGTAATACGAAGTGATAGGCAATACAGATCCGACTTCAACGCCCGCTTCTTCCATCGCTTCACGACGAGCAACATCTTGTGATGATTCGTTCGTATCAATGATCCCGGCCACAATTTCATATTGCCAAGGGTTCTCATGCTCTAGAGCGCCGACACGGATCTGTTCTACGATCACCACTTCGTCACGAATAGGATCATAAGGTAACAAAGCGGCAGCATGACCACGTTCAAACATCTCGCGTTCTATAGGTTGGCTCCAGCCCCCCTCAAACAGCTTATGTTTAAATGTGTATTTAACCATTTTGAAAAAACCACGAAACAGCGTCTCTTTTGAGACTATTTCCACATCTTGAGGAGTAAACTCGTGTCGTTGATTATCATACTGTTGCATTTGGTACCTCACTAAGTGATCTTTATAGTTTACTCATTGTCCGAGTTAACTACCAAGGATAAGGTTCAACTTTTTGTATAAATTTTATAATTAAAGTTAAGTTTTAAAAAATAAATATTGCACAAGTGGACAGTTAAATGTAAAAAAGTGCAAAGTTTCGAGTAAATTACCATCAAACTGGGTTAAACTCTTTCAGAGAAAATTCTATTAAAGGCAGGAATAGGAAAATGAAAAAACTGCTTCCACTATTTATCAGTGCAGCAATTGGCAGCCTGAGTTCGTCAGCTTTCGCTGATACGCTAGCTGAAGTTTACGACCAAGCAAAACAGAACGATCCACAACTTCTTCGTTCAGCAGCGCAGCGCGATGCCGCTTTTGAAGCAGTAACGTCAAGCCGTAGTGATTTGCTACCACAAATTAACCTAACAGCGAACTACGACATTAACCGTGGTGACAGAGATACTTCTGGTTCAGGTAGCTCAAGTATTGATAATAACACTTGGGGAGCAGCGATCGGCTTCACTCAAGAACTTTATCAACGCTCTTCATGGATCTCGTTAGATACAGCAGAGAAAACCGCTCGTCAGGCTGATTCAGCGTATGCAGCAGAGCAACAAGCTTTGATCCTGCGTGTAGCAACAGCATACTTCGAAGTACTGCGTGCTCAAGATAACCTAGAGTTCGTTCGTGCAGAAAAAGCAGCGGTTGCTCGCCAACTAGAGCAAACAAAACAGCGCTTTGAAGTAGGTCTTTCAGCAATCACCGATGTACATGATGCGCAAGCTCAATACGATGCTGTTTTAGCTGATGAAGTTTTAGCAGAGAACACTCTGATTAATAACTACGAAGGTCTACGTGAGATTACAGGTCAAGAACACTCTAACCTAAGCATCCTAGACACTGACCGTTTCTCAGCAAGCAAATCTTCTGAGTCTGCGATTGCACTGGTTGAACAAGCAGAGCAAAAGAACCTTAGTCTACTTGCTGCTCGTATCTCTCAAGACGTAGCAAAAGATAACATCTCTCTAGCAAGCTCTGGTCATCTACCTAGCCTAACTCTTGATGGTAGTTACGCTCTTACAGATCAATCAAACAGCTCAACTGATTATGATCAAGATAACCTAAACCTAGGCTTGAACTTAGTGGTACCTCTATATACGGGTGGTAGCACAACTTCTTTGACTAAACAGGCTGAATACAACTACGTTGCAGCAAGTGAAGATCTAGAAGCAACTTACCGTAGCGTTGTAAAAGACGTACGTGCCTTCAACAACAACATCACAGCTTCTATTGGTGCTCTACGCGCTTACGAACAGTCTGTTGTTTCAGCTCAGTCTGCTCTAGAAGCAACAGAAGCTGGTTTTGATGTGGGTACTCGTACTATCGTTGACGTACTAGATTCGACTCGCCGTCTATATGATGCGAACAAAAACCTTTCAGATGCTCGTTACAACTACATCCTAAGTGTTCTTCAGCTTCGTCAAGCGGTTGGTACACTAAGCGAACAAGACATCGTTGATGTAAACGCAGGTCTAAAAGTAGCAAGCAAGTAATTCTTAAATCCTAGTTAAAGACTCTAATCAAAGTCTTTAATAAAGCGACTAGATTACCGTTACAAAAATGCCGCTCATTGAGCGGCATTTTTATTATCTATCAAAAGTTAGATTTACAATCTGACTATGAGCTTGAGGCTAAAGGTTTTATACTCGAAGGCGAAGGGTTAACCTCGACCACCTTTAATCGCTTTGATAATTTCAGTTGTAGAGCAACCATCTTCAAAGTTAAGTACTTTAACTTCGCCACCAGCCGCAATCACTTCCGCACCGCCAGCAATATCTTCAGGTTTATAATCCCCACCTTTCACCAAAATGCTTGGCAATACTTCAGAGATCAAACGTTGAGGCGTATCTTCAGAAAACGGAACAACCCAATCAACCGCACCTAAACCAGCCAATACCGCCATACGACGATCGGTTGGGTTCACTGGGCGACCTGGGCCTTTCAAGCGTTTCACTGACTCATCAGTATTAACGGCAACGATCAAACGGTCACCCAACTCAGCGGCATGGTTCATGTAAGAAACATGTCCGGCATGCAGAATATCAAAGCAACCATTAGTCATAACCACTTTCTCACCTTTCTCACGAGCACGTTTCACCGCTTCAACTAATGCCGCTTCAGAGATCACGCCGTAATCGGTATCTTGGCTTCCGTGAATCGCTTCCGCTAACTCAATTGTAGACAGTGTCGATGTACCAAGTTTGCCAACTACCACACCAGCCGCCGCATTCGCGAGTGCACACGCTTCATCTAGAGGTTTGCCCGCAGCCACCGAAGCAGCCAATACTGAGATAACCGTATCGCCCGCACCGGTCACGTCATACACTTCTTTCGCTTGAGTCGGCAAATGGAACGGCGCCTGCCCTTTACGAAGTAAGGTCATGCCATGCTCACTACGAGTCACCAATAGAGCTTCAAAGTCGTATTTTTCGATTAAGGCGATGCCTTTCTCGATAAGATCTTCTTCCGATTTAACCTTACCTGCAACCAACTCGAACTCAGACATATTTGGCGTAAGCAAAGTCGCACCACGGTAGCGTTCTAAATCAGCACCTTTCGGGTCGATAAATACCGGAACCTTTGCCGCACGAGCTTTTTGAATAAAACTTTGCACATGCTCTAACGCACCTTTCGCGTAATCAGAAAGAATGACCGAACGTACATTTGGAAGCGCTTGCTCCATGCGAGACAAAATAAGCTCAGGGTCTGTATTCTCAAACTTGTCTTCAAAATCAAGACGGATCAGCTGCTGACCACGGCTCATTACACGCAATTTAGTAATGGTTGGGTAATCTTCTAACTCAACGAAATCACATTTAACCTTTAGTGCGCCTAAGGTATTTTTTAACACCTCAGCAGGCTCATCTTTGCCAGTTAAACCAACAACATGAGCGTGACCACCGAGAGACGCAATATTCATTGCTACGTTGGCAGCACCACCAGGACGCTCTTCGTTATTTTCTACTTTAACAACGGGCACAGGTGCTTCAGGTGAAATACGGCCAGTTGGGCCATACCAGTAACGATCAAGCATGACGTCACCGACAATAAGAACACCTGATTGGCTGTAGTCAGGTAGAATTGGTTTCATTATTGATCTCCAAAAATCAAATCTGGCTAGAGTCTAGCACACTGATTACAGTGGCTAAACTATAGATAAATGGGTAAAAGCTTATCAAGATAGACACAGCAGCCACTACGCAATGGCTGGGTTACGCTTCCATCCACTGCTTCCATGCTTGCACGACATGCTCTCTTTCCATTTCAAACTTATCGATCGCCACATCCGCATCAAGGTTAAGTAGATTACGGTGGTGGATTTCATCCCTTAATGTGGTGTACGCATTGGTCAATGCCATACCTTGTTGCTCGTCCATTATTCCTTGCGACAACAAGCTTTCAAAGATTCTCACATTGTCACACCAACGAGTAAGCTTTGGCTTCTCATTACTGTATCTAAGCACTAAATATTGCGCTAAGAATTCAATATCGGTAATACCACCCGCATCTTGTTTAAGCATGAATCTATCGACTTTTTTACCGCCTAAATGGCCGCGCATTTTTTCACGCATATCCACAACTGACTTTTTGAGTGTTGCCTCATCTCGTGGCAAGCACAAAACCTCATGCCTAGTTTTGTTAAACGCAGATACCAATAAGTCATCACCGTAAATCATACGAGCACGAGTGAGGGCCTGGTGCTCCCATGTCCACGCGTCATTGTGCTGATACTCGTCAAAGGCATCGGTTGGACTCACCAATAGACCAGATGCACCAGAAGGGCGTAGGCGAGTATCGACTTCGTACAAAATGCCAGAAGCAGTTCTGGTCGAGAAAATATGAATAATACGCTGCGCTAATCTTAAGTAGAATTGGCGTCCATCGATCTCTTTCTTTCCATCAGTATAGATGTGTACCGGGCAGTCGTGCATGAACACGATATCAAGATCGGAGTTATAACCAAGCTCCCAACCACCGACTTTGCCATAACCAACGACAGCAAAACCGCGACCTTCGCGATCTTTAACATGGGTCGGTTCACCAAACTTGGCGGATACTTGTAACCAAGCTTGATTGACCCCCGCCTCCACAATGGCTTCTGCTAAGTAGGTCAGGTGATCACTGACCTTCATGACAGGTAGAGCACCCGCAATATCCGCGGCTGCAATTCTCAATATACAGGTCTGCTTAAACTGACGCAGACCTTCCATCTGTTGCTCCATATCATCTTCAGGGATACGGGCTAGATAATCACGCAACTCGGTCTTGTAAGACTCTAAAGGCACGGGATTGTAGAGTTGCTGAGGGTCGATAAGTTCATCTAACAGAATTGGATAACGACCCAACTGCTCCGAAATCATCGGGCTTGCCGTACACAGGCGAACTAGCTGAGTCAACGCGGCAGGGTGTTCATCTAGTAGTTCAAGGTAAGTGGTACGCGTAACGATTTTATGCAGCAGATGCAGTACTCGCGACAAACCAAACTCGGCATCCTTAGCGGTGTACAGCGCTTGAAACACTTTCGGCATCAGTCGATTGAGGACTTCCCGCCCACGAGGGCCAAGAGTCTTTTTAGCCAAATCGGCTTTAAACTGAATGATCGTTTTCGCCGCATCAGGCGGGCTCGCGACCGCAATGTCGTGTTCCAACACGTGCTCAATTACATCGGGTTTATGGGCCATATCCCACAACTCGCTAAAGTGGCTCGCGATCGGATTAGCGTCATCTTCATCAACGCCAATTAGGTCTTCGAACACGGTATGTACATTCGCCATATGGGCGCGAGTTGCCACAATCAAGCTATCCCAATCGGAAAATTGCATGGCAACCGCAAGCTGCAGTTGTTCGAATTCACCGTCAGGTAAGGTTTGAGTTTGCTTATCAGCCATGGCTTGTAACAGGTTCTCAAGGCGACGCAAAAACAGATAAGCTTCACGTAGGTGCCCCACCTCTTCAGACTCTAGCAGATGAAGGGATTCAATCGCACTTAAGGTTTCGAGTAACCCTCGACCGCGTAAGCTAGGCTCGCGTCCACCACGAATCAATTGGAAGACTTGTGCGATAAACTCAACTTCACGAATACCACCAGAGCCAAGCTTGATGTTGTTCGAGAGACCACGACGACGCACTTCGCTGCTGATCATAGACTTCATTCGGCGCAGAGATTGAATCGCACTAAAATCAATATAACGGCGGAACACAAACGGGCGTAGCATTTGGCGAAGCTCTTGATACTCAGGGTACATCTCACTGCCCATCACACGCGCTTTGACCATAGCGTAGCGTTCCCAATCGCGACCTTGTTCTTGATAGTAATCTTCTAGCGCAGCGTAACTCATGACCAGTGGACCACTCTCACCGAATGGACGCAGGCGCATGTCTACTCGATAACAGAATCCATCGAAGGTTTGCTGATCAAGCGCCTTAATAATACGTTGCCCGAGACGTGTAAAGAACTGCGCATTGGCAATGCTGCGTCTTGCACCTTGGGTTTCACCATTCTCTGGGTAGGTGAAGATCAGATCGATATCGGAAGAGAAGTTAAGCTCACCGCCCCCTAGCTTGCCCATACCAATGATCAACATCGGCTGTGCTTCGCCTTGTTCATTACAAGGTGTGCCCCACTCTTTACAACAAATATCGTACTGCCATTGGTAGGTTTCGAAGATCATCGCCTCAGCCAACATCGATAGATGATTTAGGCTCTGCTCTAGCTCCCACGAACCCATAAAATCACGCCAAGCAATGTAGGTCATTTCTCGATTTCGGAATTGACGCAGCACGCGCTGACCGCTCATTTCATCGGTGCAACTAGAAAGTAATTCAGCCAAGCGTTCTCGGTATCCTTCAGCGCGTTCTTCGCATGCCAACATATTAGGTAAGTCACCACATAAAACCGTATCACGCTGCAGGCAATCACCAATAAAACAGCTTAAACCGAGTACACGTTTAAGATCTTCAGTCAGTGGCTCAGACCAAGTATTGATGGCTTCACTTTGATGCTCTAATAATTGCTCAAAAGCAGACTGGGAGTGAGTGATGAGTTGAGAAGGCAATGGCATGTTTCTTCCTTGTATAAGCTGCGCGCCGAACAATCGGTTTATCGATTCAGTTCTTCAATAACGAGTTTTCATAACTAAAGATAAGTTATACCAAAGTTACGCCAATAAAAAACGCCCACATTAGCAATGTGGGCGTTTTATCGATTAACTTATCTGGTTGAGCTTACAACCGAGAAACAGTCTCTGGGAATTAGCCTTTGACGGATGAAGATTGGGTGCTGAGGACTAAACCTTAAATTGCTTAATCTTACCGTCGAGTTCTTGCGCGTTACTTTCCATAAGCTGAGAGGTCTCGAGCAGTTCACCAACCACCACAACTGAAGCTTCAACAAGCTCGCGTACATTGGTCAGGTTGACGCTCATCTCTTCAGCAACACTGCTCTGTTGGCCTGCAGCGGTCGCGATCTGGAAGTTCATATCATTGATTTGATTGACTTGGCTTACAATGCCGTCAAGCTCACTTCCCGCGTTAGTCACCAGATCAACACCTTCAGCCGCTTCAACAACACTCTTCTCCATCAGTTCTACCGCAGAGTTAGCGCTGCTTTGTAGATGACTGATCATGTCTTGAATCTCTACCGTCGCTTGCTGAGTGCGCTGTGCAAGGTTACGAACCTCATCAGCAACAACCGCAAAACCACGACCCGCTTCACCGGCACGTGCCGCTTCAATTGCAGCGTTCAATGCTAGTAGGTTTGTCTGTTCTGAAATGCCTTGGATAGTACCAACCACACTGCCAATTGAGTCAACGCGTTCTTCTACTTGGTTTACCGCTGCTGCAGATGCTGCGATATCTGAAGATAGCTCACTCATCTTAGACACTGATCCTTGAACGAACTTCTGACCAGTAAGAGCTTGGCCTGATGCCTGTTCCGTCAATGACGAAGCGCTTTGTGCATGCTCAGCGACAGTTTGCACCGTCGACGTCATCTCACTCATTGCTGTTGCCAGTTGATCGATCTCGTTGAACTCTTCTTGAGCTGACTCTTTGGTTTCAGACATGCTGATGGTCATCACTTCCGTCAGAGCAAACAGCTCATCAGAAGAGGCCACCTGAGTTTTGATCATGTCGTTCAGTTGGACGCGAGTTTTTTCAAGTTCGCGTGCCACATCGCCGTATTCATCTTTACAGTCCATTTGAATCGGCACTGATAAGTTCTTGTCGGCCATGGTTTTAATGGCGTCATTAAGGTATTGAGTCTGGCGCAGCATAACGCGCGCCGCTGCTAACAGAAGAACCACAAACACAATGATCATCAAGGCTGTTTGCCAAGCCACTTGAACTAGGTAAGTCTCGTAATGCTGTTGTGCGACTTGCGCATTGTTCGTTACAGCAAGCAATGAATCGTAAAACGTACTTGCGTCCCATAGCTGCTTCGAAATGATCAAGATAGTGCTGAATATCATCAACATGACCATTTTTGGAACGAGACGAACGTCAGAGATTACCCTTTCCCACGGCTTGAATGACAGTTTAGTCATTGTCAGTTCTCCATTAATTCTTATATATTGATGGCTTCTATATCCGCGAGTTGGCTATGTCAGTCAAAGTTCGCGATTTATTTTGAGCCTCGTATGAATGTTGAATAATACCAAAGACGCCACCAAGCCGATGAGCTTATTGTCACTGATTCTCTCTTTCTTAGCGTTATTTGTGATCTCAGGCTTATTGTTCGTACCGATCGATAAAGAATCGAAACAAGTCCTTATCGGCCTCGATTTTATAATCTGTAGTGTTTTTCTTTTTCAGCTCACAATTGATCTATTTAGATCACAAAACAAAAAAGAATTTCTAAAAGTACACTGGATCGATTTCTTAGCAAGTATCCCAATGATCGAGCCTCTTCGTTTCGCCCGTATTTTTCAAATTCTGCGAGTCATCTTAGTTCTGCGTTCAAGTAAACGTATTTTCAGAGAGTTATTTCGTAATAGGAAAGAGACCACTTTCGCTTCCATCATTCTGCTTTTGGTGATCTTACTGACTATCGGTGCTGGCACGATCCTGCTATTGGAACACAAAGATCCGAACGCCAACATCACTACAGGTCATGATGCTTTATGGTGGGCGTTTGTGACCATCAGTACTGTGGGTTATGGCGACCATTACCCAGTGACAACTTCCGGTCAGTTAGTGGCTTCAATGGTGATCATCTGTGGTGTCGGTGTGTTTGGTATGATTTCAGGCTTGATTACTTCTTTGATCACCTCCCCAACTCATCATGAGAATCTACGAGCGGAAAACAAAGAGAAACACCTTGAGAAGATCATCGAGCAGCAACAGAAAATCTTAGAGCGACTCGAAAAACTTGAGCAACAAACAAAAAAATAGGGCCGGAGCCCTATTTTCAAATTCATACTTCTATTGATACAGGTATCGAGTTTAGTCTTGCCAGTATGGCTCAACCTCAACACTGATTTGGCGTGTCTGTTCCATCGCATGCAGAATGGACACTTCTTGACGAGCCAACCAGCGCTCTAGCTGAACCTTCTCATCGCCTTCTAACTTCTCAGTTAACGGCTCTAATGTTTTAAGTGCCAGCAAATCATCAATACCTTGTACCATGTCAGCCCATGGCAAACGGAAGCTGTTACGCTCTTCATCGTCATACAAGCTCGCAAAACCCACACCAGAGTATAGATTGCGCATCAAACGGTATTGCTGATCAATATACGCTTGGCTAGTCATCACACGTTCAGGTGGGAAAGCTTCCATCAAGTCCGCCCATGTGCGATCAAGCTGCTTCACCGAAAACCATTCGATACCACTAGCCATTTGCTCACGTGCTTTTTCATCTAGGAAAGGCTGCCAACCACGAGACAGAATCCAACGGCTCAGGTCTAGCAATAAACCTGTGTAACGAGCCGAACTCAGCAAGGTAAGCAGCTCTTCACGATCTGGAAGTTGCTCTTGCATCTCTTTCAGCTCAGCGACTAAGAACTTACGCGCATCGAGTTTACGCAGCACATGGCCTTTATCTTCCAGCAAATCTTCGAAGTGGTCATAGCTTTTTAGCCACTCAAGCTCTTGCTCAAGCCACTTTAACTCTTGACGTAAAATCGCACTTGCTCGTCTTGGAACAATGCCGCCATAGATAGTGAAAGTTTGGCGAATAAAACTCAGCGAGTGACTGATCTCATGCAAAGCTTCAATCGATTGACGCTCTGTGAAAATCTGCTCGTGATAGTGCCAATGAGCGAGAGCATGCTCTAAAGATTGAATAAAACACGATTCAACGGTATCACTTTTGTCAGTATCAACTAAGGTCAAAGGAGTAACTTCATCTCCTTGATAACCTTGAGCAAGACGGTAACCCTTAGCTGCTTTACTTAGGTTACCCAAACGCATGCCACCTTGTTCGCAGAATTGGCGAGACAATGTAAATAGCGCATCCGTTTGACCGGATTTAAGTTCCAATTCGACTTCGCAAATCGGTTCTTGCAGGTCGCCTGATTCAACAAAGCCTTGATCGAATGCGACCTCGACTTGGCTACCATCAGGCATACCAATCAACCACTGCTCACGCGTGAAGTTGGTAGAGAACAGAGGAGTCAGCTCAGCTTGCAACGTTTCGATGTCTTTACCTGCTGGCCAGATATCCTCTGGGTGCAGGGCTAACTTAGGTTCGTTGCTGTCGTGTTCTGCATTGTATTCAGGCCTTTGATGCAGGCCAGCAACCACACGACCAGCAGTCTTTACGGTTTGTACAAATACGTCATCAAAGCGTCGAATGCGTAAGCCTGTATCGTGCTTACGTAGCCAGTTGTCAGCGGTGTCAAAGTAGATGTTACCTAGCTCACGACAACTGTGCTGAAGTACTTTAGTTTCAGCAATTTTATTGCGTAAAGTCTCTGAAAATTCAGGAGAAACAAAAAACTTCAGTTCTATCTCGGTTTCCATAGTTATACCTTTCTGTGAAGATAGGGACAGGATATTGCCAATTTGAAAAGTCGGCAAGTCAGAAATATCGCCCTTATGATGATCTAAAACAGTTTTAATGAGAGATTGATTAGGTTAACATGCGCGACTTTGTAGCCATCGCTTAACATTTCACCATGAATATGGTGTATGTTGTTTTAAGGTTATTATTTATTAGGTTGGATGACCATGCCAGTAAATACAATTATGGGGTTATTTGCAAAGTCCCCAATTAAACCTTTGCAGCGTCACGTAGTATGCGTGAACGAATGTTGTTCTCACCTAGTTAATTTCTTTGAAGTTTCTTCAAAAGGTGACTGGGAAAAAGCATCAGAAATTCGAGCTCAAATTTCTCACCTTGAGAAAGAAGCTGACGTACTAAAACGTGAAATTCGCCTTAAACTTCCTCGTGGTTTGTTTATGCCAGTTGATCGCACCGATATGTTGGAGCTATTAACTCAACAAGACAAACTCGCAAACCTAGCGAAAGACATTGCTGGCCGTGTATATGGTCGTCAACTTGTCATTCCTGCTCCTATGCAAGAAAACTTCATCGCTTACGTTAAACGTTGTCTAGATGCAGCGAACCAAGCACAAAACGTAATCAATGAATTAGACGAATTACTTGAGACTGGCTTTAAAGGCCGTGAAGTAACACTCGTTGCCGAAATGATTCATCAATTAGATGTAATTGAAGATGACACGGATGCGATGCAGATCGAACTACGCCAACAACTAATGGCAATTGAAGGCGATCTGAATCCAGTTGATATCATGTTCTTATACAAAATTCTTGAATGGGTTGGTGGTATTGCAGATCAAGCACAGCGTGTAGGCGCTCGTCTTGAAGTAATGCTTTCTCGATCTTAAATCATACGTTAACCATATAACGAAGAGCATTTTTTGAACAAACCACTTATGCGCTGAGTATTCCTCTCGCTGAGCGGTTTTTTGCGTCTAAATTTGTTCCGCTTGTTATCAAACAACTAGGTATTACGATGGATATCCTTGCTAACTACGGCACTGTCCTGATTATTGTTGCAGCAGCTTTCGGTTTCTTGATGGCTATTGGTATTGGTGCAAATGACGTTGCGAACGCAATGGGCACCTCAGTAGGCTCTAAAGCTTTAACCGTTAAACAAGCGATCATTATCGCAATGATCTTTGAATTCGCAGGTGCTTACCTTGCGGGCGGCGAAGTAACAGACACGATCCGTAAAGGTGTTATCGAAACGTCTCTATTCGCTCATCAACCAGATGTACTTGTGTACGGCATGATGTCAGCACTTCTTGCTGCTGGTACATGGCTACTTCTCGCTTCTTACATGGGCTGGCCGGTTTCTACGACTCACTCAATCATCGGTGCAATCATCGGTTTTGCGTGTATTTCTGTAGGTACTGAAGCTGTAGACTGGAACAGTGTTCAAGGTATTGTGGGTAGTTGGATTATCACACCCGTTATTTCCGGCTTCTTCGCTTACGTCATATTTGTAAGTGCTCAACGACTGATTTTTGATACAGAGAACCCGCTATTTAACGCGAAACGCTTTGTACCGGTATACATGTTCATTACAACAATGGTAATTGCACTTGTAACCATCAAGAAAGGCCTTAAGCACGTTGGTCTTCACCTAAGCAACACTGAAGCATGGGTTTGGGCTGCTGGCGTTTCTGCGCTTGTAATGATCGGCGGTTACCTATACATCCAGAAGAAATTCGCTAACCGCGAAGAAGACCACGGCTTTGCAGGTGTTGAAGGCATCTTCTCTGTACTCATGGTTATCACAGCTTGTGCGATGGCATTTGCACACGGTTCAAACGACGTTGCGAACGCGATTGGTCCACTGTCTGCTGTTGTATCAACCGTTGAGCACATGGGTGAAATCACAGGTAAGAGTACTATCGCATGGTGGATTCTTCCTCTAGGTGGATTCGGTATCGTTGTTGGTCTTGCAACAATGGGTCATAAAGTAATGGCAACCGTTGGTACTGGTATTACAGAACTAACACCAAGCCGTGGCTTTGCTGCACAACTTGCAACTGCATGTACGGTTGTACTAGCTTCAGGTACTGGCCTTCCAATCTCTACTACACAAACACTCGTTGGTGCTGTTTTAGGTGTTGGTTTTGCTCGTGGTATCGCAGCACTAAACTTAGGCGTTGTACGTAATATCGTGGCTTCTTGGATTGTGACACTACCTGCAGGTGCTCTACTTGCTGTTGTGTTCTTCTACGGAATTCAAGCTGCGTTTACTATGTAATCGCGACTGCGTTAGTGAATACTAGCGTCAGAACAGTGTGAGCTTCAGTAACGATATGTAAATGCCATGTCATTATTGACTCAAACGCACAGAAAGGGAGGCTTTGCCTCCCTTCTTTGTTGCACCGCATAAAGAAACTAAATATTATTTGCTGATTGAGGCTGACTCATACGCCTACCCAATTTGAATCGTTAAGGGATTTACTGTGAAAAAACTGATTAGCTTAGTTTTGTTCGCAATGCTTGCGGCTCCAGCTGCCTTTGCACAAGACCGTTATATTGCTGACAAACTATTTACTTATATGCATTCTGGCCCAAACAACACATTCCGTATCATCGGTAGTGTTGATGCTGGTGAAAAGATTACATTCCTACAAACTAACAAGAGTACGGGTTACACCCAAATTCAAGACAACCGTGGCCGTAAAGGTTGGGTTGAAAGCAAGTTTGTAAGCACTCAAGAAAGCATGGCACTGCGTATGCCTAAGCTAGAGAAAGAGCTGACGGAAGTTAAAGGCAAGCTAGCGAATGCTCGTCAGAGTGCTGACAGCGAAAAAGCTGGCCTAGCAAGCTCTCTAGATTCTCGTAACAAGCAGATTGCTGAACTAGAACAGAACTACAGTGAAATTAGCCAACAGCTAACGAGTTCTCAAACAGAGAACCGTGAACTGCGCGCTAAGCTAGACACTCAAAAAGACGACCTACTATTGAAGTACTTCATGTACGGTGGTGGTGTTGCGGGTATTGGTCTACTTCTAGGCCTTGTTCTGCCACACATCATGCCTCGTCGCAGAAAATCACCAAACGGTTGGGCGTAGACGTAACGCTTGTATTAGGTACAGTAAATTCAGTATCGAAGATCAAAAAGGAGCACCGAGGTGCTCCTTTTTATTTGTCTGTTATCTAGATACCTTTAGAGCTCGCTAGCCTTTCCACTCGTACAGAGCTGGGATTTCTATCTTCTGCTGATTGAACTCTATGATCACCGATTGTGGCTTAATCTCCAGCAATTGAATGTCTTGTCCAATCCAATCTCCTTGCGCCACTTCTTGACCGTTCACTTTTACCCAACGCTTGGTTTCGCTGCTCGAGTACATATGGGTTTGTAGGTCTAACTTAGGAAGGACGCCTGATAAGCTATTGGTGTGCGTTTCCAACTCAATGACCTGAGAACCCCTTTGCCCTGAGGGTCTAGAATCCATCGGCTCAGGAGCGCTTTGTTGCTCCCCCATAATGGATTCAAGCTTCAATGCCAAATCAGGTGGCAACTCACTGAGGTCTAGCCCTTGCAGCAGATCACTGTCCGATTGTAAGTCACTATTTGATTGCTGATCAGTGCTTGATTGCAGAGCAGTCGTTTCATCACTCGCGCCTGGCTGAACGGATGACGATTCAGAACTGGCTGTCATTTGAGTGTTGTTATCAGCATTAGCGAAGATCACTGCTGAGCCACCAGCGGTGTTTGCACGATTAGCGCCAGAATCAATCTGTGCATACATCTCTTGGCGTGGCAATGCTTTCAACGGTTGGCTCGCCGGTGCAGGGCGAACGGTGAACAAGGCATCTTCTTCCTCAGACACGGCATCCATGCTTGCTATATCAGCATCCGCAATTTCAGGCTCAATGTCTGATTCGGTTTTAAATTCTGGCAGAGCGACATTGGCAGCTTGGTTCACGGCTTCTTGTTGTTGGATATACGATTGATAAGCCAAGACGCCACCCACCAACAAAGAAGGAACCAAGATTAAGAGTAGCCCCATCGCTAACGATGAACCTCGCTTGTTGCTCATCCCTTTTGCAGAATTAGGAACATGATGATTCTGGTAGCCTTTGAAGCTTGGTTTGCTAAGAGAGTGCTGATTAATAGAAGATGGCTTGTGAGACGGCTGTTTAAGTTCGTGCATAATACGTGACATTAGCTTTCGCCCCCTTCTAGTGACATCAGCTTAGGCGAATCGAGTTGAGCTAATCTCTGCAATCTTGCTAAGGTGCGCTTACCTGCAATGCCATCAACAGACATACCTTGCCACGTTTGAAATGCTTCGATTTTCATTTTTAACTCATAATCAAATACATCACTACCGGAAACAACCTCTCCTAATACTTCAGAAAGCAGTAGATCAAGCAAAGCAACCGCTTCACCTTGATAGCCCTCTTTAAGGGTCTCTCGCAGCGGCTGCTTCCAAATAGCGACGTAATCGCCTTGCCAGATTTGCTCTAAGGATTGCTTCGGCATCACCAACAGCTTTTCATTAACCAGCAACTCGACAGAATCCTTAGACACGCCATACAGCACAGCAAACACTGGTTTTTGGTCTATGTCGAGATTAAGTACCACAGGAACACCAAGTTCTAACAAGGTATCCAAACTGGCCTGCTGCTGCTCACACACAAAAACACTTTGTGGCTCACTTAAGCACAATCCATCACGCAGTGAAGATTGATATCCCCACAGCGTATACAAGTCTTTGATAGCGAGAGAACGATTGGTCCCCTGCATCAAATGTTGTTGAATGTGTTGTGGCAATTCAAACTTGGCAGGTTTTGGCTCAGCAACCAACTTAGGAACATCTGATACCAAAGAACGCTGAGTACGTGCTAACACTTCCGTCTTTGCTTCATTTGATGCATCCGTAGGCAACCAAGCATTGATATAGCTTGGAGCGAAGTTAAAGGTCGCTATTGCAAGACCAACGCTTAACGTCGCAATCCCTGCGTATTGGAATAACTTAGGCGCGACACGAGAAGTTAGAGCTTTCTCGACGTGATACACATCGGCCTGAAAGGACATAACCTGCTGACACGCTCGGTTAACCGTTTCATTGCTCGGTAGCTGCTCACCGTCATGAAAAGCCAACTGCAGTGCTTTATCACACACCAAGTTAATGAGCCTTGGAATACCATGCGTATATTGAGCAATCAGCTTGATAGAACGGTTCGAAAACAACATCTGCTCGCCACCCGCCGTCTCCAAACGAAACGCGATGTACTTGCCCGTTTCTTCGGTATTAAGAGGCAGTAAGTGATAACGACCAGTAATGCGCTGTGCTAGCTGACGTAGCTGCGTGGTTTGTAAGTGCTGTTGTAATTCCGGCTGGCCGACCAACAGTACTTTTAACAGCTTACGATTGTCGGTTTCCAAGTTTGTTAGAAGGCGTAACTGCTCCAACACATCGGCAGCGAGGTGTTGGGCTTCATCGATCACCAATAGGGTTTGAATGCCTTCGGCATGGCTATCAAGTAGAAAATAATGAATAGCCTGACTGAGCTGTTTCAACGATGCTTGTTCTGGGTACTCGACCTCAAACTCATCGCAGATAGCTTCTAGTAAATCCGTATTTGAAAACGTAGGGTTAAGTATAAGGCCAGCCTGAGTATGACTATCCAATGAAGACAACATCGCCTTAGCGACCGTTGTTTTCCCTGTACCAACCTCACCAGTAAGCATCGCAAAGCCCCCACCCTCGCCTAAACCGGCTTGTAGGTTCTGCATCGCTTCTTGATGGCGCTGACTCAAAAACAAGTAGCGAGAATTTGGTACAATCGAAAATGGCATCTCAACGAAGCCAAAATATTCCTTATACATGTGCTGCCCTATAATTACGATTAATGGAAAGTACCATTGCTTGCAGTAAAGTCCAGCAGTGATAAAACATTTCGAGGTGATAAGTTGCAAATATACGATAGCCTACCAAAAGACAATGGGCTACAGCGCTACCTAGTCGGTGGAGCGGTGCGCGATAAGCTGCTCAACATTGATAGCTATGATAGAGATTGGGTTGTGGTAGGGAGTACCCCTCAAGAGATGGAAAACCTTGGCTTTACTGCAGTGGGCAAAGACTTCCCCGTATTCTTACACCCAAAAACCAAAGAAGAGCACGCACTGGCTCGCACCGAAAGAAAGTCAGGTTCGGGTTACACAGGTTTCGAATGTTACTTCGCGCCAGACGTGAGTTTGGAAGAAGATCTCATGCGTCGAGATTTGACCATCAACGCCATTGCTCAAGACGATAAAGGCCAGCTTTACGATCCTTACCATGGCCAAAAAGATCTCTCTGATCGTATTCTAAGGCACGTCTCGGACGCTTTTGTTGAAGATCCTCTTCGTGTGCTGCGTGTGGCTCGCTTCGCCGCCAAACTCCATCACCTCAACTTTACGGTTGCACCAGAAACCATGGTGATGATGAGCGAGATAGTTCAATCCGGTGAACTGGCACATCTCACTGCCGAACGAGTTTGGCAAGAGTGGCATAAATCCCTTAGTACTCCGCACCCTGAAGTATTCCTTTCGATACTTAAAGAGTGTGGTGCATTGGCTGTTGTGTTGCCTGAAATTGACGCGCTGTTTGGTGTACCTCAACCGGAAAAGTGGCACCCTGAGATCGACACGGGCATTCACACTCTGATGGTTGCTCAGCAAGCTGCGCGATTAAGCTCATCGTTACCCGTGCGTTTTGCCGCTCAAGTACATGATTTAGGTAAAGGCGTCACGCCAGAAAGCGAGTGGCCAAGCCACAAAATGCATTGCCATACAGGCTTAAAAATCATTAAGAAGCTGTGTGAAAGAGTCAGAGTGCCCAATGAATTCAGAGACCTTGCGTTGTTAGTGTGCGAGCAACATTCTAATATCCACCGCGCAGGCGAGCTCAAACCAACCACCTTTCTCAAGGTTCTCAACAAGTTCGATGTTTGGCGTAAGCCAGATAGGCTCGACGATATACTACTTTGCTGCCAGGCCGACCACGCAGGCCGAAAAGGATTAGAAGATCAGCCTTATCCTCAAAAAGCGCGCTTTGAAGTCGCCTACCAAGCGGCGCTTCAAGTCGAAGTAAAAGCGATCATTACCGATGGTTTTAAAGGCAAAGATATTCGAGAAGAACAAGAGAAACGCAGAGCCATCGCAATTGAAAACGCCCTATCAGAACTCGCTAGCAGTTAATCGTCGCCGCTCTACCTAAAACGTATAAAAAGCCCGCAGTTAAGCGGGCCTTTTGTTTCAATTCTTACAGCGAGACCGTTGCCTGTGTCTGTTACTGCATCATTAAGAAAGCAAACAGACCACAACCTAGAATCAGGCGGTAGATAACGAACGGTGTCATGCCCATACGAGAGATAAGCTTCAAGAAAAAGTGGATACAGATGTAAGCACTGATGAAAGACACCGCAACGCCCGTTAGCAAAGTGCCAACATGGATTGGATCACCGCTTGTCACCAACTTAAGACCTAAATAACCACCAGCCAGAGTGATGATTGGGATAGACATCAAGAAAGAGAATCGAGCCGCCGCTTCACGTGTGAAACCAAGGTAAAGCGCCGCGGTAATGGTTGCGCCAGAACGAGACGTGCCCGGAATGATCGCCATTGCTTGAGCAAGACCAATAAACAGCGCCTTTTTCCAACCCGCTTGGTATTCGTCATCGCGCAGGCTTGAGTTCTTGTCCACCCACCATAACAATAGACCAAAGATAATCGTTGTCGTCGCGATCACCCACGCACTGCGTAAGTAAAGCTCAACAATATCTTTCATCAACAAGCCAAAGATACACGCAGGAATCGTCGCGAGAATGATCATCCACGCTAACTTCGCTTCTTTACTACGATCGCCTTTAAACACTGAACCAAAGAATGCGCTCAACAGAGAGACCACTTCTTTACGGAAATAGATAACAACAGCTGCCAAAGTACCAACGTGGACAGCAACATCAAAAGCCAAACCTTGATCTTCCCAGCCTAAAACAGCTGAAGGAAGGATTAGGTGTGCAGAACTGGAAATAGGTAAAAACTCTGTAAAGCCTTGCACCAACGCCAATATAAACGCTTCAAAATAACTCATTACTTACCTTAAAAATTATAGTTTTATATCTACGACAGAGAGCGAGTCTAATTGCTGCATCTTCTGCCATATTTCACTGACGGTTCTTCCGTCTTGCGGGATCACTCGCGCAGGACAAAGATCATAAAGCGGCTGTGTTACAAAAGGATATTTGTAGATATCACTGCGTGGTAATTCTGGTTCACACTCAGAAACCTCCTCTCCAAACAGCACAATATCAAGATCGAGTTTTCGATCTTGTAGTTTGTGCGCATCTTGAGAGCGACCCCATTTAAACTCAATTTTACGCAGCTGCTGTGAAAATTCAGTCAATGAGAGTGACGTGTCGAGCTCTATCACAAAGTTATAAAACGGATGGCTATTAAAACCGACGGGCTCACAGTGATAGATTTTAGAGCATTTAAGGTTAGTCCCTAACGATTGAAGCTCTGTCCATGCCACCCTTGCATGCTTGTCGCGGTCTATGTTCGTGCCAACACCAACATAGGCTACTGTCATGCTTGACCTCGTTCGATGATCACACCAACGGCTTTTGCTTGTGGCACTGCGCCAGGTTTAGCCAATCGGATTTTAATCCACGGCACAGAGAACTGAGTCATAATAAGCTCTGCGACTTCTTCAGCAACACGTTCTACGAGTAGAAAACGGCCATTTGCAATGTGCTCAAGTACTGCACTGCTCACTTTCGAATAATCCAAAGCATCAACCACATCATCACTCTTGCCTGCTGGGCGGTTGTCATGAGCCATTTCAATATCAAGCACCAGTTTCTGTTTGATCTCTTGCTCCCAATCGTAAACACCGATCGTTGTAATTACTTCTAGCTGCTCAATGAAAACTTTATCCAGTGCCATGACTTGTCCTTTTAGAGGTCGGATACCCAAATTGGGGAAAAAAACGTATTATTTGCGTAATTCGAGATATGATATCAATTACTCTTGGATTGAGCATTATTTTCCCATCGTTAGGCGTATAACCGTTAAAGGACAGACATGACCCCATTGGCACTTATCATGATCATTGCTGCCTACTTACTAGGTTCAATCTCTAGTGCGGTCTTGATATGCCGAGTTTTGAGGCTCCCAGATCCTCGAACAGTAGGTTCTAACAACCCAGGAGCAACCAATGTCCTGCGTGTTGGCGGTAAAGGCGCCGCTGCAGCCGTGCTACTTTGTGACATGCTTAAAGGCACCATTCCAGTCTGGCTTGGCTACTACCTCAACATCGACTCGATCATTTTAGGCGTCGTGGCGATTGCTGCATGCCTTGGTCATATGTACCCAATATTCTTCCACTTTAAAGGTGGTAAAGGCGTCGCAACGGCACTCGGAGCCATCGCCCCAATTGGATTTGATCTAACGGGCATGATCATGGCGACTTGGTTGGTTGTGGCATTTTTGTTTCGTTATTCTTCTTTAGCGGCACTGGTTACTGTGTTGCTCGCACCTTTCTACGCTTGGTTAGTCAAACCTCAATACACACTGCCTGTAGCCATGTTGTGTTGTTTGATCGTGTTGCGTCACCATCAGAATATCCGCCGCCTACTCGATGGCAGCGAACCAAAACTCGGACAAAAAAAATCGGCTTAAACTGTCACGTCTAAGCCGAACCATAATATTCAGTATTTAAAGCTTATAGCAGATGTTTATCTAAAAACGTCTTCAGCATTGTGTTCACAAACTCTGGTTGCTCTAACGAGCTAATATGACCTGCGCCAGGAATCACCACTAACTCACTGCCCGTAATGCAATCGTGCATTAAGTATGACTCAAGTACCGGACGTGGTTTATCTTCTTGTCCTACAGCAATCAAAACAGGCAGAGCAAAGTTCTCTACCGATTCAATCATATCGCGACGTCCAAACACCATTCGACCAATTCGTGCCACTTCTTCAGCGTTGTCACCCTCAAGAGCAGACAACTGCTGAGTAAACCCTTCCACTAAAGCTGGCGTGTTGGTTTGCGTATCATTAGCGAAGAACAGTGGAACAACCGCTTCAACAATTGGCTGAGGAACCGTCTTGGTTTGAGTGATGGTATCTAACATGCTGAAGTACTTTGCGTGAGCAACTTCTGGTTCTAAACCCACAAAAGTATCCATTAGAACCAAAGACTTAATACGTGCAGGTGCAAGCTCCGCTAACTCAGTCCCCCACATACCGCCAACCGATAAGCCAACCACTGAGAATTCTTCGATCTCTAAATGATCAAGCAGAGCCAAAACGTGCTGAGCGTAATCTTTCAAGTTACGCATCGAAGTGGGTGCTGCTTGAGATTCACCATGAGACCAAAGCTCTGGAACAAGACAGCGATACTGAGTTTTTAACGCTTCGATCTGCGGCTTCCACATTGCACTATCCCAAAGGTAGCTGTGGCCGAGTACAACAACAGGGCCTTGACCTTCATCTAGGTACGCCATCGATTGATTGTCTACTGTGAACTTGTTCATTTTCTTCCCTAATCTCTATCAGCAATTATTTATCGACATACAGTCGGTAAGCTAGGATATAAAAACGGCCGCACAAGGCGACCGTTTATCGAAACACTATAGTCAATTACGCAATTGGCTCTAGCTGGTCAATAGGCCAACGCGGTGTGGCATGAACAGACAAATCAGCCGTTTCGCCATTCTTTAGGCGCTGCATGCCCGCATAAGCGATCATCGCACCGTTATCTGTACAGAACTCAGTGCGTGGGTAGTACACCTCACCACCGACTTTCTTAGCAAGCGCCTCAAGCTCAACGCGCAGTTGTTTGTTGGCACTTACACCGCCAGCAATCACTATACGTTTCATGCCCGTTTCAACCAAGGCACGCTTGCACTTGATTACTAAGGTTGCACAAACGGCTTCTTGAAACGCGTAAGCAATATCAGCACGAGTTTGGTCATCATTATCGTTATCACGAATGGTATTCGCTGCGAACGTCTTCAGACCAGAAAAGCTCATATCTAAACCCGGACGATCGGTCATTGGACGCGGGAACTTAAAACGACCCGGAGTGCCTTTTTCCGCCAAACGAGATAACAGTGGACCACCAGGGTAATCTAAGCCCATCAGTTTCGCGGTTTTATCAAACGCTTCACCCGCTGCATCATCAATCGATTCACCAAGGATTCGGTATTCACCAATACCTTTCACTTCTACCATCATGGTATGGCCGCCAGAAACCAGCAGAGCCACAAATGGGAATGGTGGTGGGTTATCTTCTAGCATTGGCGCAAGAAGGTGACCTTCCATATGGTGAACAGGCACTGCAGGCACTCCCCACGCATAAGCAATACTGCGACCAATCGTTGCACCAACCAGCAGTGCACCCACTAAACCAGGGCCAGCCGTGTAAGCCACACCATCAATGTCTTTCGACGTTAGGTTCGCTTCAGCTAATGCCGCTTTAATAAGAGGAATTGTTTTTTTCACGTGGTCACGTGAAGCTAGCTCAGGTACCACACCACCGTAATCGGCGTGCAGCTTTACTTGGCTATATAATTGATGAGAAAGCAGCCCTTGCTCATCATCATAAATCGCGATTCCTGTTTCATCACAAGAGGTTTCAATACCAATAATGCGCATAATTTTCTCGGCACGCTTTCGTCTAAAATGGGAAATTAGCGCAATATTACCCTGCCTAAGCTCTTCAAACAAATATTGTACAGACTATAATCGACAAAGTGCTTTACAAAGCCACTGTGATCGGATTAAAATTCCGCACCATTTTTGATCAAGCTGGTTAATGGCCAAACGCGAATAGAGAGTTAGCTCGATGGGTAACTTCTCTGATTTGGTACTGAGTAGCCAGCGATAATGAATAACCCCTGAGGTGAAAGGCATATGCCAATAGTTAAAGTACGTGAAAACGAACCGTTCGACGTTGCACTACGTCGTTTCAAGCGCTCTTGTGAAAAAGCAGGTATCCTTTCTGAAGTTCGCCGTCGCGAGCACTACGAAAAGCCAACTACAGTTCGCAAACGCGCTAAAGCAGCAGCTCAAAAGCGTCACGCTAAGAAGCTAGCTCGCGAAAACGCACGTCGCGTTCGCCTGTACTAATAACTTAATCCATAAGGACTGAGTTATGGCTCTTATTGAACAACTCAAAGAAGAGCAAAAATTAGCGATGAAAGCCAAGGACAAACCGCGCCTTGGCACTATCCGCTTAGCTCTTTCAGCAATTAAGCAACGTGAAGTTGACGAACGGATCACTCTGAACGACGACGACATTCTTGCTGTATTAGTTAAAATGGTTAAGCAACGTCGCGATTCTGTTGCTCAATATGAATCAGCAAATCGTCAAGATCTTGCTGACGTGGAAAAAGCAGAAATTACGGTACTTGAAGGCTTTATGCCTCAACCGCTAAGTGATGAAGAAGTTATTGCACTACTTGATAGCGCAATCGCCGAAGCTCAACCAGCGGGCATGCAAGACATGGGTAAAGTAATGGCTATCTTGAAACCACAAATTCAAGGGCGTGCAGATATGGGGAAAGTTAGTGGTTTAGTTCGTTCTAAACTCGCTTAATCCCAAATCAAATTGCAACAAGCCGTGCAATCCTTCGGAACGCACGGCTTGTTTGTATCTGTAACCTATTCAAACTATTATTATCCACACTCTCAGTTAGTGCATTTTTCTAAGGTTTTATGGCAGGACACATCCCGCGTAGTTTCATCGATGATCTCCTAGCGCGTCTCGACATTGTCGACATTGTGGACGCACGCGTGAAACTTAAGAAAAAAGGCAAAAACTATGGTGCTTGTTGCCCATTCCACAACGAAAAGACCCCTTCTTTTAGCGTAAGCCAAGAAAAACAGTTTTATCACTGCTTTGGTTGTGGCGTACACGGTAATGCTATCGACTTCATTATGGAGTTCGAACGCCTCGATTTTGTTGAAGCTATTGAAGAGCTAGCCTCTTTCTTAGGCCTCGACGTTCCTAGAGAACAGCGCAGCGGCGAGATATCAACAGCACCAAGAGCCAACAGCGAACAAAAACGTAACCTCTACGATTTGATGGGCGGCATCAGTAATTTTTACCGCTCTCAACTGAAAATATCAGCCAACAAACCTGCGATTGATTACCTAAAGAATCGTGGCCTTTCGGGCGAGATCGTCCAGAAGTTTGGTATTGGTTATGTGGCCGATGAGTGGGACTTAGTTCGTAAGAACTTTGGCCAACAGAAAGAAGCCCAAGACATGCTCGTGACTGGCGGCATGCTAATTGAGAACGATAAAGGTAACCGATACGACCGATTCCGTGGACGCGTAATGTTCCCAATTCGTGATCGTCGTGGCCGTGTGATTGGTTTTGGTGGTCGTGTATTAGAAGACGGCACACCAAAATACCTCAACTCACCAGAAACGCCTATCTTCCATAAAGGTAAAGAGCTTTACGGCCTTTATGAAGTGCTGCAAGCCTACCGTGAACCGCCGCAAATACTTGTGGTTGAAGGTTACATGGATGTCGTGGCACTCGCGCAATATGGTGTCGATTACTCAGTAGCATCACTGGGCACCTCGACAACCGGCGACCATGTTCAAATGTTGTTCCGTCAAACCAGCACTGTGGTTTGTTGTTACGATGGTGACCGAGCAGGTAAAGAGGCCGCATGGCGCGCACTAGAAAACGCACTTGAGTACCTGAAAACCGGTAACACGCTTAAGTTTCTGTTCTTGCCCGACGGTGAAGACCCAGACAGCTATATTAGAGAGCATGGCAAAGCCGCTTTTGAACAACTGGTCCACAATGCGACGCCGCTTTCGACCTATTTGTTCGATAACCTGATTGAAATACACAAGTTAAACTTGGGAACAACCGAAGGAAAATCGGCACTGCGTGCACACGCCAGCGCCTTGATTAACAAAATTCCAGACAGTTACTTCCAAGAATTACTCGAAAAACTGCTCGATGAGCGAACTGGATTTGATAATCAATTGCGACGTGCGCGTGTTCATACACAGAACCCGACACCTCAACCGCATAAAGAGCTGAAACGCACTCCAATGCGTGAAGTTATCGCTTTGCTTATCCAAAATCCGAGCTATGCTGATATGGTACCGGATTTATCAAGTGTCAAAGGCTTACAATTGCCTGGGCTAAGTTTATTCGTCGAAGTACTTGATAAATGCCACGCGCATCCCCATATCAACACAGGCCAATTATTAGAGCATTGGCGACACAATAAACATGAGGCTCTTCTGTCTCGTCTCGCGAGCTGGGAAATCCCCCTCGACGAAGACAATCAAGAAGACATATTTTTAGACTCATTGGACAACATACTTGCCCAGTGCGTTGAAAAACAAATTGAAAACCTGCAGGCCAAAGCAAGAAGCGTCGGTTTATCAGCCGAAGAAAAAAGGGAGCTACTAGCTTTAATGCTAGATCTAAAAGCGTAACCCTGTTTGATTAGTCAGCATTTAATAAATTTGTTAACATAATTGGTTTGCATTTGAGAATGCAACGTCCTTCACCAGACCTGAAGTTGGATATCATCTATGGATCAAAATCCGCAGTCACAGCTTAAATTACTTGTTATTAAAGGCAAGGAACAAGGCTATCTGACCTACGCCGAAGTAAACGACCACCTACCTGCAGAAATCGTGGATTCTGAACAGGTAGAAGACATCATTCAAATGATCAACGACATGGGTATCAAGGTAGTTGAAACTGCACCTGATGCTGATGATCTAGCACTTAATGATGACGATGCCAATATAGATGAAGATGCAGCCGAAGCTGCAGCTGCTGCGCTTTCAAGCGTAGAAAGCGAGATTGGCCGTACTACTGACCCAGTTCGTATGTACATGCGTGAAATGGGTACGGTTGAACTACTGACTCGTGAAGGCGAAATCGACATTGCGAAACGTATTGAAGATGGTATCAATACAGTTCAACTATCGGTTGCTGAGTACCCAGGCACTATTCCATACATCTTGGAACAGTTTGACCGCGTACAAGCAGAAGAGATTCGCTTAACAGACCTAATCAATGGCTTTGTTGACCCAGACGACGATGGCACAGCTGCGCCAACGGCGACTCACATCGGTTCAGAACTTGCTGAAACTGATCTGGAAGACGAAGACAAAGAAGACGCTGAAGACGACGAGGAAGAGGAAGAAGAAGATACAGGTATCGATCCTGAGCTTGCTCTTGAGAAGTTCACAGCGCTTCGTACTAGCTACCAGAATCGTCAACTAGCGATCAACGAGTACGGCCATGAAAGCCCGAAAGCAACGCTTGCAACGACAATGATGCAAGACGTATTCAAAGAGTTCCGTCTAACACCAAAACAGTTTGATTACCTAGTAAACGAACTGCGTAACTCTATGGATCGCGTACGTACTCAAGAACGCCTAATCATGCGTCAAACGGTTGAGTACGGCAAAATGCCGAAGAAATCTTTCATTGCTCTATTTACTGGTAACGAATCTAGCGAAGCATGGTTGGATGAAGTTCTTGCTTCAGACAAGCCATACGCAGAAAAGATCAAACGTAACGAGCACGACATCCGTCGCTCTATCCAAAAACTGGATATGATCGAACGTGAAACGTCTCTTACTGTTCAAAGCATCAAAGATATCAGCCGTCGTATGTCTATCGGTGAAGCGAAAGCTCGTCGTGCGAAGAAAGAGATGGTTGAAGCGAACTTACGTCTAGTAATCTCGATTGCTAAGAAGTACACAAACCGTGGTCTACAATTCCTGGATCTAATCCAAGAAGGTAACATCGGTCTGATGAAAGCGGTAGATAAGTTTGAATACCGTCGTGGTTATAAGTTCTCTACTTACGCTACTTGGTGGATCCGTCAAGCAATCACTCGTTCGATTGCCGACCAAGCTCGTACTATCCGTATTCCGGTTCACATGATCGAAACGATCAACAAACTAAACCGTATCTCTCGTCAAATGCTACAAGAGATGGGTCGTGAACCACTGCCGGAAGAACTGGCTGAACGCATGCAAATGCCTGAAGACAAGATCCGTAAAGTACTGAAAATCGCTAAAGAGCCAATCTCAATGGAAACACCAATCGGTGACGACGAAGATTCGCACCTAGGTGATTTCATCGAGGATACAACGTTAGAACTACCTTTAGACTCTGCAACGGCAACAAGCCTACGCGGTGCAACTAAAGACGTTCTTGCTGGCCTAACACCTCGTGAAGCTAAAGTACTGCGTATGCGTTTCGGTATCGACATGAACACTGACCACACTCTTGAAGAAGTGGGCAAGCAGTTCGACGTAACTCGTGAACGTATCCGTCAGATCGAAGCAAAAGCACTGCGTAAACTTCGTCACCCAAGCCGCTCAGAAACTCTGCGTAGCTTCCTAGACGAGTAATCACACACTTTAGTGCGGTTAGCTTTTAAGCATAAATAAGAAAAGGTGAGCGTTGGCTCACCTTTTTTTTATCCGTGTGATTTAAGTGGCTAAGATGTAAGCGGAATTGCCCCTTATAGTGTCTAGACACCATTGAACGCTTCCCCTATAATCTATGCCCTACGGCCCCTTAGCTCAGTGGTTAGAGCGCACGACTCATAATCGTTCGGTCCCCAGTTCAAATCTGGGAGGGGCCACCAAATTCCGATAAGGCTCATGAAGAAATTCATGGGCCTTTATCTTTTCTAGTCCTTTCCATATCCGGTCTTCGATTACTTCCTGTAAGCACGATTCCATTAGCGCCAGTGAAACACTCCACCTAATCACCACAGAACCCGTAAATCTATCTCAGGCTGATATCGACCATCAGTAACCTCTCTCATCTGTACAGCAAGGTTCTTCGCTAAATACATACCACTCAACACCAGAGTAGAACCCCAGAAAAACTTCCCGACTAAACCAACAAAAATATAACCAACATCCTGTCCATTAGCTGAAGTTAATTAATAATAGATATAAATGAGATACCTAAATGGAGTTCTAGCTGAGATCAGTCAGGAGACTCAGCACCGAAGATTAGAACCAGATGACTGTTGAACAATGATGACCAATTACCCTCAGTGGTAATTGGTCTGATATCTCTTAAGTGATTTAGGTTAGTAGTCAGCAGCAGTGAACCTCAGCACCAGAAGCAGCTATTAATCACTGGACTGGTATTCATACTGGAATCGGTAATCTCAACGCTAGGAGTGGTTCTAGGGCGAATCTCGTATGAGTTAGGGCGAGAAGTTGGGTTGAGGGAATGGACTACTGGAATCAGATGGAAATCTAGCGTGGGTATCCCGTCGACGACAGCAAACTGGACAGAAAACCTAAATAGGAAGTTTAAATAGGGTTGATGTCCACTCATTGGGTTCTAAAATCAGGTTGAAAGACCGGACTAGGACCGGACCGACGACGCCGTCGACAAAACCTAGGGAAAGTAATTACTGAAGAAGTCAGGTAGAACAAGGGCTAGAGAGAGATTACAGGGCCAGTCTAGAGAGACCGACCCAGCGACTTAGGATTTTAGGTTGGGGATGGTTACAGATCGAGCATGAAAGATGGTAAGTACACATTGATGTCATTGTTAACTTTGTGCTGCACTTTATCGATGATAGAAAAATCTTCATTTTCGAACCAAATCAAATAAGTATCTGCATTTTCTCTGTGGAATCGTGGCTGAACAATTACCGCATCCGCATAGCTAAGTCCCAATGCATGCCCTATTTCTAAAACGGTTTTATCAGAATTAGAATCCAAAACAGTTAGGGTGATTCCGGTAATACCTTTCTCTTTCCAGCCTCTAAGAAATCCTGACCACAGGTTAGCCTTCAGATTTGATGATTCCTTGAACTTATCGGCGTTCCATACCAAAAAGAGAGATGGCTTATCACTGTAAGTGATACAGACTTCAGCCAGCCGAGTATCCAGTAGAGCAGCTTTAAAAGCCGACTCATTGTTTGGGTTAAAGGTAATGCCAGGCTTACGTTCAGGTGTTTTGGACACTGAATCCAGTAAACGATTAATCACAGTATCTGGGGTGTCAAAGCCTTTCGCTAGCTCGGACAAACGTTCGTATGTTTTTTGGGAAATATCGATCTTCATAAATCACCATAAAATCATAAAAGGAAGAAATACAATCATATATGATTTAATTATGATTTCAATGTTTAATTGATGATTTGTCCAATAAAATGTTTTTGGCTGCACCCGAACCTTCTTGAAAGTCAGACTCATATTAAATTTATGATGTTGATAATAAAGGAGTTAATTGTGTTCAAAATAACCAACCTTCAACAAATCATAACCCTACCAACCACTACTACCCTACAAGAACAAGTCAAAGCCATACTCACCGAACCATTCCACGATGAAACTGAAACCCAGCAGGCATGGGACGAACTGCAATGTGAACTTTGGTTCCTTACTTCAATTACTGACCTAAGCGCTGTCGTTGTCGACGATATTGAACTGCTGAAACGAGCTCTAACCTATATCGAATTCGAAGATGAACTAGATTACGGAGCTTCTATATCCCTAAGCATTGTCGAGGATAACGGCAAGGGTATTTACCTACTGATGCCTAAGACACTCCGTACTGAATTACACCAGCATTTCTCAATCTCTGATGAGTAAGGGGGACTGATGCAATCTCGTAAATTCAAATTCAATAAACGCCAACTTGATTCATTACCGTCGACAAGTCGAAGCAAAGAAACAGAGTATACGGATGAGCTCTGTAGCGGCCTGAAAATAATTATCAACAGACAAGGGAGACGCAGATTCCTATTCAGGTACACCTATTTTGGCAAAAAAAAATCGTTACAAATTGGCGAATATCCAGCGCTAGATATCAATACCGCTAGGCAGATAGCTAATGACCACAAGCGAGAGATAGCTCTGGGTAATGACCCTAAGGCTATGAGGGATGAAAAATCCAATGTACTAACCTTCTTCGAGTTTGCGGAAGAACACTACTTACCCTATGCCCGAATGAACAAACTCACTGCTAAGAATGATATTGGTAACTTAAAGCTTCATTTCTACCCCAAATGGGGCAAGAAAAGTATCACCGATATCAGCCAACAAGACATTCAAAAGCTACTCGATGGGGTCCTAGAAACAAGGAAACCATCAACAGTGAATAGATTACGTTCCTTAGCCCTTAGAATGTTCAGATTAGCGATGGAGTGGGGATTCGTGGACAAGAATCCGGGGCAGTACATAAGGAAGCTTAAGGAGAATAATTTAAGAAACAGATTCCTGAACCGCAAAGAAGTTTCATCTTTCATCAAGGCATGCAACGAGGAACCCAATCGTACTCAAGGCAACGCCTTAAAATTCGCCCTGCTTACCGGAATGAGAATTGGTGAAATTACTAACTCTAAGTGGGACTGTCTTACCGTCGTCGACGACGGCAATTGGAGCCTATTTCTTCCCCACACAAAATCGGGGTTATCAAGGACGGTTTTACTCAATAATTTAGCTAAGGAGGTAATAAATGACCAACGACGATTTCAGATACGTAAGAACCCCTATATCTTTGCCGGAGATGCACCCGGTAGACCTATCGCACATCCAAAGAAGGCATTCGCTCGAATCAAGAAAGCAGCAGGGATCTATGATGACTTCCGTATACATGACTTAAGGCACTCTTTCGCTTCAATTTTAATCAATAGTGGTAACGCTACGCTCTATGATGTTCAGCATCTACTTGGGCATCAGAGCCCTCAAACGTCGACTAGGTATGCTCATTTGGCTAGCTCTAGGCTAAGAGAGGTAAGTGCTAATGTTTCTGAGTTGGTGGGGGATGTGAGTAGTTAGATAAATCTATAAAAAAGTACTAAAAATTAAGCATAAATGGGACTTGTTTAATTACAAGTCCCATTTATGGTAGCTGATTTCGAAGTGGCTATTTAGCATTCATTGCTTGTTTATAGGTATCCTTGCAATAATCAACTTTATTAGTTTCTGAAGCGAAAAGTAATAACTTCTCGTCATAGACACCTTTAAATACGCTCCTATACTTTTCACTGCTATTATTAGCTTCATCTAGTAAATCTTGAGCCATATCTTCCAGTTTTTTACTAACGATATAGTCATCAACTAAGTAAGAGCACATAAAAAAATCTACGTATATAGTTCCCTTATCTATTGCTTCAGCATTTGAACCTAAAGCACCAAACAAGTGTGGGGAGAATATTATCATAAGCAAAGCTATAGTTTTTTTCATAAAGCTCTCCTTTAAAAGCATAAGTTGTTAAGGGGAGTCGGCACGATAAGTGGACCGGTTCAAAGTCATCATTAATTATCAACGAATTTATCATTAATCGATATTATGCTCCTCAAGCATTTGAACCAATGACTGATATTCTTTTAGTGATATCGATTTATCATTATAAAATAAATTATCTATAAAGTACCTGACCGAACCAGTACCAGTGTACCCTAGTTCTATTAGCTTATTACTTAACAAACTGGGGTAACTTTTTTTTAACTGTTCAGTGATTTCTAGAGGTGTAGTTACGGTCTGCTCTGGTACGCCAGACTTTAAAATTAAAGCAGCAAGCTTATCGAAGTTTCCATCAACTAAGGGGCAAACGAGTAAGGTATCAACATATGCACCATATTTATTCTTTGCTTTAACCTTTACCTTTAGCAAAGTATCGTACAGGGCGAAAATTGAAGCTGGATTCTGGTTAATCTTAAATTCATCAATCTTTGTCCAGAGATAACTGTCTACGATATAAGCACTTTCAGGATCGTTTAAAAATTCTTTGTGAAAATTAAAACACTGTCTTTCATCCCCAACCTAAAATCCTAAGTCGCTGGGTCGGTCACTCTAGACTGGCCCTGTAATCTCTCTCTAGCCCTTGCTCTAGCTGACTTCTTCAGTAATTACTTTTCCTAGGTTTCGTTGACGGCGTCGTCGGTCCGGTCCTAATCCGGTCTTTCGATTCAATTCTAGGGTTGATAGAGTTAGGGGAGTTGCCGAACGGATTCATCATCTATTTCAGAACCAACCTCAGTAACCCTGTTAACCCTTCCAACTCCGACATCCCCATCAACCCCATCAACCTCGTCGTCGACGTCAGAGAAATCATGCGGATAATCAGGTGATGTGATTTTGCTGGTGGATTTCAGAGTGATTCGGGGCAGGGTTACTATGTTGATTACAGGGCTGAAGCTTAGCTCATAATCGTTCGGTCCCCAGTTCAAATCTGGGAGGGGCCACCAAATTAGAAAAGCCAGAACAGTTCATGCTGCTCTGGCTTTTTGCTTTTCTGATTCAGTACCAATCACACCCTGCACTTCCGAACCAAAAACGAATCGTCCCGCACACAATTCCAATTGCCTCTCTGTGACTAAACATACTTTTCTTTTATAAAAAAATCGGCAATATGAGAGTACATAAATCGCTCAATAGTTCAGGGAAGACTCATGAAAGACGAAACACTCTCGATTCACTTCGGTTACGACACTGATCCAACAACCAAATCGGTTGCCACTCCAATCTACCAAACCGTCGCGTACGAATTCGATGACGCACAACACGGCGCCGACCTCTTCAACCTTGCGGTGCCAGGCAATATCTACACTCGCATAATGAACCCAACCAATGATGTGTTAGAAAAACGCATGGCCGCCTTAGAAGGAGGTATCGCAGGCTTAGTGGTAAGTGCGGGCAGTGCTGCGATCAACTATGCGATTCAGACGTTGGCGCAAATCGGTGACAACATTGTTTCAACACCTCAGCTTTACGGTGGTACTTACACCCTATTTGCTCATATGCTGCCAAACCAAGGGATCGAAGTTCGTTTTGCTAAAGACGATAAACCAGAAAGCTTAGCGGCACTGATTGACGAAAAAACCAAGGCGGTTTACTGCGAAAGTATCGGTAACCCAGCAGGTAATATTATCGACTTAGAGCGTGTTGCTGAACTTGCTCACGCACAAGGTGTACCTGTGATTGTTGATAACACGGTGGCGACGCCTGTACTGTGTAAACCTATCGATTTTGGTGCTGACATCGTGGTGCACTCACTAACTAAATACGTGGGTGGTCACGGTACAACGTTAGGTGGCGTGATTGTCGACTCAGGTAAATTCCCATGGGCACAGCACAAGGACCGCTTCCCTGTGTTTAATCAGCCAGAGCCTTCTTATCATGGCGTGGTTTATACCGAGGCCTTTGGTGAGGCTGCGTTTATTGGTCGTGCTAGAACGGTTCCCCTACGTAATACAGGTGCAGCACTGTCACCAATGAATGCTTTCATGTTGATGCAAGGTTTGGAGACGTTGTCGCTACGCATGGAGCGACACACAGAGAATGCCTTGAAAGTAGCGGAATACCTCAAGCAACACGAGAAAGTCAGTTGGGTAAGTTACGCTGGCCTGCCTGATTCAGAATTCTATCCACTCGCTGAAAAGTACATGCAAGGTAAGCCATCGGCCATTCTATCTTTTGGTTTAAAAGACGGTTATGAAGCCGGTGTTCGCTTCTATGATGCACTGCAAATCTTCAAGCGCTTAGTTAACATTGGCGATGCGAAATCTCTCGCTTGTCACCCAGCTTCGACGACACACCGTCAACTAAGCGAAGCTGAACAGAAACAAGCCGGTGTATCACCGGAGATGATTCGCCTATCAGTAGGTATCGAGCACATTGACGATATCTTGGCTGACCTAGAGCAAGCACTGAGCGCTTAATGACGCTACAGCTAGCTCTAACACTGATCGTTAACTAACAGACATAAAAAAGCCCATCACAGGATGGGCTTCTTATTATCTATATCTTAGGTAAGCTGTCGATTACTCAACTGTTACCGCTTTCGCTAGGTTACGAGGTTGGTCAACGTCGGTACCTTTTATTAGTGCGACATGGTAAGACAGCAGCTGCATCGGTACTGTGTAGTAGATAGGCGCTGTTACTTCACTTACGTGAGGCATCTTGATGATCTTCATGTTCTCATCGCTTTCAAAGCCCGCATCTTCATCAGCGAATACGTAAAGTAGACCGCCACGAGCACGCACTTCTTCAACGTTCGATTTCAGCTTCTCTAGCAAGTCGTTGCTTGGTGCAATAACGACTACAGGCATATCTGCATCGATAAGAGCCAAAGGACCGTGCTTAAGCTCACCAGCTGCGTATGCTTCTGCGTGGATGTAAGAGATCTCTTTCAGTTTAAGAGACGCTTCCATCGCGATTGGGTAGAACTCACCACGACCCAAGAACAGTGTGTGATGCTTATCAGCAAAATCAGGTGCCAGTGCTTCAATCTCTTTATCGAACGCTAATGCTTTCTCGATATCAGCAGGCAGTTGGTGAAGTGCTTGAACGATTTCCGCTTCTTTTTCTTCATTGATACGACCTTGTAGACGACCAATTGACGTTACCATCATCAGCATCGCTGCTAGTTGAGTTGTGAAAGCTTTAGTAGAAGCAACACCGATCTCTGTTCCTGCGCGAGTCATGAAGGCAAAATCAGATTCACGAACCAGTGAAGAACCCGCAACGTTACAGATAGTCATTGCAGACATATAACCCTTCTCTTTTGCAAGACGAAGTGCAGCAAGCGTATCCGCCGTTTCACCAGATTGAGACAGAGTCACCAATAGGCTGTTCGGACGAACAACGAAATCACGGTAACGGAATTCAGAAGCAATCTCTACGTCACAGCTTACGCCAGCTAGAGATTCAAACCAGTAACGCGCTGCCATGCCTGAGTTGTAAGACGTACCACATGCGATGATCTGCACGTGTTCAACCTTGCTTAGGATCTCTTCAGCTTTAACGCCGATCGCGTTAGTGATAACCGAAGTGTCAGAGATACGGCCTTCCATTGTATTGATCAGCGCTGTTGGCTGCTCGAAGATCTCTTTCTGCATGAAGTGGCGGTATTGACCTTTGTCACCTGCGTCGTGTTCAGCGTTTGACTCAACGATTTCACGCTCAACACGCTCACCCGCTACATCAAATACCGTAACATCACGACGAGTTACCTCAGCAACATCACCTTCTTCTAGGTACATGAAGCGACGAGTTACGCTCAGTAGCGCCAGTTGATCAGAAGCAAGGAAGTTCTCGCCGACACCAAAACCGATAACGATCGGGCTACCAGAACGAGCTACAACGATACGGCTAGGATCTTTACGATCAACCGCAACCGTGCCGTACGCACCGTCTAATTGTTTTGCTGTTTTCTGTAGCGCTTCAACCAAAGAAGCTGAAGTGCGAAGTTCCCACTCAACTAAGTGAGCAATAACTTCTGTATCCGTTTGTGAAGTAAATACGTAACCACGCTCTTGCAGCATAGCGCGCAGTGCTTCGTGGTTTTCGATAATGCCATTGTGTACAACGGCAATATCACCAGACATGTGTGGGTGTGCGTTCGCTTCAGACGGCTCACCGTGTGTCGCCCAACGTGTATGAGCGATACCTGTACCACCAATCACTTGTTGCTCTTCTACTGCGTCAGCTAGCTCTTGTACTTTACCTAGGCGGCGTACACGAGTTAGGTTAGATTCAGTATCGACTACAGCGACACCAGCTGAATCGTAGCCACGGTATTCTAGACGACGAAGGCCTTCTACTAAAATTTCAGCTACATCACGCTGCGCTACTGCACCAACAATTCCACACATAGTTTCACTCCATCAATTTTGTTTTATTCCTATTGGCAGCAAGCAAAGGCCAAATCTTCATTAAGATCAATTATAGGAAGGTAAATGCATAATACTTAAATTTGTTTTTACGCTGGATCGGTCAGGATCACTCGAACATCATGTGATTCGATACTTGCTTTGGATTCTTCGCCTAAGTCTGTATCGGTAATTAAGATGTCAATGTGTTCCCATGCCAGCTCTAAGTTCGGGATCTTTCGTCCCACCTTTTCCGACTCAACCATCACGATCACTTCTCGTGACACTTCAGCCATTACTTTGCTCAGGCCAACCAGTTCGTTAAACGTGGTTGTGCCTCTATCGAGGTCGATACCATCAGCCCCAATAAATAGTTGGTCAAAATCGTAAGCACGAAGTACCGACTCTGCAACTTTGCCTTGGAAAGAGTCCGAATGGGTATCCCAAGTGCCGCCAGTCATTAATAACGTCGGCTCGCTTTCAAGCTCATTAAGCGCATTAGCAACGTGCAATGAGTTGGTCATAACAACCAAGCCACGCTTAGCATTAAGCTGCTGAATTAGAGCACCGGTCGTACTGCCACTATCGATCACGATGCGGTTATGGTCGCGAATTAAATCTGCAGCGGCTTTTGCCAATGAAATCTTTCGAGTCGAAACTTGTTGACCCAGCTCTTCGTTGACAACCTCTTTCGGTAACGAAATCGCACCACCATAACGGCGTAAAAGCTGACCGTTTTTCTCTAAAGACGCCAAGTCCTTTCTAATAGTGACTTCTGAGGTTTCGAACTTAGCGGATAATTCATCAACACTAACCTCCCCTTTTTCATTCACTAGGTTAGAAATTGCATGCCTTCTGAGCTGGGTGTTTCGTTTCGACATTTAAAAAAGGCCATTAAGTTTCGATATGAAACATATTATAGTTACAACGAAACTATTTAGTCCATTTATTTTGATCCAAAAAATTAATAAATAGCGATAAAACCTTGTCCTAAGACAATTGTTAAGCAGTGATATTGAACTCATTAGGTGGTAGAATCCGCACCCGAAAAGAAAAAAAATTACAAAACTGACTGTTATTTTTTTGCAACTTACCCCCTATATAGTGGGGTAAGTCACAGAAAACCGATATTGAATCAAAATCTTTTAGTCATAAAATGACTAAAATTGATGAAAGACTTACAACTCTGAAGGACATATTGGAAGTCCCGCGCTTTTACACAACAGGCACAAAATGTTGATGTAGCGGACCAATCTTCAGAACTTAAATAAATTTCAAATTGTAACAATACTTACCGGAGAGTACCTTCCATGAAAAAGACCAAAATCGTATGTACGATTGGCCCTAAAACTGAATCTGTAGAGAAGCTAACTGAACTAGTAGATGCTGGCATGAACGTTATGCGTCTTAACTTCTCTCACGGTGATTTCGCAGAGCACGGCACTCGTATCGCGAACTTCCGTAAAGTAATGGAAAACAAAGGTGAGCAACTTGCTATCCTTCTAGATACTAAAGGTCCAGAAATCCGTACTATCAAACTTGAAGATGGTAACGACGTAGATCTAGTAGCTGGTCAAGAGTTCACTTTCACAACTGACGCAACAGTTGTTGGTAACAAAGACGTAGTAGCAGTAACTTACCTAGGTTTCGCTAAAGACCTAACAGCAGGTAACACTATCCTTGTTGATGACGGCCTAATCGAAATGGAAGTTATCGCAACAACAGAAACTGAAGTTAAGTGTAAAGTTCTTAACAACGGTGCTCTAGGCGAAAACAAAGGTGTTAACCTTCCTGGCGTTTCTGTTCAACTTCCTGCTCTTTCTGAGAAAGACAAAGCTGACCTTAAGTTTGGTTGTGAGCAAGGCGTAGATTTCGTTGCTGCTTCTTTCATCCGTAAAGAAGAAGACGTTAAAGAAATCCGTGAGCTTCTAAACGCTAACGGCGGCGAGAACATCCACATCATTTCTAAGATTGAAAACCAAGAAGGTGTAGATAACTTCGATTCAATCCTTGAAGCTTCTGATGGCATCATGGTTGCTCGTGGTGACCTAGGTGTTGAAATCCCAGCTGAAGAAGTAATCTTCGCTCAGAAGATGATGATCGAGAAGTGTAACCGTGCACGTAAGATGGTTATCACTGCAACTCAAATGCTTGACTCTATGATCAGCAACCCACGTCCAACTCGTGCTGAAGCGGGTGACGTTGCGAACGCAATCATGGATGGTACTGATGCAGTAATGCTTTCTGGTGAAACTGCTAAAGGTAAGTACCCAGTTGAAGCTGTTACTATCATGGCTCAAATCGCGAACCGTACTGATTCAGCTCTTAAAGCTGAGCTAGGTTCTCGTCTAGACAGCCCACGTCTACGTATCACTGAAGCAGTATGTAAAGGCGCCGTAGACACAGCAGAGAAGCTAGCTGCTCCTCTAATCGTTGTTGCAACTGAAGGCGGTAAATCTGCACGTTCAGTACGTAAGTACTTCCCAACTGCAAACATCCTAGCTCTAACAACTAACGAAAAGACAGCTGCACAGCTAGTTCTTACTAAAGGTGTTAAGCCAGTTCTTGTTGACTCTATCGAGAACACAGACGCGTTCTACATCAACGGTAAAGAAATCGCTCTACAATCTGGCCTAGGTAACAAAGGCGACATCGTAGTTATGGTTTCTGGTGCTCTAGTAGCTTCTGGTACTACAAACACGGCATCTGTTCACGTTCTATAGGAATGAACCGATTCGCATAAAATATAAAAGAGGGCTTCGGCCCTCTTTTTTTATGAAACAAAATCTTGCCTAACTTTTCAGTACGCTGTATTATCAATCACAATAGAACTACGTACTGTTAACCTCCAACTGACTCTTTCTAAGAGACGGATTAGCAGACTAGAAATCATATATAGATGAGGTTTGTAATGTCTAGTCCTACGCTCACTGACAAAGTATCAAAGATGATTCGCCAAGATATTCTTAATGGTGAGTTAACCCCAGGCCAAAAGCTTGTTGTTGCTGATCTAAAAGCACGCTACAACGTTGGCGCATCCCCTATTCGCGAAGCCTTGGTACAGTTATCTTGGAGCAAATACGTAAAGCTAGAGCCACAAAAAGGCTGCTGGGTATCTCCTGTATCAAAGAAAGAACTGAATGACCTATACGAAAGCCTTCGTGTTGTATCATCGGTTCTGCTTAAAAAAGCGATTGCAGCAGGTGATGAGAGCTGGGAACTGGATGTACTAACGTCTTACCATAAACTATCGCGAGTACAGTGCGTATCTGAAGAGTTTGACTGTGTAGAATGGGAAGAGCGCCACCAGCAATTCCATGTCGCACTGCTTGAAGGTGCAGATTCAGAGAACATGTTTAAGTTCTTTGATGACCTAATTAACCAAGTGAAACGTTACCGCTTCCTCGCTATGTCTGCAGAAAGCGCATCAGATGATCTGTTCAATATTGATGAACACGAAATGATCATGAAACTAGTACTCTCTAAGAATGTAGAACAAGCGACTGAACTGCTTGATCAACACCTGCTAGGTTCAATGAAACGAATTGAAGAAGTTATCGAAGCGGCATAACGCTAAAGTAGCTTCTAACCAAATAAAAACGGAGCCCAATGGCTCCGTTTTTTGTTTCCAGTATTACGACTGAACTACCACCCAAAAAACTCTTTGTGATGAGTATTGAGTAGCACAACCATAGGTAAAAAATACAAAGCACTCAATTGAAAGCCAAGAATGGCTAATGTGCCTATGGTTAACCTCACTAAAAAATCGACAAACATACCACGCCTCTTTTAAACAGACTGTATGATCCCCAAACTCTTGCTCCAGCTAACCTAATTCTACTGCTGCCTTTCAAGTTATTGATAAGGCTAGCTAACCAGCTGAATTAAGTTAACGGTGTCATCCTTTTACATCTGGTAAACACTCTATTTATTACATCGTTTAACACGATGTAATCTGAAGCAAAGTAGTTTACTTACTGTTAATTTTAGCTCAAATTTCCACCAACATTAGACTTTAGTCTAACTGTATAGATTTTGTGACACAGGTCGCTCAAAAGTGAGATTCCTAATAAAAAGAGGGAAAGGAAAAAGGAGTCGGGGCGCGACTTGAAGAGGTGAAGCAAATAGAAGACAGGACTAGATAGAAGCGAACCTAAGCGACATCATCGTAGCTAGGACACATAGAGACCGTATTACGGCCAGACGATTTAGATTCGTAAAGCGCAACATCCGCACACTTGTATGAGCGAGTGCTGTTACTGGTTAAATCCGTAAAGCCAACACTCACCGTTATCTTAGTTCCGGCAGCTAGCTCAATCTCAATTCGCAAGCGATCCAATACGCGCTTTGCTTCTGGCAGTGAGGTGTGTGGCATCAAGAGTGCAAACTCTTCCCCTCCGACACGTGCAACAAAATCCGTCCCACGAAGACTGTCTTGCAGAAGCTTAGCAACACCAGCAATCACACGGTCACCTTCGTCGTGGCCAAGTTCATCATTGATTCGCTTGAAGTTATCGATGTCGACTAAGGCTAAGCAAGTGGTCGTTTCGTTCGGGTAACGCTCAACCAAGCGAGAATAGTAGGCCAACTGCTCTTCGAACTTTCGTCTGTTCCAGAGGTTACTCAAAGAGTCACGTTCACTTAAGATCCTCAAACGCACCTCAAGCTCCTTCCTTACGGAAATATCAACCAACGAGGTGATGTAGTAACTGACTTTGCCTGAATTGTTTTTGACCGCATGCACTCGCATGATCGCAGTAAAAGGAATACGCAGCTTGTTCTTACACTGAACCTCCCCTTCCCATACTTCTTCTTGCTCTAAATGACTCCAAATAGCCGAGCTTGAGAGCACTTGGTCGGTATTCTCAAGCAGCAACTGCAATGCATTTTGACCGATCACCTGTTTTTTGCAGTACCCAGTCATGTTCTCAAATTCGTTGTTGATCATCATTGTGCGGTGCTGCTTGTCAGAGATCATCACTGCCGACATACCATTCAATGCGGCGCGTGCCAATTTACTCTCTAGGCTTCGGCGTCGGCAGTGCGTCACCAGGTAAGCAAACGGGAAAGCGAATATCAGCACCGTAATCAGAACAATGATCTCTTCATGGGCCAAATCATCTAGATCACGCTCAGCCCGATCCATCAGTTGCTTTTGATTAAGTTGAATCAGTAAATGGACCTTTTGACTGTTCGCGAGCATAACCGTGTTAAAGGCAAACAAATTACCATCTTCAAAAACGTATCCCACCTGATCATTGGAGATCGCATCCCACGTCTTCGGCGCGATATTTTTCAGGTTATAGCCTTTTCTTTCAGGAATAGAGTCTCCGAACAACTTACCGCTGTTGTTACTCGCGATGAAGTAACCCGCGTCATTGAGAACTTCTGCTCTAAGATCGTTATCTGGTGAAAAGCTCAGACGCGACGATAAGCCCCATACATCAAGATTGATGACGAGGTAGCCTACTCTTTCGTCAGGGGTTTCTACTGGGGTAAAGACACGGATTACCGGCGAATAAGGGAAGGTGACTTCACCATGCTCAGTTTCAAGCTCAATACCCCAACCGCCAATCTGTTCGGCTTCTAGTTTTTGAGCGTATTGGAAGTAGTTAGAATCCGACCTATCTTGCAGCTGTTGAGGAAACGTCACTCTACCGGTATCAGAGGAGTAGTTAACACGCACCAATTCTTTGCCAGTGACATCTAACAGATGGATTTGTGTATACCACTTCTGGTTCACGAGAACAGATTGCCAGACCTCTTCAAGTAGATGTTTGGTTTGGTCTGAGGGAGAGGAAGCAAAGTTAACCAAGCTCTGGCTATGACTGAGTAGCTCCATGACCGAGACTAACTGAGTCTTGAGAAGATCATAATCTCGCTTGGCATACACTAACTGATGAACGGCTTGCTTAGCTGAGTAGTCAAAGCTCTGCTGTTTTACTTCTTTGTAGCGCTGCAAATAATACAGACATACTGCAGAAGACAATATGATAGAGATAATCAGCAATGTAATTATTGATTTTTTATTTCGCATTGCTAACTCAGATGAATGGAAGTGCAGCGCGGGATTATAGCACTCTAAAAAATTAACAAAATAAAAGCCGCTTAAAAAAGCGGCTTTAAAGTTATTTTTTAAAGACTTATCGTCTAGGCTTTCAACGCACGTTCGCCTCGTGCGATGCCAACAACACCACTTCGAGCTACTTCAAGCACTTCCGTCACTTCAGACAGCGCCTGAATGAAGGCATCCAGTTTCTCGCTAGTACCCGCCATTTGAACCGTATATTGAGAAGCCGTAACATCAACGATCTGACCACGGAAGATATCCGCTGTGCGCTTCACTTCCGCACGAGCAAAGCCGCTCGCACGTACTTTTACCATCAACAGCTCACGTTCAATGTGTTCAAGTTCAGACACTTCTTGCACTTTTAGTACGTCGATTAGCTTATGCAGCTGTTTCTGGATCTGCTCAAGCTGCATTTCGCTCGAGTTAGTGGTTACATTAAGACGAGACAGCGTCGGATCATCGGTTGGCGATACGTTCAAAGACTCGATGTTGTAGCCACGCTGAGAAAACAAGCCAACTACACGAGAAAGCGCACCAGGTTGGTTTTCCATTAGTAGTGAAATAATGTGTCTCATATTATGTTCTCTCCGTTTTGCTTAGCCACATGTTATCCATACCCTCGCCTTTGATTTGCATTGGGTATACGTGCTCAGTGTCATCCACACTAATATCGACAAATACCAAACGGTCTTTCATCGCTAGTGCTTTTTCCAAACCTGATTCCAGTTCATCCGGAGATGAAATACGCATACCAACGTGGCCATAAGCCTCAGCAATAGCAGCAAAATCAGGAACAGAGTCCATATATGAGTTAGAGTAACGACCTTGATAAACAATGTCTTGCCACTGTTTTACCATGCCTAGGAAACGGTTGTTAAGGTTAATAATCTTAACGGGAATATTGTATTGCAGCGCAGTCGACAGCTCTTGGATATTCATTTGAATACTGCCGTCACCGGTTACTACAACCACTTCTTCGTCTGGTTTTGCAAACTTAACGCCCATACCAGCAGGCAGACCAAAGCCCATCGTGCCTAGACCACCAGAGTTAATCCAACGACGTGGCTTGTTAAACGGGTAGTATAAAGCAGCAAACATTTGGTGTTGACCTACGTCAGAAGCAACATAGGCATCGCCATTGGTTACTTTATGCAGTGTTTCAATTACTTGTTGAGGTTTGATGCGCTCAGACGATTTCTCGTAAGCTAGGCAGTCACGCTCTTGCCACTGCTTGATTTCACTCCACCAGCTTTCAATCGCTTCTGCATCGTTAGTGCCGCCTTGCTCAACGAGCAAGTTCACCATGCTCTCTAGAACCTTTTCAGCAGAACCTACAATCGGTAGATCCACTTTTACGTTCTTAGAGATCGAAGATGGGTCGATATCAATGTGCATGATCTTCGCATCAGGGCAGTACTTATCTAGGTTATTAGTCGTTCGATCATCGAAACGTACGCCAATACCAAAGATCAAATCCGCATTGTGCATCGCCATATTGGCTTCATATAAACCATGCATGCCTAACATACCCAAAGAGTTCTTATGGGTGCCAGGGAAAGCGCCAAGCCCCATTAGGGTGCTTACCACAGGTAAATTCAGTGCCTCTGCTAATTTTAACAGCGGCTTATCTGCCTCAGAAATAACCGCACCACCACCGACATAAAGTACCGGCTTCTTCGCTTCAAGAAGGGCTTTTAGCGCCTTTTTGATCTGACCTTTATGACCCGTAACCGTTGGGTTATACGAACGCATTTTGAGCGTTTCTGGGTATTCATAAGGAAGCTTGATTTGTGGGTTTAAGATATCTTTCGGCAGATCAATAACCACAGGACCGGGACGCCCTGTCGTTGAAATATAGAATGCTTTTTTAACGACTTCAGGGATATCTTCCGCTTTCTTAACTAAGAAGCTGTGTTTAACGATCGGGCGTGATACACCCACGATGTCACACTCTTGGAAGGCGTCATTACCAATGAGGTTATTTGGTACGTTACCAGAAATAACAATCATTGGGATTGAGTCCATGTAGGCGGTTGCAATACCAGTAACGGTATTGGTCGCACCTGGACCAGAACACACAAGTACTACACCCGGTTTACCGGTAGAACGAGTATAGCCATCTGCCATGTGGGTAGCGGCTTGTTCGTGTCGCACTAATACGTGTTTAATTTCAGCAGTTTTAGCATGCAACGCATCGTAGATATCAAGTACAGAACCACCTGGGTAACCAAAGATTTGTTCTACACCCTCTTCAATTAGAGACTGCACCACCATCTCAGCGCCGGATAACATTTCAGCGCCGGATGACATGGCTGTTTCAGGTTTTGTTGTCATATTGCTCTCCTCACCAGTTTCCAATCATATTTGGTGAACATGTTGGGCTGGTTTTTCATAGTCTAGGGCTTATTCGTAGCCTAATTCGAAATACTTCCACTTTTTCGGCTATGGCTGTCTGTCGTGATAACAACAAACAGTAATACGAAACAACTTTAACGCTTTATTATCATCTGGTCTAACACCTGTTATTCGGCAACTATGCCAAAAAACCAACTATTAGCTCAAAGCATTAAATAAAACCCAACTCAGCCCTCCACGCTAGGTTTAAACACTAGTTAGCGAACAAAAAAAAGCACTTAATATTTTAATAGATCGCTATTTATCGATAAACCGCGAGCTTGCTGGTGTGCGCTTTCGCACATTGTGCTGTGTCATTAGATACAAAAAATCCCCCTAAAAATGCAATCACATTCGTAGGGGGATTTTTAAACAACTGAAAATTTATCTAAGCAGAAAACTACTTATCTTTAGGCTTTTCGTTGTACATTTCTTCGATTTCGTCTTGATACTTATCGTTGATAACTTTACGACGCAATTTTTGAGTTGGTGTCAGTTCACCATCATCCATAGAAAATGCTTTTGGTAGCAGTTTGAATTTCTTCACTTGCTCAAACTTAGCCAGTTCTTGCTGTAGGTCATTCACACGCTTTTCTAGCATCTCGACGATTTGGTGGTGCTTAACCAGTTCAACGCGATCGTGATACTTGATATTAAGCTCTTTGGCGTACTCTTCTAGCGAGTCATAACAAGGAACAATCAGCGCAGAAACGAATTTGCGTGTATCAGCGATAACAGCAATCTGTTCGATAAAGTGATCTTTACCAATCGCACCTTCAACCACTTGCGGGGCAATATACTTACCACCAGAAGTTTTCATCAGCTCTTTGATACGATCAGTAATGAACAGGTTACCATTTTCATCAAAATGACCCGCATCACCGGTTTTCAAGAAACCGTGCTCATCGAATGTCTTAGCTGTCTCTTCTGGCATCTTGTAGTAGCCACGCATCACCATTGGACCGCGAACAAGAATCTCGTCCTTAGCACCAATTTTTACTTCTGCGCCCGGCATCGACATACCAATCGAATCAGGGTTAAAACAGCGATCATCCCAACAAGATACTGTTGCCGTGGTTTCTGTCATGCCGTAGCCAAGTTTTACGTTGATGCCGATAGCATGGAAGAAACGACCAATCGTCTCATCAAGCTTCGCGCCACCACATGGCATGAAGTTGATGTTACCGCCGAGTAGAGCGCGCAGTTTAGATAGCACAAGCTTATCAGCTAGCGCATGGCTCTTCTTCAGCATCAACGATGGAGTACGACCTTCTTGGTGACAAACTGAAAGCTTTGCTCCCATGTTCACCGCCCAAGTAAATAGCACTTTACGAATAAATGGTGCTTTAGATACCTTCTCGTGAATCGCAGAGAAGATCTTCTCGTAGAAGCGTGGAACCGCACACATTACAGTAGGTTTCACATCACTTAGCGCATCACGCACTTGCATCGTATCTTGCAGGTAGCAGTTGGTTGCGCCTTTATAAAGAACGTAGAACGTCCAAGCACGCTCAAATACGTGTGATAACGGTAGGAAACACAATGAGACATCGTCTTTGCTCAGGCTAAGGCGCTCATCGTGGCCTTCTAACTGGTAGCCAATGTTGGTGTAATCAAGCATTACGCCTTTTGGCTGACCTGTGGTACCAGAGGTATAGATAAGAGTCAGCAGGTCGTCCATGCTTGCATCAGCAAGACGCACGTCAAGTTCAGCTTGTTGTGCTTCAACGCCACGCGCCATGAAGTCATTCCAAGATACGGCAAAGCTGTGTCCTTGCAGGTCGATGTCATCAGACATAGCCACAACAACTTCTAGCTGCTCGCACTCTTCAAACAGGCTAACCGCCGCATCGAATTGAACTTGCTCACCAACGAATAAGATCTTCACATCTGCATTTTGGATGATGTAAGAAGACTGTGCTGCTGTATTCGTTGGATAAATCGGCACAGTCACAAGGCGTGCTTGTAACGATGCAAAATCTGCCACGGTCCATTGAGGCATATTGTTCGAATAGATACCGATCTTATCCTGAACTCTCAGTCCTTGAGCCAACAGTGCTAATGAAAGCGTATCGATTTGTTGTCCAAACTGCTGCCAGCTAATACCTTGCCATACATTATCTACTTTGTGCTTCAAAGCTGTACGGTTGCCGCCTTGGGCAATTTGGTCACGAAGTCTTTTTACGATATGAAAATCTAAATTGGCCATCTCTTTACCCTTGGCTTACACCTGTAAGCTTTTTTGAGCGCACAAGTGTACCTCTGATCATGGAAAAGGCAACTGATGAAGCTCAAAGTTATAAGTAATAGTACGTCTCACGCTAAGTTTTCTATCAACAAAAATAGCAGGTACAAAAAAGCCCCAAGCCAGACTCCTAGCTTAGGGCTTATAAAACATAGGGATTAGTGTCTAGTTAAGTGCCACTACTTCGCCACAGATCATCATTAACTGATCTCGTAACCAAATGTGTCCTTTGTCCTTTTCACTTGATTCGTGCCAGCTTAGGAAGCCTGAAATTGCCGCATTATCAAATGGGAAATCTAGAATCTGAAGCTGCTCTTTGTTTGCTGCATGTTCTACCATCCAACGAGGAGCAATCGTTACTAGTTCAGACTGACCTACAACGTAAAGAACGTTGCTTAGGCTCGTGCCTTCGTAGAAAGGCATGCAGTCTAGGTCACGGTAAGCTTGCTCAGAGAAGCTACGTTGACCGTGAATGCGAGACAATTTCGCGTGCTTTTCGTTAAGCAGCTCTGCCGCTGTTACTTCACCGTTAATGCGTGGGTGAAAAGCAGAAGCGACAACAACCAACTCATCTTGGAAGATTTCAGTGCTTGAGAAACCTTGCTCATCAAAGCGAGCGTAATCGATCACGAAGTCGATTTCTTGGTAGCGCATACGCTCAGAAAGCTGACGA
>NZ_JBFRLG010000034.1:0-658 GCF_041469785.1 Vibrio sp. 10N.286.48.F5 | reverse complement strand
TACGCTCAGAAAGCTGACGATCGAACTCAGCGTCCATGTGCAGTTTAACGCTTGGTGCTTGCTCGTTAATTGTCGACATAATCTTAGGTGCAAAACGCATGTCACAAGGGCTGCAAATCGCAAGTTTGAACAGGCGAGAAGACGACTCTGGAGAGAACACAGAACTTGGTAGTTCGTTGCGTACTAACTGTAGCGCTTGGCGGATAGGACCAAACAACTGACGAGCACGTTGAGTCGGTTGAATACCACGACCTTGACGCATGAATAGTTCGTCGTTAAACATCACTTTTAGACGAGCAACAGCGTTACTTACAGCAGGCTGAGACATACCCAGATTGTGAGCTGCACGTGTAATGTTTTGCTCTTGCATAACTGCATCAAATACAGTCAAAAGATTTAAGTCGACTCCACGAAGTGTGCTTTCCATTCTGTAGCTTGCAATAGCACTCATTGCGTCTTTCTTATCTAACATTCAAGTTGCCTCTTGTCGGTTCGACAGCGTTAAATTGGTAATGGTATGAGAATAGATAACCACTAATTCTTATATTTATCAGACCGATGTTTTTCGGATTGACATTACTATTAACCAATGCATCTCGAGCTACCAACAAGATTGATAAAGAATAATTTTATTTTACCTTAATTATTAAATAACATC
>NZ_JBFRLG010000033.1:0-36814 GCF_041469785.1 Vibrio sp. 10N.286.48.F5 | reverse complement strand
CTTATTTTTTAATATTTCAACTGAGAGTAAATTGTATCGTTATATAAAATTTAACCGCTCTGGTTTTACTCTTATATCTCGTTTTCTAGAAAAAAGATTTTCTCTAAAATATGCGTGCTACATCTCGAGACACGTAACTTTGGGGGAAAGGATTTCATTTCGTCATCCAGTTGGAGTTGTTATAGGAGAAGGAGTGTCTATTGGCAATGATGTTATTATTTTTCAAAATGTGACACTAGGTGCTGCAAAGGAGGGGGATGGAGCGAAAGGGCTTTATCCGAAAATCGGAGATAGATGCACGATTTTTGCAGGTGCAGTTATTGTTGGGGATATTACAATTGGTGATGATTGTGTAATTGGAGCTAACGTTGTAGTAAGCAAAAGTATACCTAAAAATACCATTGTAACAAAACGTACTAAGTAAACTAAAAGCTGAACTTGATGAAAATTGATACTATAAAGGGCTTGGTTTCTATTATCATGCCTGCATTTAATGCTGAAAATACAATAAGAGAATCTATAGATTCGGTATTACAACAGTCATATGATAAATATGAGTTAATAATTATTGATGATAGTTCAAATGATGAAACAAGGTTAATCATTGATAGTTACAACGATGCACGAATAAAAGTTATTGATAATATATATTCAAGAGGAGCTCGTGGAGCTAGACAGAGTGGGATTGATATTGCACTTGGTCAGTATATTGCTTTTTTGGATAGTGACGATCTTTGGAAAAAGAATAAACTAGAGATCCATTTAAACTTCATGAAGACTAACCAATGTGAATTTACATATTCAAATTATACAATGTTCTCTGAAAATAATAAAAAAGAATTCATAGCTCAAGAAAAAATTGGATTTTTTGATATTATAAAAACATGCTCTATAGGTTGTCTTACAGTTGTTATAGATAGATCAATAATATCTGATATAAAAATCCCTGATATATACAAAGAAGACTATGCGTTATGGGTATTATTACTTAAAGAATTTGATATTTTTGCTTATAATGTAAATTATAATTTGGCTAGTTATAGAGTTCAAAAAAATAGTTTATCCTCTAATAAGTTAAAAGAAATTAAAAGGCAGTATTTAGTTTTAAGGAAAATAGCACAGCTTAGTATTACTAGTTCTCTATACTGTTTGATTTTCTATATATTAAATGGAATAAGGAAACATAGCTGATGTTATCTCTTGTTAAGCCGTCCTATTTTTTTTACTTTTTGACGATATATTTTTTCCCACAATTTATTTCTTATGTTGGTTTGGCTTTTGAGCAAGTTTTCACAATTTTATTGTTTTGTGTATGTTCTTTCTACGTGATGGTGAATGGCAAGTTAACTAAGGCTTCTTTAGGATATGCAGTTACTTTCTTTTCAATGTTATTATATGCATTGATAGTGAGTGTTGATAAAACATCTGGTTCCGATTTAATTGAATTAGCTAAGCCAGTATATTTTCTCTCTTTTTTTCTTTTTGGATATTATTTCACTTACAATAATATCAATAATCGGAAGGGGTTGAGTTCGTTATTAATTAGCTTCTTTTTAGCTACAGCTATTATGAATGTTTTTGGTATATTAGAAGCGCACTTTCCCGGTTTTAATAATATAGCTAATTCACTCTACAAAGACTTGCGTGGGGGAGTGCAATATAAAGCTGTAGTATCATTCATTAGTCCTTATACTTTAGGATCTTTTCTTTTACTTCCTCTTTTTGTTAGTTACTTCTTGATTTTCTATAGTGACAAAAAAATATCAAATGTATTATTATTTTTTTTCTATCTTTTAGGTATATTATCAACACAGAGTAGAACCTCAATCATATCTCTTATTTTTGCTTTTTCGTTAATTACTTTGTTCTCTATGTTTATACCATGGATTAAGGGAAGGTTTTTTTCAGTTAGTATTATAGCGATTGTTGTTTTCTCAGTGTTGATATTATGGTCTGTGATTGAACCGATACTAGTAAAAGACTATTTTTATTTATATCAAGGATTAAAAACTGTTGTCGATAATTTCGACATGTCAAATGTTGATAGATTGATATACTCGACACCTTCAATATCAAACAGGTATGATCAAATGATTGAGGTTTGGAATTATCAATCACAGCTTCCCATTTTTGGTGTCATGGTTGGAAAGAATGTTGTCTATCCTGAGTCATTTTATGCGATGTATCTCCTCCGTTTTGGGATTATAGGTATCCTATTACACTTTTCTTTTCTGTATATTGGATTTACAAAAGCTTTGAAACTTGCTAAATATTTTCATTTTGCTAAAGATTATAAATTCTGCGGTGTTTTACTAGGGCTTTCATTTTACTACTTATCACTAGTTTTTAGTTATTTTTCATCTGCGGTAAATGACCAGAGTAGAACTGGTTTCATATTTTATGCGTCGATAGGATTTATCCTTGCATTAAACAAGCTTACTACTAACAAAAAATTTGAAGGAATCTATTGATGAGCGTTTCTATTGGCCTGCTTACCTACCAACGAACAGATTTGTTGATTAAAACTATCGAGGATATTTGTAAAACAAAGTTGGACGTTGAGCTGATCGTTTTAAATAATAATGTAGATATGGATGTTTTTTCAGATATAAATAACACTATTGTTGACAGCAATGTTAATCTTGTTTATCTCTGGGACAAAAAAAATCACGGTGTTTCTTCTGGACGAAGAAGGCTAACTAAAGCTGCATCTAGAGATATAATGATATTATTCGATGATGATGTTGTAATTCCTGATATCGATTTGATTATACATTCAGTACTTAATGCGATGGTTGACCCTAGTGTTTACGGGGTAGCATTTAATATTATAGACTATAAAACTAAGACTCAAAATAGATTCGAAATCCCACATAAAAATAAAAATATTGACATGAGTAAACCATTTAACACTTATGTGATGATTGGCGCAGGACATGCTATTAGTGTGGATAAAAGTTTGACTGTAGGTAATTATGCAGATGATTTTGGGCTATATGGTTTCGAAGAAGTTGACTTGTCATTCAGGTTAGTCAATGCTGGTGGGAAAATAATTTACCTGCCGGAATGTGTTGTTTATCACAAACGGTCTCCTGATGGTCGATTTTCAAATAATCAAGTTTCTTATCAAGCGTTTGTCAATCGTTCTATAATGGCAAAGCGCTATTTCCCGTTTTATCTTTTTGTAAGCTGTATTGTTGTACGAGGTTTATTTTATTTAAAAGTTAGCAAAGATGTTCGGGGTTTTATTAAGGCACTCAGAGTGATCGCCTCTGATCGTAAATATAATAAATTCGATTCTAAATTTTTTAATTATGTGAAGGAAGTTAAAGGGTTCTTGTGGTACTAATATGTTAAAAATATCGATTGTTTCTGTTTTTTATAACCGCGAGTTTTGTGTCGAAAAGTCAGTTGAATCTGTAGTGGAGCAATTAGATGAATCTATGCATTTGTATTTAATTGATGATGGCTCTAAAGACAACACATTTCTCAAATTAAAAGCTTACGAATCTGGGAGCGTTACTGTTTTACGTAAGCCTAATACAGGCTTTGTTGACTCTGTTAAATATGCAATTGACTTTATTGACTCTGAATTTATTGCTATTCACGGATCTGGAGATATATCTCTGCCGGATAGGTTTATTAATCAGTCTAAATTTCTAGATGAAAATTCAGATTATGGTGTTGTTGGGTGTTTCTGTAATTTCGTAGATATTACTAATAATTCGGTTATTTCCAAGTTTGGGCATAGAGTTAGAGGCTCAGTGGAGAAAGAGATCACTGAGATTAATTTTTTCACTCATGGTGAAGTTATGTTTCGACGTAGTATTTACGATATAGTTGGTGGTTATCGGGCAGAGTTCCAGTTTTCTCAAGATTATGACCTTTGGTGCAGAATGAGTTCGCACTGTAAATTTTATACAATACCTGAGGTTTTTTATAATCGTATGATTAATGTCGCTGGGTCTGTCAACAGTAGTACATCAAAAATTTATTTCCAATCTTTGTATGCAGATTTAGCAAGATATTGTCATATATGTCGTATGGCCGGATTTCAAGATCCCGTAGATAAATATGGTAATAATGCTCTTTTAAGTTTTACGCCAAGTAATCGTATACTAATAAATTTGTGGAAAAAATCAATTCTGGAGTATTCTTTAAATAAAAAAAATTTCCTAGAGTTAGCACCTAAGAGTTTTTTTAGTCGTATATTGATATTTTCCATTCCGTTTTTATCTAATTTCTCTAAGGCTATTTCTTATCTCTTTGGTAAAAATCGCATTTGAAATAATTTAAAAGTTATATACATATACGATATGACAGAGTGCTGGATTTTTTATTGTTAACAACAATAAATATTAAATGGTGAAGAATGAAAATTGCAATTGCCGGTACAGGCTATGTAGGCTTATCTAATGCGATGCTGTTATCACAGCATCATGATGTTATCGCAGTCGATATTCTCGAAGAAAAAGTAAGATTACTGAACGATAAATTATCTCCAATCGTCGATGCTGAAATTGAAGATTTCTTGGCGAACAAGCCATTAAACTTCACAGCGACACTTGATAGAAAGTTGGCGTATTCAAATGCCGATTATGTGGTTATTGCTACCCCTACTGATTATGACGTAGAGACGAATTACTTTAATACCTCTTCCGTTGAAGCGGTAATTAAGGACGTGATGGCGATTAACCCAAATGCAGTAATGGTGATTAAGTCGACCGTTCCTGTGGGTTACACCGCGCGTATTAAAGAGGAGCTTGAATGTGAAAATCTGATGTTTTCACCTGAGTTCTTGCGTGAAGGCAAAGCGTTATACGATAACCTGCATCCATCTCGTATTGTAGTCGGTGAGCGCTCTGAACGTGCAAAAGTTTTTGCAAACCTGTTGTTAGAAGGCGCGGTTAAGAAAGACGTCGAGATTTTGTTCACTGATTCAACCGAAGCTGAAGCCGTAAAGTTGTTCTCAAATACCTATTTGGCACTTCGCGTTGCTTACTTTAATGAGCTTGACACTTATGCTGAATCTCATGGGCTAGATACACGTCAAATTATCGATGGCGTCAGCTTAGACCCTCGCATTGGTTCGCACTACAATAACCCTTCATTTGGTTACGGTGGTTACTGCTTACCAAAAGATACTAAACAGCTGCGCGCTAACTATTCGGATGTACCAAACAATATTATCGGTGCGATTGTAGATTCGAATACTACGCGTAAAGATTTTATCGCCGATTCAATTATTAAGAGAAACCCAAGACGCGTTGGTATTTACCGCTTAGTGATGAAGTCAGGATCTGACAACTTCCGAGCTTCAAGCATTCAAGGCATTATGAAACGCTTAAAAGCAAAAGGTATTGAAGTAGTAGTATTTGAACCAGAGCTGAAAGAAAAAGAGTTCTTCCGCTCATTAGTGTTAACGGATTTTGAACAGTTTAAGTCAAGCTGTGATGTGATTGTCTCAAATCGCATGGCTCAAGAATTGGCGGATGTAAAAGACAAAGTGTACACGCGCGATCTATTCGGTTCAGACTAAGGAATAAGAAATGAAGTATTTGGTAACGGGTGCGGCGGGTTTTATCGGTAGTGCCGTAGTCGAGCAATTAACAGCGAAAGGCCATCAGGTTGTCGGTGTTGATAATCTGAATGACTACTACGATGTCGCTTTGAAAGAAGCGCGTCTAGCGCGTATTCAACATGTCAGTTTTAAACTGGTTCAGTTAGATATCGCCGATCGCGATGGCGTAGCTAGTTTGTTTGAAGCTGAGCAATTTGATCAAGTGGTCCACTTGGCCGCACAGGCTGGGGTTCGCTATTCAATTGAAAACCCACATGCCTACGCAGATTCGAACTTAGTTGGTCATTTGAATATTCTAGAAGGGTGTCGTCATAATAAAGTGAAGCACTTGGTTTATGCCTCTTCAAGCTCTGTTTATGGGTTGAATGCTAAAACACCATTCGCAACGTCAGATTCGGTCGACCACCCAGTTTCATTGTATGCGGCGACTAAGAAGTCGAATGAACTCATGGCGCACAGTTATTCTCACCTATATGACATTCCAACCACAGGCCTACGTTTCTTTACCGTGTACGGCTCGTGGGGACGTCCGGATATGGCACCGTTTATTTTCACGAAGAAGATTCTCGATGGCGATACTATTGATATCAACAATAACGGTGATATGTGGCGTGATTTCACCCACGTGAATGACATTGTTGAAGGGGTGGTGCGTATCGCTGATGTGGTACCAACGCGTGATAACGATTGGACAGTAGAAGCGGGCTCTCCAGCAACCAGCTCTGCGCCTTATGCGGTGTATAACATTGGTCATGGCTCTCCAATCAACCTGATGGATTTTGTGAAGGCGATTGAAGACGAGCTAGGCGTTGAAGCGAAGAAAAACTTTCGTGAAATGCAACCTGGTGATGTTTACCAAACTTATGCTGACACACAAGACTTGTTTGCAGCTACGGGCTACACGCCAAAAGTAACGGTTAAAGAAGGCGTCGCTGAATTTATTCAGTGGTACCGCGAGTTTTACAATAAGTAACTCTCTATAGGGGCGTACTTAAAGTGCGCCTCTAGGAAATACCTGCATTTATAAAAATAAAAAATTCTTATATCTATAGTGTCTTGTTTCAATTTTGATGTTGAGACACTTCGTTTCGGTATTTCCAATACTATCCGCAATATTTTATACATACGTCAGTTAATAAAACATAAGAAATTAAATAATGATTAAACACTGCTTATTCCCCGCCGCTGGTTATGGCACGCGCTTTTTACCTGCCACTAAATCCATGCCAAAAGAAATGATGCCTATCGTTAACAAGCCACTGATTGAATATGGCGTTGACGAAGCGATTCAAGCGGGCATGACCAGCATGGCCGTTGTTACTGGCCGTGGTAAAAGCTCGTTAATGGATCACTTTGATAAGAACTACGAGCTTGAGCACCAAATTCAAGGTACAAATAAAGAGTCTTTACTCGATGATATACGTTCTTTGATTGATTCGGCTCAGTATACGTTTATTCGCCAACGCGAAATGAAAGGGCTAGGGCATGCCATTTTAACAGGCAAAGAGCTGGTGGGGGATAACCCATTTGCGGTTGTTTTGGCTGATGACCTTTGCATTAATGATGACAAAGGCGTGTTAGCACAAATGGCCGCTTTGTATCGTCAGTTCCGTTGCTCTATTGTCGCGGTAGAAGAAGTACCAGAATCTGAAACGCACAAGTACGGTGTGATTGCCGGTGAGCACTTAAGTGATGATCTGATTCGCATTACCGATATGGTTGAAAAGCCTGAGCAAGGTACTGCACCAAGTAATCTCGCGATCATTGGTCGTTACATCTTAACGCCGGACATCTTCGATATTTTGGAAGAAACACAGCCGGGTAAAGGCGGTGAAATCCAAATTACGGATGCGCTTTTAGAACAAGCCAAAAATGGTTGTGTGATTGCGTATAAGTTTAAAGGTAAACGTTTTGACTGTGGCAGTGTCGATGGTTACATCGAGGCGACGAACTACTGTTATCAAAATGTCTACCTCAAAGGTAACAAAGCCGAAATGGATAAAACAGCAACTGAAAAGGTGTGGTGAATCCAAATTTTATGAATCGCGATGGCCGTTTTTTATTGTCGTCGCTTCATTGTTCTACTGAATTACCTTTTTCTAACCATCCCCAAGGCTTAAACCAATGTCACTGTTTGAATACTTTGTCGAACTTTCTCTGTTCTTCTTCCTTTCTTTGGCGGTGTTGTACTGCATGCGCAAAGTGGGCTATGCCATTGGCTTAGTTGATAAACCGAATGCTAGAAAACATCATGAGGGTGTGGTCCCTTTGGTGGGCGGTATTTCCCTTTGTATTACCTTGTTGTACTTCTTCTACGTGAGTGCGTCAGAAATCAATAACATAGAGGTAATCGCCACGTGCTTAACGATACTGGTGCTGATCGGTGTGGCAGATGACCGCTTCGATATCAGTTTTAAACTTCGCATGGGTGTGCAAGCAATCTTAACGCTGATCGTAATGCATTATACCGGGCTAACGCTTTCTCATGTTGGTAATGCGTTTGGGTTTGGTGTTTGGGACTTTCCGGTTGCCATCGATTATGTTGTTACCATATTAGCTGTGATCGGTGCAATTAACGCTTTTAACATGGTTGATGGTATTGATGGGCTGCTGGGTGGCTTAAGCATGGTAGTGTTTGCATCGTTGGGTGTGGTGTTCTTTGCTTATGAAATCGAGTTTTACACCTTTTTTATGGCTGTGATGGTGGTGATCTTATTACCCTTTGTTCTGTTCAATTTAGGGTATTTTGGCAAACTACGTAAAGTGTTTATGGGCGATGCCGGTAGCATGATGATCGGCTTCCTTGTGATTTGGATTTTAATCCGAGGTACTCAACCTGAACACGGTCATTACATGATTCGACCAGTGACGGCCCTATGGTTAATTGCAGTGCCTTTGATTGATATGATGGCCATTATGATCCGTCGTGTTCGTAAAGGGCATTCTCCGTTCAAACCTGACCGCGAGCATTTTCACCACATTATGCAGCGTATCGGCTTTACCCCTCGTGAGTCGTTAGTGGTGATCTGTTTGGTGCAATTGGTGTACTCAACGTTGGGGTTATTGGGTGAATACTTCCAAGTGCCAGAATACATCATGTTCTACACCATTGTTGTGTGTTTCTTCCTCCACACCTACGCGATGACACACTCGTTTAAAATGGCGAAGATTGTAAGAAAGTGGAAGAAGTTAGAAGCGAAATAGTTTGATGTGTCGTTAACGGACAAGTCTACTATCGCAGTGCTTAGCTGGGTAAATTAGAGAGTTAAAGCAGTTAAGTTACAATAGCTCAAACTAAGACAAATATAGAAAAAGAGCCCAATCTTATATCGAGATTGGGCTCTTTTGCGTTTAGCTTGAGAAGTTTTAGACTTGAGTGCTTTTGCTCTTAATCATCTTCACTTGAAAACCTAAGCCATTAATACACTGTTAATCACTAGTAGACTTTTTCTGGAAGGTTACGCAAACTTCTAATCCAGCTGGTGATGCGCCAAACATAGCTCATAGCTACAGTGTATGAAGCAAAACAAATCATAAACAGGATGAACATGGTCGATTCAGCAATTTCTAGGAACTCTCCGTAGATACCGAAGCCAGCGAAGCTACTTGCGATAGCACAAATGATGGCCAGGGTTTGTCGCGATGTAAAACCAAGGCGTTGGAAGATGTGGTGTAGGTGTTCACGGTCGGGCTTGAAAGGGGAGTCACCGCGGCGTACGCGTCTGAACATGATGGCAGCCATGTCCATCAGCGGAACAGCAATTAACCACAGTGCAGTTATTGGTCTCATCATAGCTTCTGATGGATCTTGGCTTGCGCCCAGCAGTAACCAAATCACAGTAAAGCCAATCATCATGCTGCCAGCGTCGCCCATAAAGACCTTACGCTCTCGCCCAAGAATACCAAGATTCATCATGATATAAGGAATGGTTGCGACAATGAACACCACGCATAAATACGCTAAGCCATGTTGGCTGTCGACTTGAAGTAAAACGGCGATACCGCCAAAAGTTACAATAGCAAGCCCACCTAACAATCCATCAATGCCGTCGACCATATTGAACGCGTTAATCGCGCCAATCACTGCGAGTATGGTTACTACAGGGCTCAGGAAGCCTAAATGCAGGTCGCCAGTACCAAACAGGTTACCAATGTTATCTAATCGAATGTCGGCGAAATACATCATGCCGATGGAGAGAATTGCTTGCACCACCAGTCGTATTTTGAAGCTAATGTCGAATTTGTCATCAAGCGCCCCGATAATAATAAGAGCAATAACAGAAGCTAAAAAGAGTGGGCTATGCGGGATGACGTCTGGATGGGTAACGATGAATTGGCCAATGGTTAAGCTGATCGCTATACCACCTACCAATGGGATCGCACCAGTGTGTAACTTTCTCTCATTCGGTTTATCCACTAAGCCAATGGATTTTGCCACTTTTCTCATCAAAAAGAGTGAGGAAAAGGAGAAGAAGCCAACAAATGATAGCTCTAATAACATAATGAACTCTAGCCAGTTTTTATGATAATTTTATTTGCGTGTAGCTTACGTTAAAACCATCAATTTGTACACTCAGTTGAGTATGTTTTGTTCGTTGTTTTTTGAGTGTGATATTGGGTTTTAGTATGTAATTTAATGATAATAAAGAATGGCTATAACGATGTATTGGGCTGTATTATTTCTAACTTTTCATAGATGCCTTAAACACAAAATGACATTTTTTTTCACATCCGATCCTCTTACCTGAGCCCTTTCTTGATCTTCCACTACAGTTTTGACTGTAAACTGTAGTAAAATTACGCTAATTTGTTTTTATACCGATTTATTTTGAATTGAACGAGGTCAGTCCTATGTCAGCTAAGAAGCCAATGGCTCTAGTGATCCTTGACGGTTACGGTTACCGTGAAGACAACCAAGACAACGCTATCGCGAACGCTAAGACTCCAGTTTTAGACGGTCTTATTGCTAACCAACCTAACACGCTAATCTCGGCTTCTGGCTTAGATGTAGGCCTACCTGATGGCCAAATGGGTAACTCTGAAGTGGGTCACACCAACATTGGTGCGGGTCGCGTGGTATACCAAGATCTTACTCGTATTACTAAGTCAATTTCAGATGGTGAGTTCGGCCAAACTGAAACGCTAGTGAACGCTATCGATAAAGCGGTGAAAGCTGAGAAAGCGGTTCACATCATGGGCCTTATGTCTCCAGGTGGCGTTCACTCTCATGAAGATCACATCTACGCAGCTGTTGAAATGGCAGCAGAACGTGGCGCAGAGAAAATCTACCTACACGCATTCCTAGACGGCCGTGATACACCGCCACGTAGCGCAGAAAACACACTGGCACGTTTCCAAGAGCTATTCGCTAAACTAGGTAAAGGCCGTGTGGCTTCGCTTATTGGTCGTTACTACGCAATGGACCGTGATAACAACTGGGATCGCGTTCAAGAGTCTTACGACCTGCTGACTCAAGCAAAAGCAGAATTCACGTTTGATACAGCGGTTGCTGGCCTAGAAGCGGCTTACGCTCGTGATGAAAACGATGAGTTTGTAAAAGCGACGGAAATCAAAGCGGAAGGTGAAGAGTCTGCCGCTATCGTTGATGGCGATGCGGTTATCTTCATGAACTACCGTGCCGACCGTGCTCGTGAAATTACACGTGCATTCGTTCCTGATTTCGATGGTTTTGCTCGTAACGTGTTCCCTGCGATCGATTTCGTGATGCTGACTCAATACGCGGCAGACATTCCACTTCTATGTGCATTCCCACCGGCTTCTCTAGAGAACACTTACGGTGAATGGCTATCGAAGGAAGGTAAAACGCAGCTACGTATCTCTGAAACAGAGAAATACGCGCACGTTACTTTCTTCTTCAATGGCGGTATCGAAGACGAGTTCGAAGGTGAAGAGCGTCAACTTGTTGCTTCTCCAAAAGTAGCAACTTACGACCTACAGCCAGAAATGAGCGCACCAGAGCTAACTGAAAAGTTAGTTGCAGCGATCAAAGGCGGCAAATACGACGCTATCGTGTGTAACTTCCCTAACTGTGACATGGTTGGCCACACTGGCGTTTATGATGCAGCGGTTAAAGCGGTAGAGTCTCTAGACGAATGTCTGGGTAAAGTGGTTGAAGCAATCAAAGAAGCTGACGGCCAACTGCTAATCACAGCGGACCACGGTAACGCAGAAATGATGGTTAACCCAGAAACGGGCGGCATCCACACAGCACACACTAACCTACCAGTGCCACTTATCTACGTGGGCAGCAAAGACGTTGAGTTCAAAGAGGGCGGTAAGCTGTCTGACTTAGCACCAACGATGCTTTCTCTGTCTGGTATCGCAATCCCGGCAGAAATGTCAGGTGATGTGATCGTTAAATAGTCAGTAGTTAAATAGTTGTTTGGCTCAGCGGCTCACGTTGAGCTTTAACGATTTTGAAAGCCCGCACTTCAAAGTGCGGGCTTTTTTATAGATGTGAGATACGAGTAAGCGAGATGAGAAGAGCTTAAGAACGGATGCGTGATGTGAGATACGGGTAAACGAGTAGCGAAGAGCTTAAGGACAGGTATTGGGTAAGAAAAACATGCAGAGGGGAACAGAAGGACACGACCTTAAACAAAAGACGAAAAGAACGGCCTTGATAAATATCGAAAGAGTGACATTTCTTGAATGATTAGGTAGCTTAAGGCTCATACTATACTTGTCTTTTACCTTATATTTAGGCTGTTTATATGAACTCAAACCCAGACCGTTGGAAGCAACGACTGCAAAACTTAATGAAAGCGCAGCAAAGGCTTGAGAGAGCGTGCTCACAAGATAGCTACAATGAGTTAGAGCTCGCTGGGTTAGTACAAACTTTTGAATTTTCTTTCGAACTGACATGGAAGACCCTTAAAGACTTACTTGAGTTTGAAGGGTTTGATGTGGCTTCGCCGAGGAGCGTTTTTCGTACGGCCTTAGAGGCTAAGCACCTGTCTTCGGAGCAGTGTGAGATTATGCTTGAAGCACTCATAAAACGAAATTTATTGTCCCACACCTATGATGAGGAAAATGTCCTTGAAGCTCAGTCACTGATCTTAGAGTCATTTTCACCAGTGATAGGGCAAGTCACACTCTATTTAAAGCTTAAATGTGATCAAGAGGGTCAATGCGAACAAGAGGTTAAATGTGATCGATAGTTATTTGGTTAAACCAGACTCGGTCGGCCTTAAGCCTCATCAGTATCAGTTGATTGAGGATATTGTTTTGAGTCATGCCGCAGTCATTCATGCCTGGGTATTCGGTTCTAGAGCCCTTGGAACTTATAAAGATAACTCCGACATCGATATTGTTATCGAGGGGCATGGGATTTCGTTAAGTGTCGTCGCAGGCTTGCAAGATCGTTTAGAACAGTCGTCGCTTCCGTTCAAGGTTGACTTGCTCGTTAAACATAGAATTACATCGAATGAGCTACTTGCCCATATTGACACTTATGGGATTAAACTAAAGTAACCGAACGTAATATTATCAGCGTAACGGTGATGTTGATTCTTGAACCGATTGTTTACGTTTTGCCAGTTTATCTCGAATCTGAGTACCTGAATTGACTCGGCCATGTTTTTTATCATCAATAGAAAACGATAATAGTTTCATTAGCGCTATAGCTCCATCTCTACGCTTTCGATCTTCATAAGATTCAATCGTATCAGTGGACATTACCATCACCTCTTTGTATGAAATTTTAAATATAGACTATATGTTGTCTGGTGATAATGGCGCTTCTTGATGGCGAAATTTTATATTATTGATCTAGTGAGATAAGGTTTACTTCTTTTTATTTAAGATCGAACGCTCAAAATCTAACAACCACTCTTTGCGATTCATACCGCCGGTGTAGCCGGTTAATGTTCCATTCGCGCCGATGACTCTATGGCAAGGCACAACAATACTAAATGGGTTCTTGCCATTTGCACCACCCACAGCTCTTACTGCTTTTGGGTTATCCATTATTTTCGCTTGTTCACCGTAACTGATGGTTTCGCCATAAGGAATGGTTGTTAAAGCTTGCCAAGCTACTTTTTGAAAGTCAGTGCCTTTTATCGCTCTTAATGGCAAATCGAATTCTATTCGATGACCTGCGAAGTACTCATCTAACTGTTTCGCTGCCAGTTGGCAAAGGTCATCTGGATTGCTAATCATTAGCTCTTCGTGATTTACATGGTCAATTTCAATAAGCGACACACCATTGCTAACAATGATCATCTTGCCAATTGGTGCGTCATAGAACATTTTGTAAGTGGTGTCTTCCATGTCATCTTCCTTTTTTTAGTCTTTTTCTGCTCTCAAGCTCTTCGAATCTCGTAACTGCTCTTAAGCTCTTAAATCTTTTCGCATCCCGGTTACTCGCATCTCGTATCTGCTCTTATATCTTTTCGCATCCCGCATCTGCTTTACCCCTTACACGAAGCGCAAACAAGTACCCTGAAATACCGCCGACAATGTTCCCCAAGGCTAAGCCTATAAACAGCCCTTCGACACCATCAATTTGGCTGCCTATCCAAGCGAATGGCAAGGTAAAGACAAACAAACGCATGAAGCTCCATTGAAAGGCTTTGAGTGGTTGATGCATGGCATTCATCCCACTGATCAGCATCATCACAATGCCTTGGAATCCATAGCTAAAGGGCACGACTAACAGGTAATGCCACAATATGCCTCGGACGGATTCTTCTTGAGAGAACAGGGCAGCCAAAGGAATGCTCAACGGCACCATCATTAAGAAAATCAAACCTTGGAACATCACAGCAAAACGCATACTCAGAAACAGTGCCTTAAAACTGCGTTGTGGGTTGTTTGCGCCAAAGTTCTGCGCCATGAAAGGCGTAAGCGCCGAAGTAAGAGACATCAACACAATGATAAGAATGGACTCGATACGTTGCGCTGCGCCATACGCCGCCACGGCTTCAGTCCCTTGTTTGGCCAGCATCATCATGATGATAGCGCCGGCAAGTGGGTTCAGAGCGTTAGACAAAGCCGCTGGGGTGCCTATTTTTAAGATCTGTCGCCAGTCACTGACGATGTTTGTCAGCTTAGGCGGCGCAAGCAGTTTTTCTCGCACCATCAATACGTAGAGTGAGCCACACAAAGCACCAAACCAACTGAAACCACTGGCAATCGCAGCGCCTTGAATCCCCAGTTCAGGGAAAGGCCCATACCCGAAGATAAGTAGCGGATCTAAAACGCCATTGATAAGGCCAGCCAGTAGCATGATCTTAGCGGGTGTTTTCGTATCACCGCTGGCACGAATGGCGCTGTTGCCTGCCATGGGGATGACCAAAAATGGGATCGCGAGATACCACACCGACATGTATTCCGATATCAGCGGCAACAACTCTTGCTTTGCTCCTAGCAGGGTAAACAGTGGTTCTAAGGCGATAATACCTAATGTAGACGCGCAGCCGACCAGAAGCAGAGCCAGCAATAAGCCATGACAGGTAAAGCGTGCTGCATTTTGTGCGCTGCCTTGGCCAAGCAATCGACCGATACATGTCGATAAGCCAATGCCAATCCCCATGGTGATGCAGTTAATCGCAAAGGTAACTGGAAAGGTAAAACTCACCGCGGCTAAGGCTTGGGTGCCAAGCAATGAGATGAAGAAAGTATCGACGAGGTTAAACATCAAGATCGCCACCATACCGAATATGGTCGGTATGGTCATGGTACGCAATGTACTCTCAATTGGGGCAGTTAATAGCCCGTGCTTATCTTGCATGCAAAACGCCGGTAGAAACCAAAAGCGTAGGATAAACAGATGCGGGATACGAGTAAACGAAAAGCAGGGAAAGATGAGGGGTGAGAATCTGCACTTTAGCTCACAATTTTTTCGTTCCCCCCTTGGGATCTTTCACATCGCCCCCAACATATTGTTTGACCCACGCTAATCGTGGCAACTATCAAAATTTAAATGGAAATTATCAGGAGATAAGACCGATGAATATCCGTCCTCTACATGACCGAGTTATCGTTGAGCGCCAAGAAGTTGAATCTAAATCTGCTGGTGGCATCGTTCTAACTGGTTCTGCCGCAGAAAAATCGACTCGCGGTATCATTCTAGCTGTCGGCAAAGGCCGCATTCTAGAAAACGGTTCAGTGCAACCGTTGGACGTAAAAGTTGGCGATACCGTTATCTTTGCTGAAGGTTACGGCACGAAAACTGAAAAAATCGACGGCAAAGAAGTTCTGATTATGTCTGAAAACGACATCATGGCGATCGTCGAGTAATCTATTTTTCATTTAACTCTCAGTAAAAGTTATCAGAGCCAGTATTGGATGATTCATATCGTCATTCCAGAAATGAGGAACGAATTATCTGGAATCTAAACAGAGTGCGATTTGAGTAGATTCTGAATCACGTTCGTCCCTCACTGTTCAGAATGACGCGATAACGCTGAGACGCCCCGAAACAAAGAATTTGAAAGGAAATTAAGATGGCTGCTAAAGACGTTAAATTTGGTAATGACGCACGTATTAAAATGCTAGAAGGTGTAAACGTTCTGGCTGACGCAGTAAAAGTAACGCTAGGTCCTAAAGGCCGTAACGTTGTTCTAGACAAATCATTTGGCGCACCAACGATCACTAAAGATGGTGTTTCAGTTGCACGTGAAATCGAACTTGAAGACAAGTTCCAAAACATGGGCGCGCAAATGGTTAAAGAAGTGGCTTCGCAAGCGAATGACGCGGCGGGCGACGGTACGACTACAGCAACAGTTCTTGCTCAAGCAATCATCACTGAAGGCTTAAAAGCCGTTGCTGCTGGCATGAATCCAATGGATCTTAAGCGCGGTATCGACAAAGCAGTTATCGCTGCAGTTGAAGAGCTAAAAGGCCTTTCTGTTCCATGTGCAGATACAAAAGCTATCGCGCAAGTAGGTACTATCTCTGCGAACTCTGATTCGACAGTAGGTAACATCATTGCTGAAGCGATGGAAAAAGTAGGTCGTGATGGCGTAATCACGGTTGAAGAAGGTCAGGCTCTACAAGACGAGCTAGACGTAGTTGAAGGTATGCAGTTCGACCGTGGTTACCTATCTCCTTACTTCATCAACAACCAAGAAGCGGGTTCTGTTGATCTAGAAAGCCCATTCATTCTTCTTATCGACAAGAAAGTTTCGAACATCCGTGAACTTCTTCCGACTCTAGAAGCGGTTGCTAAGGCATCTCGTCCACTTCTTATCATCGCTGAAGATGTAGAAGGCGAAGCGCTTGCAACTCTAGTTGTGAACAACATGCGTGGCATCGTTAAAGTGGCTGCTGTTAAAGCGCCTGGTTTCGGTGACCGTCGTAAGTCTATGCTGCAAGACATCGCTATCCTAACGGGCGGTACGGTTATCTCTGAAGAGATCGGCCTAGACCTAGAGAAAGTAACGCTAGAAGACCTAGGTCAAGCTAAGCGTGTAACTATCACTAAAGAAAACTCAACCATCATCGATGGCGCGGGCGAAGAAACAATGATCCAAGGTCGTGTTTCTCAAATCCGTCAACAAATCGAAGATGCAACGTCTGACTACGACAAAGAGAAACTTCAAGAGCGCGTAGCTAAGCTAGCTGGCGGTGTTGCAGTAATCAAAGTAGGCGCTGCAACTGAAGTTGAGATGAAAGAGAAGAAAGACCGCGTAGAAGATGCACTTCATGCAACTCGCGCTGCAGTTGAAGAGGGTGTGGTTGCTGGTGGTGGTGTTGCACTTATCCGCGCTGCATCTAAAGTTGCTGGCCTTGAAGGTGACAACGAAGAGCAAAACGTCGGTATCCGTGTTGCACTACGTGCAATGGAAGCGCCTATCCGTCAAATCACGAAGAACGCAGGTGATGAAGAATCTGTTGTTGCTAACAACGTTCGTGCTGGCGAAGGTAACTACGGTTACAACGCGGCGACTGGCGAATACGGTGACATGATTGCAATGGGTATCCTAGATCCAACTAAGGTAACTCGCTCTGCACTTCAGTTCGCAGCGTCAGTTGCTGGTCTTATGATCACAACAGAAGCGATGATCACTGATAAGCCACAAGATTCTGGCCCTGCAATGCCTGATATGGGTGGCATGGGCGGTATGGGTGGCATGGGCGGCATGATGTAATCATCCCCCTTTCTCTATAGCAGAGAAAGTCACACATAAGCTTTAGAAAACGGAGACTTCGGTCTCCGTTTTTTTGCTCTTAAGCCTTATTTATTCGCATCCCGTATCTGTATTTCAGCTTCACCATCACCCTTTTTCCCAAAGCTCCTTGGTCAGCCTGCCTTGTGCGTAAACTGTTGTTCATCAATTTTTTGCAGCATCATGTCACGCTTAAATGGTTTTGGAAGATAATCGTTCATTCCACACTCGAAGCAACGTTTAATATCATCATCGAGCACGGATGCCGTTAAAGCGAGGATATGTGTTGCCTGAAGTTGCAGGTTTTCTTCATAGCGCCTGATTCGCTCTGTTGCCTCAAAGCCATCTACATTCGGCATCATGCAGTCCATCAAGATAAGGCCGATGTCTTGATGATGCTCTTTATATAAATCAATCGCTTCTTGTCCATCATTGGCAACCCAATATTCAATCCCTAACTTATCTAAATTGATACATACCACCTTCTGGTTTACGCGGTTATCTTCAACTACGAGGACTTTTTGACGTACAGTCGCTTCTATCGGCTCAGGTTGATGTTGAGGGGGTTGTGGCTGTGACCTTTCAAGCACGGAGTTCAACATGCTACTTAAGCGGGAACCGAGCATAGGAAGAGTCACATAGCCTGAGATAAAATGACACTCACTCATAGGATCACTAAGATTATCTTTCACTATGATGATTTTCACCTCTGGTGCTAAGCGATGCAGTGTTTTGGCTTGGTTAATATCTTCCATCAAAGCGATCTCTGGGAGGTCAGTTGCCGCCAAGTTTGTTTCGATTGATTTTAGTTGTGGTGAGTAACCAAGGCGGAACAAGTCATCGAGTAAAAGTTTCGATGGCGCATCTGAATAATAGACAACGGTTTGTTTACGATTTTTATGTTCAGAATGATCTGATGGCACTACGGTTAATTGGAAATGAAAGCAACTGCCCACGTCTTTCTCTGACTCAACGTTTATCGAGCCTCCCATCATTTCCACCATACGTGACGAAATACTAAGCCCTAATCCGGTCCCCGCAATATTGGAGGTGATGTTGGTATCTTCTTGGCAAAACGCTTTGAAAATGTGCTCTTGTTGGTCTGCTGCGATACCAATACCCGTATCTCGAACAGAAAACTCGACCACACACTCTGTTTCCAATGATGGAAGCCGTTTAGCGGTGAATACGATAGAGCCTTGTTCTGTAAATTTGATCGCATTTGAGGCTAAATTCATCAACACTTGGCGAATTTTATTCCCATCAACATGAATGTACTCTGGGAGCTCGCCATCAATTTCAACTTCCAACTTAATCTGCTTTTGATAAGCTTTAGAAGAAATCAGAGTCACGCTATCAAACAGCAGCTCTCTTAAGTCTGTCGTATGTGGATTAATTTCCAGTTTACCCGATTCAATTTTGGACAGATCGAGAACATCGTTGATCAACATAAGTAAGGTTTGAGAAGAGGTATAGATAGTCCCAAGGCAGTCTTTCTGTTCTGCGGATAGTTTGGTTTCTGCCAGTATTTCTGACATACCAATCACGCCATTAAGCGGTGTCCGTATCTCATGAGACATATTGGCAAGAAAGGCACTTTTTGCACGGTTTGCTTGTCGTGCTTTCTCTTGTGAAACAATCAATTGAGTTTCAAGTTGACTGGCACGCCACACAACATAAAGCAGCACCAGTAACGTCACCCCTCCTAATGCGGCTGTCGATAAGTAGCTGTACGACTTTATCTGCGTCAGGCTCTCTGCGATCTGCTTGGGTGTTTCGGTGAAAAGTAAGTTGAGCTCATCTTCAACATGATAAATACTGCTGGTGAGTTCTCCTTTGAGGCCGCTATCAGAGCTGTACCCGACACTCTTTAACCCTCGCTGCAATCGCCAAAAGTGGCGTTTAAAATTATTAAACGAAGCTAATGCACTGATCGTTCGGGAATTCTGTTCTATTTCATCTTGGATTTTGAACAATGAATCGACAATCTTATCTAATGTTGTCTGATCAAAATCGGTAAAGAACTGATACATGAGATCTTGTGTTTCTAAAGTCAATTCTTCAAGCTGCACATTATTGGATTCATGTACGAAGCGCTCAAGTGTCAACGCTGCATTTTTTAGTTTCTCAATGAGCCCAATTTGGTCCCTCTTGCCATGTATGCTGACTAACTCAAGGGCTAATAATGTAAAGGCGGTGTGGTATTCGTCGAGATACTCGACAACTTTGGCATAATTAAAAGAAATATTGAGGTCGCTTCGTACGATTTTCCCATCGATCTCAGCCAGCTTTTCGATCAGCTGACTTCGCTTTATATTGAGTTGTTCTTGAATCTCTGGTTGCCTTGTGGAAACAAACTGCTGCTCTTGTCGTCTGACAGAGAGCATAACGCTATAAGCTTCAGAAAGACTGAGCTGGAGATTAATCATGTCCTGCTCTTTGTTCTTCAGAGCATGGCTAACATAGATATAGAGGCCTAAAAATAACACGATAGCCAAAAAACCACGCGAAATAATCGCTTTAATGGTCTGTTTATTTGTAGGTTCCTTAATCATGCTATTCACACTGTTTCATATCATTCTATTCCTATATTAGAATTTAGTTTATTTTCAGAATTTTACGAACATTAGTTTTTGAATACCTGAGGTCTGTTGAGCTTTTATCAATAAATTTTTTAGGATGACATCGCTTTAGATGCGGCAATAAGTGTGTGGGCTATAAGCTTGTGAAACATGTTGATTTTCTCGCCTAGATTTTTGTTTGGAATAATAAGCGTTAGAGCGGAGGTTTCGGTCTCTGTTTTTTTTGCTTTTCGCTTCTCGTTCACTCGAATCCCGCATCTGCTCTTAACCATTGCTCTTTATGATTTAGCGGCTTATATTCAACAGTACAGTTATTACATTGATTTAACATGGGTAGCTGTTGAATAAAGGACAATAAATGCTTGATTAAAAATGGATTAATCAAGTGAACAATAAGTCAGTGGAGACTCCCCAATGAAAAAACTACTTTCAGTACTTGCTGTGTCTGCAGCAGTAATGGCACCGGCGGCATTTGCTTCTTCGCCTGTTATGTTTTCAACGATCAATGGCTTCAACGCACCTGACTCAGATGCTGTTGGCGGTGTGCGCTTGGCTTTACTTCACGGACAAGTGAACGACCTTAAAGGTCTTGATCTTGCTGTTGTTGGTATGTCTGAGACGCAAACGACCACAGGTGTGAACCTGGGTATTTTGGGTGCATCAAAAGTGAACCAAGAAATGACCGGTGCATCTCTAGGTTTCTTCAACTGGAACACGGGTAAAACAACGGGTGTTAACCTTGGTGCTGTGAACATTACTAATGATGTGAAAGGCGCGAACGTGAGTTTCGTCAACTACTCAGAAGGTAACACTATGGTTGATGTTGGCGCTGCGAACCTTTCAGAAGTGTCTACGGTTCAGGTTGGTATCTTCAACAAAACCAACAAAATCGAAGGCGTACAAGTTGGTCTGATCAACTGTGCTGACAACGGTTTCTTCCCGTGCTTCCCGATTGTAAACTTTGCTAAATAACGCTGTCGTTTAGCCTTTGGTTCTCCCATTGGCGAGCAACGTTCAGTTAGTGCATTAGCTTTTAAGCGCTAAGCCTATCAACGCCTAAACCCTTGTTTGGGCGTTATTACATTCAATTCTACTTCCACGATAAACTTCTCAAATTACCCAATAAGCATGTTGTTTTATATTTGTTGTTGCGATGTTTGAATTTATAGGTACAATGTGCGATAAACTCCCAATGATGATTTATATGCTTTGATTAACCACCATACCGTCGATTTTAAAAAGGCTTTCTTAGGCCTGACCGCCAGTTTTTTAGTAGTTTTGAGCTTGTTGCTCGTTGATTCAGCGGAAGAATCAGATAAACAGTATGGAATGGAAAACCAAGGCGTAACACGCTCTTTAGCGGAGCTCACACAGATCATAAATGCGCTTGAGTACAACATCACTGCGCTTTATCCACTGCATGGGGATACCTACGTATTCTCGCATGACAAAAAGATCGAGGGTGAGACGTGTTACTTCACCAGTGAGGAGCAACATGCCCCTCGTTTTTATTTTATGTTCTCTGGCCCTCGCGAGATGTGCAACCCGGAATCGGACCTTTATACCGAAGCGGGTAAGCGCCTGTTCATCGCGCCGACCATGGCTTATTTTGCCAATACCATTGATACCATCTCTGCGATTTATTTCATTTCAAAAGAGAAATTCATTATCTCTTCGCCTTCTGATTTTGCCAGTTACATTAAGGGCGACACCTTTGATTCGGTTGTGAATAGCAGGCCTTATTGGGTGAACACGATTCGCTTTGGCTTAGCTCAAGGGCAAGACCAAGTGGTGTATACCGGCCAATATGATGACTACCTGACAGGTCAGAAAGTGGTGACCTTAACCAAAGGAATCTACGTTAATGGCGAGTTTAAAGGGGTATTGGGTGTCGATGGCTATGTCTCTAACCTCGTATCGAACCCTACCCATGGTTATAAAGTCACCAGTACTCGAGGCGCAAACAAGTACGGGTTTATGGACTTTACCTATTCCAAGCCTCTGTATGTTGATGACATTAACACCCAGCTATATCTGAGTATTGAAGAAGATAAGAGCGAGCACTTTCTGCATGTATTGGAGATGGAGAAGATTCAGCTTTCGATACTGTTGGTTTTGTATCTGCTCTCGGTTTTATGGCTATGGCGCTTCTATACAAGACAAGAGCACCAGCGTTTAAATGAGCTAGCAATGCGCGACCCATTAACGGGCTTGCTGAATCGACGTGGTTTTGAGGCTCGATTACTGGCGCAAGATGAAGAGCCGATTATTGGTGTTGGCGTGTTTGATATCGATGATTTCAAAGTCGTTAATGATCAGCATGGCCATAAAGTGGGGGACGAGGTGATTTGCCATGTTGCTCGGTTGATGCTGAACAGCGTTAGACAGCAAGATATCGTGGCTCGATTTGGTGGCGAAGAGTTTGTTGTCGCGATTACGGGTGAATCGTCTGAGTTGCTTTCATCGATCTTTGAGCGAATTCAAAACGACATTAGCCTACAGAGTTATCGATGCCCTACGGGTGACAAGATTAGTATCTCAGTGTCTGGTGGCGCGACGCTTTACTCTTTGTATAAGTTCGACAGCGTAGGGCACTTGTGGGAAAACCAGAGTATTCGTTCGTCTGATGAGCAGCTCTATAAGGCAAAGGCTGCGGGTAAGAATCAGGTGTGTATTCAGGTGTATTAATTAGTTGGATACACAAAGGCCTAGTCGTGTGACTAGGCCTTTTTAATGTCTGTTTCAGGTTGAGGTTACTTCTTCACGCGGCCTTTTCTCATCCACTTCTGATGCACACCACGACGCAGGCTCTGGAAGCTGTTTTCCACTTTATCGACACCAAGCAGAATCACTAGCGCCATTAGCGTGATAATGACCGATTGGGAAAGATGCCCTAGTGCGATCATCATACCTAATGCTGCGAGTACCCAGATAATTGCGGCTGAAGTCACGCCATGAATCTTGCCATCCAGTGTCATCATTACACCAGCCCCTAGAAATCCAACACCCGTAATTATCTGACCAAGCACACGAGCTTGATCGAGTGTGTTGGGGGATAGGCTGATCGCCATGGTGAGGAAGAAATAGGTACCACTGATGATCAGAATCGACGTTCGGATTCCGACGGGTTTACCGCGTGTTTGCCTTTCGATTCCGATTAAAGAACCACACAGCATGCATGCAGCGAGGCCTGCCCAGCTAAAGGGGGCAAGGTTGAGAGTTTGTTCTATAAATTGTGACATATCACCCCTCCTAAAAATTTAGAATAGAGCCGAGTATGCTAATAATAGACAGGACGATCGAACAAAAACTTTTTGTCTTAACGATTGATAAAGATTACTTAAAGTCTAGCAGCCGTCTGTTGTTAAGGTGAAGACTGGTGTCGTGGTCTCTGTCGCTTCTTGGTACTCAATACGATAAGAAGCGACCATTGCTCTAGATAGAGTTATTCAATATGTAGGTCGAGTAGTGTCTTACTAGTGCGGCCGCCAATTTCACGAGTTAACTTAGGTACGAGGTAGCCAGAAACCTCAGAGATTAATCCCTTAAAGTGACGCTTGGCTTCTTCATCTGAAATATAGAAATGAGCGGCGCCCTGAACCTTATCAAGTACATGCATATAGTAAGGTAAAACACCGGCGTCGAATAGCTTTTCGCTTAATTCTTTCAATGAGTTAGCGTTGTTATTTACACCTTTTAGCATCACGCCTTGATTGAGCAGAGTAGCCCCAGTTTGCTTTAGCTTATGAAAGGCTTGCTTGAGTTCTAAGTTAATCTCGTTGGCATGATTAATATGGCTCACCATCACCACATTGAGGCGAGTTTGAGCTAACAATTGGCACAGTTCATCCGTTACTCGAGCGGGAATCACAACCGGTAATCGGCTATGAATTCGAACTGTTTTCACATGTGGAATTTGTGCGATAGCATGAATTAGCCACTCTAGTTCGCTGTCTTTTGCCATCAGTGGATCGCCACCCGACAAGATAACTTCGTTGATCTCTGGGTGAGCAGCCACATAGTCGAGACTGGTTTGCCAAACCGACTTCGAGCCCTTGTTATCTTGGTAAGGGAAGTGACGACGGAAGCAGTAGCGGCAGTTAATCGCACAACCGCCTTTCACAATCATCAGTGCACGGTTCTTGTATTTGTGCAGTAGCCCAGGAATGGCGTTGTCTTGCTCTTCCAGTGGATCAGCGGAATAGCCTTGGTGTACCTCAAACTCTTCGCTTAGCGGTAAAATTTGTCGTAGCAATGGATCGTGTGGGTTGCCTTTTTCCATTCGTTCGACAAAGCTAAGAGGTACCCGAAGTGCAAATAACTCACGAGCAGCGAAGCCTGCTTGCCATGGTGTTGGGTCTATTTCCAATGCCTCAAGCAGTTTTGTCGGGTCAGAGATCGCATTCGATAGTTGTTTGAGCCAGTTTTGCTCAACAGATTCGACTTTTCGGGTTATGATATGCGGCATTGAAATTAACTCAAAGATGTGGAAGAGAAAATCATGGCGTCAGTAAGCACCAATGAATTCAAAGGCGGTTTAAAATTCATGATGGATAACGAGCCTTGCTCAATTATCGAAAATGAATACGTTAAGCCAGGTAAAGGCCAAGCGTTTAACCGTGTTAAACTTCGTAAACTGCTGTCAGGCAAAGTGTTAGAGAAAACATTTAAGTCAGGCGATACAGTAGAACTAGCGGACGTTGTAGACGTTGAACTAGGCTACCTATACAGCGATGGCGAATTCTACCACTTCATGAACAACGAAACATTCGAGCAAATCGCTGCTGATGCAAAAGCAGTAGGCGAGACTTCTAAATGGTTAGTTGAAAACGACGTATGTACTCTAACGTTGTGGAATGATAACCCTATCACAGTAACTCCACCAAACTTTGTTGAGATCGCAGTAACAGAAACCGATCCTGGCCTTAAAGGCGACACACAAGGTACTGGCGGTAAGCCTGCAACTCTAGCAACAGGCGCGGTAGTTCGCGTACCTCTATTCATCGCTATCGGTGAAGTTGTTAAAGTTGATACTCGTACTGGCGAATACGTTGGTCGTGTGAAGTAATTGACTTCAAGTATCTGAAAAAGGTCGCTTAGGCGGCCTTTTTTTGTACCTCAAGATTGGGGAAGAGCAGATACGAGTAATACGAGATGCGGGATACGAAGAGCTGGAAGAGCAGATATGTGTGAACGAGATGCGAGATACGAAAAGCAGGAAGATCAGAGCCGAGTCAGAGAGATAAGATATTCAACAAATAACAAAAAAGCAGAGCTGGATAACCTAGCTCTGCTTTCGTTTTTCTGCTCTTAAGCTCTTCGATACTCGATTACTCGAATCCTGCATCTGCTTTTAAGCTCTTCGATACTCGTTTACTCGAATCCCGAATCTGCTCTTAACTGTTAGATCATAAAGATGAAAATAACAGACAATGCGCTGATTAGGCCTGCAACGAAGTAGCAGCCAACTTTACCCGCAACACCGACGTGGAACTTAAGGTCGTGCATGCCGTGGTGAAGACGGTGCATTGCATGCCACATTGGCAGTGCTAGCGTACCGATGATGAATAGCGCACCGATAATGCTGGTGGCAAATTCAGACACACGCTCGTAGCTCATTGCGTCCGCATCGATGATGCCCATTGGCACTAAGATACCTAACACTAGAACCGTGATTGGTGTGATCATCGCGAACCAAGTACCGCCAGCGCCAAATAGGCCCCACCAGATTGGCTCATCAGAGCGTTGTGGGTTGTGGTTAACAGGTTTTACTTTGTAATTTGTGTTCATAACGAAAGCTCCTTACACCACAACAAGAACGATTAAAGAAATAAAAGCCACCGCTGCCCACTGGGTCAGTACGATGATTTTTTTATCAACCAATTTGCCTTTAAGACGGATTGGCATTACTTGAGGCATCATGCTGAAGAAGGTTTGAGCGTGTAGCAAGCTGCCTAGCAGTGCCACGATGTTGATACCAACGACGATAGGGTTAGCCATAAAGCTCAACCAACCAGCCCAAGCTTCAGGCCCTTTCACTAGTGCACCCAAACCGAAGGTTAGGAACAGAGTGAATAGAATCAAAGGCAGTACAGTCGCTTCACGTAGCATGTAGAAGCGGTAGAACGGATGGTTGCTCCACCACGTTCTCTTCATCTCACGAACATAAGGCTTACGATTGCTCATATTATGCCTCCTCTGCTGTTTTTACTTGCGATCCGTCTGGCTTGAACATCGAGATAACGAAGTCCATTGAAGACTCAACTTTACCTTGGTTTACTGCAGCCGCTGGGTCTACTTTCTTCGGACATACGTCAGAACAGTAACCTACAAACGTACAGCCCCAAGCGCCATTGTCGCCATTGATAAGCTTCATACGTTCAGCTTTACCATTGTCACGGCTATCTAGGTTGTAGCGGTGAGCAAGAGCAAGTGCCGCAGGGCCGATGAACTCAGGGTTTAGACCAAACTGAGGACATGCTGCGTAACACAAACCACAGTTGATGCAGCCAGCGAACTGCTTGTATTTCGCCATTTGCTCTGGAGTTTGGATGTTGGTGCCGTCTTCTGGCTTACGGTCGTTACCAATGATGTAAGGCTTGATTGCTTCAAGGCGCTCGATGAACGGCGTCATGTCGACAATCAAATCTTTTTCGATTGGGAAGTTAGCTAAAGGCTCAATCTTGAAGCCATTCGGGTAGTCACGTAAGAAGCTCTTACACGCCAGTTTTGGCACGCCATCAACCATGATGCCGCAAGAACCACAAATCGCCATACGACAAGACCAACGGTAAGACAGGTCTTTATCTAGGTTGTCTTTGATGTAACCGATCGCATCAAGTACTGACATGGTTTCATCAAACGGAACTTCAAAGGTTTGAAAGTGAGGTTCTGCATCGTGCTCAGGGTCATAACGCAGGATTTCAATTTTTTGGATTCGATTCGCTGACATTATGCTTGCTCCTCTTCGCTCTTCTTCGCATTCTCTTCTGCTGCTTTTTCAGCGGCAGCGGCTTTCTCTGCAGCTTCACCGTACAGACGAGCTTTAGGTTGAGATTTGGTGATCTTAACGCCGCTGTAGTCGATGGTTGGTGCTGCATCTTCGTTGTAGAAAGATAGAGAGTGTTTCAGGAAGTTTACGTCATCACGTTCTGTGCAGTTGTCGTCTAGACGTTGGTGTGCACCGCGAGACTCTTTACGAAGGATCGCTGAGTGAACCATCGCTTCTGCAACTTCAAGACCGTAACCCACTTCGATAGCGTAAAGTAGGTCAGTGTTGAATACTTTGCCTTTGTCTTTAATGCTGATCTTCTTGTAGCGAGCTTTCAGTTCAGTGAGTTTGTCGATGGTCTTTTGCATCAAGTCTTCTTGACGGTAGATACCACAACCCGCTTCCATGGTGTGACCCATTTCAGTACGGATGTCAGCCCAGTTCTCGTCGCCTTCTTGAGCCAAGATGCCTGCGATGCGATCTTCAACCGCTTTCACTTGCTTAGCGATAGACTCTTCGTTCCAGCCTTTGAATTCAGCAGCGCGTTTCACCGCTTCTTCACCAGCAACGCGGCCAAATACTACGAACTCAGCCAGTGAGTTAGAACCTAGGCGGTTTGCACCGTGTAGGCCAACTGAAGCACATTCACCAACGGCGAATAGGCCTTTAATACGAGTTTCACAGGTACCGTTAGTTTCAATACCACCCATGGTGTAGTGAACGGTTGGACGAATTGGGATCGGCTCTTTTGCTGGGTCTACGTTTACGTACGCTTTTGCAAGCTCACAGATGAACGGTAGACGCTCTTGCAGGTACTCTTCACCAAGGTGGCGAAGGTCAAGGTGCACGACATCACCAAGTGGGTGCTTGATGGTGTTGCCTTTCTGCTGCTCGTGCCAGAATGCTTGAGAAACTTTGTCACGTGGACCCAGTTCCATGTATTTGTTTTTCGGCTCGCCCACTGGAGTTTCAGGGCCCATGCCGTAATCTTGCAGGTAACGGTAGCCGTTCTTGTTGACGATGATACCGCCTTCACCACGACAACCTTCGGTCATCAAGATGCCAGTGCCCGGTAGGCCTGTTGGGTGGTATTGAACGAACTCCATATCACGCAGTGGTACACCGTGGCGATAAGCCATTGCCATACCGTCGCCAGTTACGATGCCGCCGTTGGTATTACAGTGGTAAACACGACCTGCGCCGCCGGTTGCTAACACAACAGATTTCGCTTTGATCGTAACAAGTTCACCTTCAGACATGTGAATCGCGATTAGGCCTTGTACTTCGCCATCTTCAACGCCGCTCTGGTTTTCTACGAGAAGGTCCACCACAAAGTACTCATCAAATCGTTTGATTGTGTCGTACTTCATCGAAGTCTGGAACAGAGTATGAAGCATGTGGAAGCCGGTTTTATCCGCTGCGAACCACGTTCTCTCTACCTTCATACCGCCGAATCGGCGTACGTTTACTTCACCGTTTTCTTTACGACTCCATGGGCAGCCCCATTGTTCCATTTGGATCATTTCGCGAGTCGAGTTTTCAACAAAGTATTCAACAACATCCTGTTCACATAGCCAGTCGCCACCACCAACAGTATCGTTGAAGTGGTTATCTAAGCTATCTTCGTCTTTAATTACTGCTGCTGAACCGCCTTCTGCCGCTACCGTGTGCGAACGCATTGGGTAAACTTTAGAAATCAGTGCTACTTCCAGTTCAGGATTAGCTTCAGCCGCAGCAATAGCTGTACGAAGACCAGCGCCGCCTGCGCCGATGACTGCGATATCTGTGGTAATTGTCTTCACAGTTATTCTCCAGTGTGATGCGGAGTATTCCGCTTGTTATTATAAAAAGCCTATTTAGGAGGTTCTAAATTGTAGGAACCATTTAGCACCCCTAAGCCTTAAGTGGTAGGTTCAGTGTAAGAGAGGAAGGTATTCGAAAAGTTGATGCATTTGGGTTTTTAGGTCGGTAGTGCATATGGAGGCATAGAAATTATAGGTTATGTGACTGCAATCACGGCAATGAATTGTTGATAACGATTAACCCACAAGACTTGTGTTAACGGCTTGTTGAGTATGATTTTTGTTATCAATGTGGATGTGAAAGCTGTATTGATAATTGTATTGTAGAACGTAATTTTCTGGCTTCATTAAAGCAACATTTTGCTTCCATCTATAGAAAGATAGAAGCTTACAAAAGAGGCGAAAGGTGGTAATTTCCGTCGCCTAGAATTCAGTAATATGGAACTTAATAATGCACTCAACATGGCAACCAGCCGCAACCATTAAGCAGTTAAAGCAACGTGCTGATATCCTTAATCAAATCCGTCAGTTCTTTGCTGAGCGAAACGTGATGGAAGTGGATACGCCTGCGATGAGCCACGCCACGGTGACGGACGTGCATTTGCATACTTTCAAAACTGAATTCGTAGGGCCGGGTTATGCGCACGGTCAGCCTCTATTCTTTATGACTAGCCCTGAGTTTCATATGAAACGTCTATTAGCGGCCGGCAGTGGCTGTATTTATCAAATTTGTAAGTCTTTCCGGAATGAAGAAAATGGCCGTTACCACAACCCTGAGTTCACCATGTTGGAGTGGTATCGCGTTGGCTTTGATCACCATGACCTGATGGATGAAATGGATTTGCTGTTACAGCAGGTACTTAAATCGGGCTCAGCAGAGCGAATGACTTACCAACAAGCCTTTATTGACGTGTTAGGTGTGTGTCCACTGGAAGATTCGATGGATACGCTAAAGCAAGCTGCGGCGAAACTTGGGCTCAGCGATATAGCTGACCCTGAAGAAGATCGTGATACCTTGCTGCAGTTGCTGTTTAGTATTGGGGTTGAAGCCAAAATAGGGCAACAAGTGCCTGCGTTTGTTTATGACTTTCCGGCTTCACAAGCGGCATTAGCCAAGATTAACCCTGAGGACCCGCGAGTGGCGGATCGCTTTGAGGTGTACTTTAAAGGGATTGAATTGGCAAACGGCTTCCATGAATTAGATAAGCCACAAGAGCAGCTCAAGCGCTTTGAAGATGACAATGCCAAACGTATTGAGATGGGCTTATCGCCTCAACCGATTGACCATCACTTGATTGAGGCATTAAAAGCGGGCTTACCAGACTGTGCGGGTGTTGCTTTAGGTATTGATCGTCTGATCATGCTGGCGTTAGGTTATGACCACATCGATGATGTGACGGCTTTTCCGTTCCCGCGCTCTTAGCTCTCTATTCAGTTAGTCTTACTTACTGTTTGGCTAACTGACCAGAATCCCAGTGCCAATAACGGCAACAATGGCACCGATCCAAGCGTAGGCATTTGGTCTCTGTTTGGTGTACAGCCAAAGTATTGGTAACAACATGATTGGTGTGGTTGAAGATAACAGAGCAACCATGCCGACATTGCCTTCCTGAAGCGCATACAAGATCAGCGTCATTCCCACCGCCATCGCTAAAAATCCGTTCACTGCGGTAATCGCAAATATTTGACCATTCATCGGGTTGATTGCGCGTGAGAGCTTAGCGCCAGTTAGACGAAATGCGGAGTGAGCAACAAAAGCGGTAATCATACGAATCGCTGAAGCGGCAACAGGGTCTATGCTGGTTTGCATCACGGGTTTTGCAATAATACCGCCCAAGGCTTGGCAAATCGCAGCTGTAATTCCCAGTGCAACACCAATCCACACAGTGCCTTTAATGGTTTCGAGTTGATTGTTAGCCTGTCCTCGACGACCAAAGAATATCGCGGTTAATACACCACTGAACACCAAAGCCGAGCCAATCAGCTCCACCGAAGTCATGCTTTCGCTAAATAGGAAGTAACCAAGAATTGCCGAGAACACGGCGTGACAAGAGAACAGCAAACCTGCTTGGCGCGGTCCCATTCTGTTCAAACAAGCAAATAGGGCGGTATCACCAATGAAGATGCCAATTAGCCCAGACAGCATCATCGGCGTGACTAGGTCTGCTTCGACCGTTGACCAGCCACCAGTAAACCAAGCCATGCTCGATAAGATGATAGCAGTGCAACCCATGCGCCAACGGCTATAGGCGAAAGAACCTAAGTGTTGAGCAGGCTTTACTGACATCAGGCTCGCGATAGCCCAAAGAAAAGCGGCAGCAAGAGCCAGCCATTCGAATCCCATTGAAGTGTACGTCCGTGTCAAAATGTAGAAGTGGGGGATTCAATATGCACTAAACCTTCCAGATAGCAAAGACGTGATTACTATCTGGAAGGGCATTCGTAGGGATTAACGTGCTAGGTGATGATAAACAGGGCGAGGTAAACCATCAGCAAGCCCACAATACCTAAGATGATGCCCATCTTCGCCATGTCTTTGCTTTCGATAAGCCCGGTCGAGTAGGCCAGTGAGTTTGGTGGTGTCGATACGGGCAGAATCATGCCAAGTGACGCAGAGAAGGCGACCACAACCAGCAAGCCTTGCAGACCACCAATCGCAACTAGGCTTTCCATGGAAGCACCAATTGCAGCGGCTATCGGCATCAGCAAGTTGGCCGTCGCAGTGTTTGACATGAAGTTCGCCATTAACCAACACACGATAGACAATGTCAGTACCACAGCTGCAGGTGACAGCGATTCATAGTCAATTGCGTGTGCGAGTGCAGCGGCTAAGCCTGTTTTATCTAAGCCAATACCAATCGCAATACCACCTGCGACCAGCCACAACACATCCCAGTTAATCAGCTTGAGCTCTTCTTTGCCCATGATGCCAGTGAGCGTAAACACAGCCAGTGGAATGATAGACACGACATAGGTGTTCATGCCGTGCAGTTTGGTGGTCATCCACAATAAGATTGTCGCAGCGAAGGTGATGTAAACCACAATCGCTCGCCAGCTCTTTCTAAATTGTCCATCAAGCTTGAGCACCATGTTTCTTTCTTTAGAAGGGAAGAGTTTTTGTAGAAGAAACCAAGCGATGGTGAGTTGGATGATCACAAAGGGTAAGCCCATCATCATCCAGCTGAGGAAGTCGATGGTATTTTCACCCGTTAGGTATTGCAGCGCGATGGCATTGGGCGGTGTACCGATTGGGGTTGCGATACCGCCAGTATTGGCAGCAATTGGAATACACAACACGAGCGCTTTGATACCCATATCGCCTTTTGGTACAGATGCGACGATAGGGCCGAGCAGCGCAAGCATCATTACCGTCGTTGCGGTATTTGACATGAACATTGAGAACACGGCGGTGATCAGCATTAATCCGAGCATAATGAAGCGCGGTTCTGTACCAAATGGTTTAAGTAGCACTCGAGCTAGGTTGTTATCGAGTTCATACTTGGATGCGGATATCGCAAGAGCAAAACCACCCATGAAAAGGATGATGATCGGTGACGAAAATGCACCGAAGATGTCGGTATATTTGATTAACTCACCGAGATCGTGCCCCGCTGGTGGATTTCTAAATAGGTGTAAACCTTTGTCAGATATCATCACCAGTTCAAGCGCAATGATCAAAATGGAAGTGGCGAATACCGGAACAGGTTCAAGCACCCACAGCAGGGCTGCTAATAAGAATATCGCCAACAGGCGGTGTTGAATCAGCGTGAGATCATCGATTGGTATTGAATCTATCGGCATGAATAACACGCCTAAGGGAATCGCAAAACAAATCAACAGCTTGACCAGAACGCCAACATTGAGTTTAGGCATGTACAAAGACCCTATAAATAAAATATCTTCAAATAGAGTAAGTTATCTGGATTTCTGGTACTTGGAGACGGGTTGGAAAATCAAAAAGTTGTTTAAGGTTTCGACAGTTGTTTTGTTTTTGGTCAATCTTTTATCTGGGCAATTAGAGACAAGAGTGAGAAGCAGCAGGTGGCTGGGCAGGGTTTGAAAGATTGAGTTGTTAGAGCTTGAGTAGCAAATGAATCGGTAGAGTTAAGAAAAAGGCGCGTTCTTCTCTGAAATAGAAAAAGTAACGCGCCTTGAAAGCTTAAATGAGTTAACTCAAATTGTTAAGCTTGGTCAGTGTTCTCAGCAGAATCGGTAACAACATCGTCATTTGCTTGCGCTTCTTTGCCAGCAATGTGCGCGAAAGGTGTACCAAGAACCGTTTTCTCGCCATTTTGCATAGTGTCGTCAAACTTGATCGCATCTTTAGCGAACAGGTTGATAACGGTTGAACCAAGCTTAAAGCGGCCCATCTCTTCGCCTTTCTTCAAGATGATTGCTTTGTCACCTTGTGCAGGGTAATCCCATTTGTAAACCGAGTTACCACGAGGTGGGGTGATGGTACCTGCCCATACTTGCTCGATGCTACCTACGATCGTTGCGCCAACCAGCACTTGTGCCATTGGGCCAAATTCCGTATCGAAGATACAAACGACACGCTCATTACGTGCGAATAGGTTTGGAACGTTTTCTGCCGTTAACGGGTTAACTGAGAAAAGGTCACCTGGAACGTAGATCATCTGGCGCAGTGTGCCGTCGCATGGCATGTGCACGCGGTGGTAATCACTTGGAGACAGGTAAAGCGTTGCGAATTCACCGTCTTTAAATTCATCCGCTAGCGCAGCATCACCACCCAATAGCTCGCGAGCTGAGTAGTTATGGCCTTTCGCTTGAATCAGTTGACCGTCAGTAATTGGGCCAAATTGGCTCACACGTGCATCTGCAGGGTGAACAATAACAGACTCACCTTCAGCGATAGGACGCATGCCTTCTTTCAATTCACGCACGAAGAATTCATTGAATGTTTTAAAGTGTTTTGGATCGCTATGCAGAGCTTCATCCATGTTCACTTTGTATTGCTTGATGAACCAGTTGATGATCGCTGTCGTTAAGCCGCCCGCTTTAGCAGACGCAAGTTTGCCGACTAGGCGAGTTAATCCATGTTGTGGAATCCAGTACTGCAATCCAACTTTAATCTTATCCATTGTATTAATTTTCCAATGCTAATTGTTTTTCAATTAAATCTGTCGATGACGGTTTAGGGCGCGAGATGTTACTTAAATTCGCGCCAATTGTCAGTAAATGCACACATTTGTTCACAAAAACGCGATTAGAGATCGGCTTTTTTGTTGCGTGAATACTGACGGTTATCTTTGTTACTCGCCATGCTTTCAATGATGCGGTGGTAGTTGTCGAAACGTAATCGACTGATCTTTCCGTTTTCTACCGCTTCGCGCAGGATGCAGCCTGGGTCATCAATGTGTTTACAGTCACGGAACTTACAACCGCCAAGGTAAGGCTTGAACTCGATAAAGGCTTCAGTGATTTCGTCGGCCTCTAGGTGCCATAGGCCGAATTCACGCACTCCTGGTGAATCAATCAGATCACCACCAGAAGGGAAGTGGTATAAACGAGCTGCCGTGGTTGTGTGCTGACCAAGACCTGAGTTCTCAGAGACTTCGCCTTCTTCAATGTCTAGCGTAGGCATTAATGCATTCACTAGGCTTGATTTACCCACACCCGATTGACCAACAAAGATGTTGATACGGTCTTTGAGTTCAGCTTCCAGCTCTTTGATGCCGTAGCCAGACTCTTTACTCACGAACATCACTTTATAGCCGATCTTCTCGTACTCTTTAAGTGTTTCACGGTATTCAGCAATCTGCTCATCAGTCAGTAGATCGACCTTGTTCAGTACAACAAGCGGCGCGATGTTTACCGTTTCTGAAGCAATTAGGTAACGGTCGATAATATTAAGTGATAGCTCTGGTAGCACAGCCGATACGATAACCATTTGGTCGACGTTCGCAGCTACTGGCTTTAGGCCATCGTAGTAATCAGGGCGAGTCAGCATTGAAGTTCTCGGCTCAACCGCTTCCACAACGCCAGAAATACCGGCCATTGATTCTAAGCCTGCGCGCCAAGTCACTCGGTCACCAGAAACTAAAGTCTCGATACTACGGCGTAAGTTACAACGATGAACTTCGTTAGTTTCAAGATCTTCGATATCAGCATGTTGGCCAAAGCGCGTAATCACGAGTCCGCTTTTGGTTCCGCCAAGCATGTTCTCATCCCATTGGATAGAATCTTCTTTCTTGAGTCGCTTGTTCTGGTTGCTACGTACACGACGTACTTGACCTTTGGTTAACTTCTTTTTTTTAGCCACAATTTTTCACTTAACACATCTAACTTGATGATTGGGGACTCAAACAGGATGTTGCTGGTACCACGTGATTTCGATGGTCCTAAAGCTAGTTTGAGTATAGTTATTTGGGTATAGTACCTCTTTTACACATAAACAAATAGGCGACGCCTTATGTCCTTTAGCGATCAGAACCTTATTTGGGTTGATCTAGAGATGACAGGACTTGATCCTGAAACTCATAAAATCATTGAAATTGCTACTATCGTTACTGATAGTGAGCTTAACATCCTGGCTGAAGGACCTGTTTTGGCTATTCACCAACCTCAGAGTGAATTGGACAAGATGGACGAGTGGTGTACAACGACTCACACTGGCAGCGGCCTCGTGAAGCGAATTCAAGAAAGCACGGTTTCAGAGCAAGATGCCATCCAACAAACCATTGAGTTTCTTGAAAAATGGGTACCAAAAGGTAAGTCACCAATTTGTGGCAACAGCATTGGTCAAGACCGCCGTTTCCTATACAAGCACATGCCAGAGTTAGAAGAGTACTTCCACTACCGCTATGTTGACGTAAGCACTCTGAAAGAGCTGACTCGTCGTTGGAAACCTGAAGTGTTAGATGGTTTTTCTAAGTCGGGAAGTCACCTTGCGTTAGACGATATTCGAGAGTCGATCGCCGAGCTGCAGTACTACCGAAAAACGATTATTAACATCTAGTCGAATAAAATGATCACGTTTATCTAACTTTTCAGGGACATAAGAGCCGTTTTTTTTGCAAATCTGTGTGCTTTTACAGCAGTTGAGTAAAAAGTTTCGTAATTTTGCATTAAGGACTTGCATCACAAAAAAATGCTCTTATAATTCGCAGCCCTGAACGGAGAAAGACGTTTTCAGATTGCGATACTAGCTCAGTTGGTAGAGCGCAACCTTGCCAAGGTTGAGGTCATCGGTTCGAACCCGATGTATCGCTCCAATTTGTAGGTTACGGCGAAAGCGGTAATCGAAAGGTGAAAGACCTTTTATAATGCGATACTAGCTCAGTTGGTAGAGCGCAACCTTGCCAAGGTTGAGGTCATCGGTTCGAACCCGATGTATCGCTCCAAATTCTATTCTTAGAGCTTTGCTCAGAATGAAAATGGTTTAGTCTCATTGTCTTAAACAATGCATCCGGACGCGGGATGGAGCAGTTTGGTAGCTCGTCGGGCTCATAACCCGAAGGTCGTCGGTTCAAATCCGGCTCCCGCAACCACATTACAGTTAAGCGCTATCTGTTGCCCAAGGCAGTAAGAGCTGCCCAAGGCAGTAAGAGCAGCGAATAACTAATGCGATACTAGCTCAGTTGGTAGAGCGCAACCTTGCCAAGGTTGAGGTCATCGGTTCGAACCCGATGTATCGCTCCACTTTCTTTTCGAAGAGAGAGGGAAGAATCATCAACTTAATTGATGCATTCGGACGCGGGATG